>DAORNK010000668.1:0-1511 GCA_035440985.1 Rubrivivax sp. | reverse complement strand
CAGCCGGCCAGCACGTAGGTGCCCAGCAGCGCGCCGTAGGTCACCGAAGCGATGGACAGCGCCAGCACCACCACCGGCGTGTCGCGCCCGCTGGCCGCCACGTGGAAGCCCAGCGCCGCGGCGGTGAGCAGCACGCCCCACAGCAGCGAGAACCAGCGCCCCACGCGCAGCAGGTGCGGGCCGTCGCGATGGCCGGTCCAGCCGGCATACAGATCACTGGTCACCGACGAGGCCAGCGCGCTGATGGACGAACTGATGGTGCTCATCGCCGCGGCCAGGATGCCGGCCATCACCAGGCCGGCCAGGCCGGCGGGCAGGTGCTGCACGATGAAGCGCGGAAAGATCTCGTCGCCGCTCAGGCCGGGGACCGCCTGGCCGGCGGCCCACAACGCGGTGCCCAGCAGCAGGAAGAGCGCAAATTGCGCGATCACCAGCACCCCGGAGCCCACCAGCGCCCACTGCGCGTCGCGCAGCGAACGCGTGGCCAGCAGGCGCTGCACGATGATCTGGTCGGTGCCATGGCTGGCCGCCGACAGCATCGCGCCGCCCACCAGGCCCCCCAGCACGGTGAAGGGCACGCTGAAGGACAGGCTCCAGTCCAGCAGCTGCAGCTTGCCGGCATCGGCCGCCTGGGCCAGCAGGCTGCCCAGGTCGCCGCCGCCCTGCAGCGCCATCCGGGTGGCGATGACCAGCGCCGCCACGCCGCCGGCCACGTAGACACCCAGCTGCAGCGCATCAGCCCACACCACCGAACGCAGGCCACCGACAAAGGTATAGGCCAGCGTCACCGCGCCCATCACCACGATGGACCAGCCCACGTCCCAGCCGGTCAGCAAGGCCAGCGGGATGGCGCCGGCGAAGATGCGCACCCCGTCGGCCAGAAAGCGCGTGACCAGGAAGGTGGCCGACAGCAGCCGCCGCGTGGGCGCGCCGAAGCGCGCTTCCAGCCGCTGATAGGCCGTCTGCTGCGCACCGCTGAAGTAGCCCGGCAACAGCCACCAGGCCACCACGATGCGGCCCAGCAGGTAACCGAAGGCCAGCTGCAGGAAGCGCAGGTCACCACGCGCCGCGATGCCCGGCACCGAGATCACCGTCAACGCCGAAGTCTCGGTGGCCACGATGGACAGCATCACGGCCCAGGCCGGCAGGTCGCGCGCGCCCAGAAAGTAGTCGTCGGCCGAAGCGGCCCTGCCCTTCATCGAAAGGCCGACCGCCAGCGTGGCCGCCATGTAGATGGCGATGACGGTCAGCTCGACGGCGGACATGCGTGCGGACTACTTGCCGATGCAGAAGCGGCCGAAGATCTCGCCCAGCAGGTCTTCGCTGCCGAACTCACCGGTGATCGCGCACAGCGCGCGGTGGGCCAGGCGCAACTCTTCGGCCAGCAGGTCCAGCGCGGCGTCGCGCAGTGCGGCCTGGGCCTGGGCCTGCGCCAGGTGCGCCTGCGTGCGCTGCAGGGCCTGCACATGGCGCGTGCGGGCCATGAAGAGGTCTTCGCTGGCCGCCTGCCA
>DAORNK010000667.1:0-1516 GCA_035440985.1 Rubrivivax sp. | reverse complement strand
CTTGCTGCGGTGGATGCTGTCCTGCGCGTTGGGCCGGTTGTACAGGCGCGTGCGCAGCACCGGCGGGCAGTCGTTGGCGGTGGGGATCTTGTAGGTGCTGGGCGAGTGCGTGGTCAGCAAGCCGGCCCGCGGGCTGCCGTCGGCCGGGTGCCAGGCCAGCTCTTCACTGGTCAGCCAACCCATGCCCTGCACGAAGGCACCTTCGATCTGGCCGATGTCGATACCCGGGTTGAGCGACTGGCCCGCGTCGTGCAGGATGTCGGCGCGCAGCACACGGCTTTCGCCCGTCAGCGTGTCCACCACCACTTCGCTCGCCGCCGCTCCGTAGACGAAGTAGTAGAACGGATGGCCACGCAGGGTCTGGCGATCCCAGCTCAGGCCCGGGGTGGCGTAGAAACCGTCGCTCCACAGCTGCACGCGCGCCAGATAGGCCAGCGCCACGACTTCGGAAAACCGGATGGCCTGGCCGGCCACGAAGACTTCGCCCTCGGAAAAGCGCACGGCTTCGGCAGCACCGCCCCAATGTTCGGCGGCAAAGGCGGCCAGGCGCCCGCGGATGCGGCGCGCCGCGTCCTGGGCCGCCTTGCCGTTCAGGTCGCTGCCGGTGCTGGCCGCTGTCGCCGAGGTGTTGGCCACCTTGTTGGTGTCGGTGGCGCTGCAGCGCACGGCCGTCAGCGGCAGGCCGAGTTCGTGGGCCACCACCTGCGCGACCTTGGTGTTCAGGCCCTGACCCATCTCGGTGCCGCCGTGGTTCACGAGCACGCTGCCATCGGTGTAGACGTGCACCAGCGCGCCGGCCTGGTTCAGGTGCACGACGTTGAAACTGATGCCGAACTTCAGCGGTGTCAGCGCCAGACCTTTCTTGAGCACCGGGCTGGTGGCGTTGAAGGCCGCGATGGCGGCCCGGCGTGCGCGGTACTCGCTGCTGGTGGCCAGCTCATCGACCAGTTCGTGGAGGATGTTGTCCCCCACCACCTGCCCGTAAGGGGTGACATTGCGGGTCTGCTGGCTATAGAAGTTGGCAAGGCGCACGTCCAGCGGGTCCAGGCCCAGGCGGCGCGCGACGCCGTCCAGCAGGTACTCGATGGCGATCGCACCCTGCGGGCCGCCGAAGCCGCGGAACGCGGTATTGCTCTGTGTGTTGGTCCTGCCCGCATAGCCGTGCACGGCCACGTCGGGCAACCAGTAGGCGTTGTCGAAGTGGCACAACGCGCGCGTCATCACCGGGCCGGACAGGTCCGCCGAATGGCCCGCCCGCGCCACCAGCGTGGCTTCGGCGCCCAGGATGCGGCCGGTGCCGTCGAAGCCGGCACGCAGTTCGTAGTCGAAACAATGCCGGCGGCCGGTGATCAGGAAATCGTCGTCGCGGTCCAGCCGCAGCTTGACGGGGCAGCGCAGCCGGGCGGCGGCCACCGCGGCCACGCAGGCGAACAGCGCCGACTGCGCCTCCTTGCCGCCGAACCCGCCCCCCATGCGACGGCACACCACCTGCACCGCGTGCGCCGGGCGCTGCAGG
>DAORNK010000666.1:367-1519 GCA_035440985.1 Rubrivivax sp. | reverse complement strand
CAGGCACTCCATCAACAGGGCCTGCAGCCGGCCGATGGCCGCCGGCAGCGCAATCTGTGGCCGCTCCACGCCCGCCCAGCGGCCGGCCAGCCGCACGAGTTCGGACAGCGTCAGTACGTCCGGCCCGGCGCACTCGATCACCTGGCCAATGCTGCTGCGCTGCATCAGGGCGGCCACGACACCCTGTGCGACATCCTGCACCCACACCGGCTGGAAGCGCGCCTGGCCACCGGCCAGCGGAAAGACCGGCGCCAGCGCCTGCAACTGCGCAAAGAGGTTGAGGAAGCGGTCGTCCACACCAAAGATCACCGATGGCCGCAACACCGTCAGGTCCAGCCCGGCAGCCGTCAGCACGGCTTCGCCGGCAGTCTTGCTGCGCAGGTAGTTCGAAGGTGCATCTGGCCCCACGCCAAGGGCACTGACGTGCACCACACGGCGCACACCCGCCGCCAGGCACGCCTGGGCCAGCTTGCGCGGCAACGCCACATGCACCTGTTCGAATGCCGCCGCGCTGCCATGCAGGATGGCCACCAGGTTCACGACCGCATCGCAACCGGTCAGCAGGCGGCGCAGGCTGGCTTCGTCGTGCACGTCGGCCTGCAGCACATCGACATTGGGCAGGAATCGCACGCTGTTGCCGCGCAAGGGACGCCGGGTCGGCACGCGCACGCGGGTGGATGGCCGGACTTCAGCCAGGCGCTGGCAGACGGCGCGGCCCACGAAGCCGGTGCCGCCCAGCACGAGAACTTGTTTCAGCGACGACATGGGCCGTTCCTCTGGATGATCAGGGCAGGTTCGCCACCGGCGAAGCGGGATCGCGCGGGCCTATGGGCGCCCCCAGCCGCGTCTTCAGCGAAGGCAGGTCCTGGCCGCTGAGCACGGCCGAGTAGTACAGGCTGTTGGTCAGCACCTTCTTCACGTAGTCGCGCGTCTCGTGGAAGGGAATGCTCTCGGCCCAGGCCGCGGGCTCGAGCACGGCCCCTTCGCGCCAGCGGCGCGGCCGGCCGGGGCCGGCGTTGTAGGCCGCGGTGGCCATCGGCAGCGAACCCTCGAAATCATCCACCAGGCGCTTCAGGTAGGCCGCGCCCAGCTGCAGGTTGAAGGCAGGGTCGGCGATCAGCGACGGGCGGTATTCCAAGCCCAGCTTGCGCG
>DAORNK010000666.1:0-250 GCA_035440985.1 Rubrivivax sp. | reverse complement strand
GCCAGCACCTGCTCGCGCAGCGGCACCGGGAAGCGCTGCGCCAGGTCGAACTGGCTGCGCGCACGTTCGCTGGTGTTGATGCAGCGGTCCCACACGGCGTTGTCGCAGGCCAGCTGGGCGGAAGCGAGCAGTTCGCGATCGGCCAGGCCGCGCAGCGTGAAGTTCCACTCGCGCACGCCTTCGTTGCGCAGCCCCAGCGCGATGAGCTGCAACGCGCGCGCGAAGCCGGGCTTCTGGCGCGGGGCGGCCA
>DAORNK010000665.1:1287-1530 GCA_035440985.1 Rubrivivax sp. | reverse complement strand
CCCAGGCCCTGTTCTCTTCCAAGCGCTGGTACCTCCAGCCGGCCGACCCGCCGCGCCCGGCACCGCCCCATTCGCCGCCGCTGCCGCCGCTGCTGCGTGTGGTGCAGGCGCGCGAACACGGCGACGGCGTGGTGGCCACGGCGCAAGAGCTGCCCGATCGCAGCGCGGCCGAGGCGTTGCAAGGGGCACGCGTGTTCGTCTCGCGGGCCAGCTTCCCGACGCCGGACGAGGATGAGTTCTACT
>DAORNK010000665.1:0-1126 GCA_035440985.1 Rubrivivax sp. | reverse complement strand
AGGTCGACCTGCCTGGCCGGTGCCTGCACGTGGACTGGCAGGCCGACTACTGACGCCTGGCAGCGCGGCCATGCGCTTCGACGTCATCACGATCTTCCCGGAGCTCTTTGCCCCGCACCTGAGCCATGGCATCACGCGGCGCGCCTTTGCCTCGGGCCTGGTGGACGTGCGCCTGTGGCCACTGCGGGACTTCGCGCCAGACAGCTACCGCCGGGTGGACGACCGCCCCTTTGGTGGCGGCCCTGGCATGGTGATGCTGGCCGAACCGCTGCTGCGCGCGCTGGATGCCGTGGCGGCCGACCGGGGCGGTGGGCCGCCGGCCGTCGTGCACTTCACGCCCACGGGCCGTCGTATCGACCAGGCCCTGGTGCAGGAGATGGCGGCCGGGCCGGGCGCCGTGCTGCTGTGCGGCCGTTATGAAGGCATCGATCAGCGTGTCATCGACGCCCGGGTGACCCAGGAACTGAGCCTGGGCGACTTCGTCCTGTCCGGCGGCGAACTGCCGGCGCTGGTGTTGCTGGACGCGGTGGCGCGGCTGCAGGACGGTGTGCTGAATGCACCATCGCACGAACGCGACAGCTTCTCCGACGGCCTGCTGGAAGGCCCGCAGTACAGCCGGCCGGAAAAGCTGGTGCTGCCCGGCGGCGAGCAGGAAGTACCGCCCGTGCTGCTGTCGGGCCACCACGCCGAGATCGAACGCTGGCGGCGCGAGAAGTCGCTGGAGCTGACGGCCCGTCGAAGGCCTGACCTGATCGCCTCGGCCCGGGCGGCCGGACGGCTGAGCGCCGCTGACGAGCGCTGCCTGGCACGGCTCGGGCTATAATCAAAAGCTTTTCGATCCTCTGCCGGGCCACCCAAGACGTCACTCCAACGCGCCCGCGACACGATCGCATGGAGAAAACCTTGAACCTCATTGCCACCCTCGAGCAGGAAGAGATCGCGCGTCTCAACCGCACCATTCCCGCCTTCGCTCCCGGCGACACCGTGATCGTCAACGTCAACGTGGTGGAAGGCACGCGCAAGCGCGTGCAGGCCTACGAAGGCGTCGTCATCGCCAAGCGCAACCGCGGGCTCAACAGCAGCTTCATCGTGCGCAAGATCTCCAGCGGTGAAGGCGTGGAGCGCA
>DAORNK010000664.1:0-1532 GCA_035440985.1 Rubrivivax sp. | reverse complement strand
TGGTCTGGAAGGCGATGCCGTCGATGACCCCGATGATGTCGGCGATGCGGCGGCTGCTGGCACTGATGTCGGCCATCGTGCCCACGACCTGGCTCACCACCTCGCCACCGCGGCGGGCGGCCTGGCTGGCGGTGCTGGCCAGCTCATCGGCCTGGCGCGCATGTTCGGCGCTTTGCCGCACGCTGCCGCTGAATTCGTCCATCGTGGCGGCCGTCTGCTGCAGCGAACTGGCCTGCTGCTCGGTACGCTGGGAGAGGTCCTGATTGCCGGCGGCGATCTCCCCGCTGGCACTGGTGACCGTCTGCACGCCATGGTGCACGCGGCCCACCACACGGCGCAGCGACTGCACGGTGTTGGCCAGGGCCTGCAGCATCTGGCCCAGTTCGTCCCGCCGGCCGCCAGGGATCTGCACGGCCAGGTTGCCGGCTTCCAGTTCACGCAGCGCAGCCACGGCAGCCTGCAGCGGACGCGTGATGGAACGGGTGACCCACCAGGCCGTCACGCCCCCCAGCGCCAGGCCGATGGCGGCGGCACCCCAGAGCACGATCTGCAGCCAACGGCCCATGGCCTGTGCGTCGCCGGCCGCACGCTCCATCGCCTTCTCCTGCACGCGCGTGAAGTTGGCCAGCGCTGCCATGTAGTCCAGCTGCGCCTTCTGCAGATCACCCTGCACGAGCTCGCCCGCCTTGGCACGGTCGTCCTGGGCGGCCATCGCCAGCAGGCCGTCCAGCGCCTTGAGGAATTCCTCACCACGGGCCTGCAGCGCCCCCAGCCGCTGGCGACCGTCTTCGTCCTGGATCTGCGCAGCCAGCGACTTGTAGTCGTCGTCGATGGCCTGGCGCGTGTCTTTCAGCGTGGTCAGCTCCTGCGCGCGCTTGGCGGGGTCGTCGAGCATGACGAAGTTGCGCACCGCCAGGACCACCACGCCCACGTCGTCCGACAGCGCGGCCACGGCACGGATGTTGGCGTAGCGCTCGCCCATCACGTGCTCGAAGGCCAACCCGGACTTGCGCAGCCCACCGGTGGCCAGCACGGAAAGCACTACGAGCAGGCCGATGAGCAGCCCGAAGGCCGTCCACAGCCGGGCGCCGATACGGAGGTTGCTGATCGGGTTCATGAGGCCGACTCCTTCGCGGGATGATGGGTGACAGCCATGGCCTGCATCAGGCCTTGCCAGAGCGTCGGGTTGTGCGTCTGGCCGGGCTCGGCCAGACGGACGAGGTCTGCCACCGGTGCGGCCGTGCCGGCCGCCACATGCATCAGCAGCAAACGCCGCTCGACCTCGGCGCTGTGGTCCGGATGCTGCAGCAGCGCCGCGAAGCGCTGCGGCACGGGCGGCATGAAGTAGGACGAATAGGCACAGTGCGTCTGCACGAACTCGCCCAGCATCTGGCGCAGCCAGGCATCCAGCGGCGTGCTGCGGCGGCGCTGCAGATCGGCGCAACGCGGCGGCATGACCAGCAGGTCCGGCGCCGCACCGGTGGGCCAGCGTCCGAGCAGCGTGCCGGCCATCTGCACGGCCGCATGCTGCG
>DAORNK010000663.1:0-1533 GCA_035440985.1 Rubrivivax sp. | reverse complement strand
CGGCGCGCTGCGGCTGGACCTGCAGACCGCCCGCGTCACCACCAGCTGGAACCCGGCCAACGGCTTCGACCACGTGGCCTTCACCGTCTTCATCGAACTGCCGGGCCAGCCCGGCGGCGCGCGGGTCATGCCGCTGCAGGCGGCCGAACTGCCCGATGGCATGCGCTGGCACCGGCGCCTGCGGGTGCACGGCTGGTCCAACGCGCTGTTCAGTGCCGAGGGCGCCAGCGCAGACCACGAAGGCAGCCCGCTGGCGGGCGGTGCCACGATCAGCGTGGAAGCGGCCACTCACACCGTGAGTCTGCTGCTGCCCGCCAGCGCGCTGGGCAACCTGCCGTCACTGGCCGGCGCGCGCATCCATGTCACGACCTGGGACTACGACGGCGGCTATCGCGCGCTGGCGCCGCAGGCGGCTTCACATGGGCTGGGTGGCGGCGAACCGGGTGAGCCCAAGGTGATGGACGAGGTGTCGGTGGTCTTGCCGTGATTCGGCACACCCCTGAAGCGGAAAGGGCAGGCGCATCGCGCCTGCCCTTTGTCGCGGAGAGCCGAAAGGCTTACTTGGCGGCGGAAGCGGCGGCAGCCGGCTTCTTCGCGGCCTTGGCCTTCTTGGCAGCGGAAGCGGCCGGCTTGGCGGCTTCTGCCTTGGCGGCGGCCGGGGCGGCAGCGGCTTCCTTCATGGGGGCGGCGCCGGCGTGCGAAGCAGCCTGGGCGCTGAAGGCGAAGGCAGCCAGGAACAGGGCGGTCAGGGTCTTGGACATGGTGGTTCTCGTGTGAGGTTATGAAGGGCCAGAGCCCGATCCGCGTGTTGTGTGGCCGGGCCGCCATGGAAACCCCGCAGAGACGTCGCGAAGTGTCTTCCGGCCAAGCAACAACGCTGAACGGGCCGATCGGTTGACATGCCCGGAGGCGTTCGCGCGGCGGCGTGCCCGGTCGGACGGGCCTGGGTTGCTGCCGTCGGGCTTCAGCCGTGCTGTTCCAGCGCCAGCGCCGCACCGATCAGAGCGGCCAAGGTGTCGGTGATCAGCGCCGTTGGAATGGCCTGCAGGTAGGACTGGAAGCGGCCCTTGGCTTCGAAACGCTCGCGAAAACGCGAGCTGAAGAACCGCGGGCCGAGCCGCGGCACGATGCCGCCGCCGATGTAGACCCCGCCGCGTGCGCCCAGGGTCAGCGCCACATTGCCTGAAAAACTGCCCAGCAGGGCGCAGAAGTCGTCGAGCGTGCGGCTGCACAGCGCATCTTCGCGTGCCAGGCCCCGCTGCACGATGGCTTGCGTGCTCAGCGGCTCATGGGCCAGGCCCGCGACCGCGGCCTCGGCCTGGTGCAGCACCGGCAAGCCGATGCCGGACAGCAGGCGTTCGGCCGATACGTGGCAGTGCTGCTGGCGCACGGCAGCCAGCAGGGCGCTCTCGTGGTCGTCCACCGGGGCCAGCGTCGCGTGCCCGCCCTCGCCAGGGATGGCCACCCAGCCACGCGCCGTGGGCATGATGCCGGCAACCCCCAGGCCCGTGCCCGGGCCAATCACGGCCAGCG
>DAORNK010000662.1:0-1553 GCA_035440985.1 Rubrivivax sp. | reverse complement strand
GCCCCTTCGGCAGCGACACGCTGGCCGTGGTGGCCTACAACCTGGCGCGCGACGAGCGCCTGGCCGAGGCCGCGTTGCCTTCGCTGGCCATCGTCGCGGTGGGGCTGATCCCGGTGGTGCTGCTCAGCCGGGCGCTGCGAGCGCCGGAAGGTTGACGGCGGGACCCGAACCCCGAAGTCACGGGCACTGCAGCGCTCGTGCTTGCAGGCGCGATTCACTGTTCGCCAGCCGGGCTGGCGTGGAACCACGCTGGGTTCGCGCTTGCAAGCGCGAACCTCCATTCGCCGCCCCAAGGTCCGCAGGGACCTTGTGGGCCCACGGCGAATGGTCCCCCCGACAGGAATCGAACCTGTATCTGGCGCTTAGGAGGCGCCCGTTCTATCCATTGAACTACGGCGGGATGAGGGTGGATTTTCTCATGGCCGCATCGGGTGGCGGTTCCTGGGTGCGCCAGACCCAGATCATGTCCAGCGAGCTGTCCAGCCCGCTTTGTGCGCGCAGCGTGAAGCGCTGCGCGATGCGGTAGATGAGCTGCCAGGTGCCGGTGGTCGAATTGACGCCGCGTTCGTAGCCCACGTACCAGCGGCGCGAAAGCTGCTTGCCCAGCGTGATGACGGTCTCGCGCACGTCGCCTTCGCTCTGGCGCAGTGAGAGTTCGTCGATGCCCAGGTTCCTGAGCAGGGCATCGGTGGGGGCTTCGCCTTCACCGGCCAGCAGGGCCACGGCGGCGCGCTGCAGCAAGGCGGTGTCGCTGCGGCCCAGGCCGTCCGGGGCGCGGCCCAGCACCAGCCAGGAGAGTTTTTCCGATTCGCTGAGCTCGGGGTTGGCGTACAGGCGCACGCGCGGCGACAGGGCGCTGCCGGTGATCAGCACGCCCACCTGGTTGTCGATGTTCGGGCGCAGTGCCAGCACATCCAGCCGCGGGTCGCCGACCGGCCCGAGAAACTCGACGACACCACGGTCGATGTTCAGCTTCTGTCCGTATGCGGCGTAGGTGCCGTCCTGGCTGTAGATGCGGCCGTGGATGGCGGGCTGGCCCCAGAAGCCGGTCAGCCGCAGATCGCCGCGCAAGCCGGTGTCCACGCCCCAACCGCGAAAACGCAGCTTGTCGCCCAGCCCGATGTCCACGCCCAGCCCCAGGCGCCAGGGGTGGGCGGGCGGTGCGGCATCCGCGGCGGTCTTCTCGGGCAGCTCGCCCTGCCGGATCGTGACATCGTCGTCCAGCGATGGCGCGTCCTTCTGGCTGGCGTCGAAGAAGCCCTCGTCGAGCGTGACCTTGCCATCCAGGCGCCCCTGGTCCGGGCCCAGGACCAGTTCGGCCTGGCCGCTGGCGGTGATGCTGCGATCGACGCGGGCCAGCACGCGGAAGCGTTCGGCCTGGGCCTGCAGCCGGGCCTGGAAGCGCGGTTCCAGCGTCGCGCCACCGGTGACCGTGAGGCTGCCCTCGCCGCCGCGCAGCGTGAAGCGCTCGATGCGTGCGTTGTCGCCTTCCAGCCGCACGTCGATCTGGCCGCCGCTGACGTTGACGCCGGCCAGCAGGTTGCGCACCGACA
>DAORNK010000661.1:0-1555 GCA_035440985.1 Rubrivivax sp. | reverse complement strand
CGGTGGCGGCCAGCTATGCCGGCGGCGCCGATCTGCAATGTGATCTGCTGGTGCTGGGCGCGGGCCCGGGCGGCTATTCGGCGGCCTTCCGCGGGGCCGACCTGGGCCTGAAGACCGTGCTGGTGGAGCGTTTTCCCACCCTGGGTGGCGTGTGCCTGAACGTGGGCTGCATCCCCAGCAAGGCCCTGCTCCACGTCGCGGCGGTGATGGACGAGGTCAAGCACTTCGCACACCTGGGCGTCGACTTCGCTGCGCCCAAGGTGGACCTGGCCAAGCTGCTGGCACACAAGAACAAGGTGGTGGGCAAGCTCACGGGCGGCCTGGCGGCGATGGCGAAGATGCGCAAGGTGACCGTGGTGCAGGGCGTAGGCGAGTTCGTCGATCCGCACCACCTGAAGGTCACGGGTGCCGACGGCAAAGGCCAGACCTTGCGGTTCAGCAACGCCATCATCGCGGCCGGCTCCGAAGCCGTGAAGCTGCCTTTCCTGCCCCAGGATGAGCGCATCGTCACCAGCACCGGTGCGCTGCAGCTGCGCCAGAATCCCCGGCGCATGCTGGTCATCGGCGGCGGCATCATCGGCCTGGAGATGGCCACGGTCTACTCCACGCTGGGCGCGCGCATCGACGTGGTGGAAATGCTCGACGGCCTGATGCAGGGTGCCGACCGCGATCTCGTCAAGGTCTGGCAGAAGCTGAACGCGCCGCGCTTCGACAGGTTGATGCTCAAGACCAGGACCGCGGGCGCCGTGGCCACGCCCGAAGGCATCCGCGTGATGTTCGAGGGCCTTGACGGCGCCACGAGCGAGGGCGTCTACGACCTCGTGCTGCAGGCCGTCGGCCGTGTGCCCAACGGCCGCAAGCTGGCGGCCGACAAGGCCGGCGTCGTCGTCAACGAGCGCGGCTTCATTCCAGTGGATGCGCAGATGCGCAGCAATGTGCCGCACATCTTCGCCATCGGCGACATCGTCGGCCAGCCCATGCTGGCGCACAAGGCGGTGCACGAAGCGCACGTGGCCGCCGAAGTGGCGGCCGGCGACAGCAAGGCACGCTTCGATGCCCGCGTGATTCCCAGCGTGGCCTACACCGACCCCGAAGTGGCCTGGGTGGGCCTGACCGAAGACGAAGCCAAGGCCAAGGGCATCGCGGTGAAGAAGGGTCTTTTCCCGTGGACGGCTTCGGGCCGCGCCATCGCCAACGGCCGTGACGAAGGCTTCACCAAGCTGCTGTTCGACGATGGGCCCGAGGCCCATGGCCACGGTCGCATCCTGGGCGGCGGCATCGTCGGCACCCACGCCGGCGACATGATCGGCGAGGTGGCGCTGGCCATCGAGATGGGTGCCGATGCGGTGGACATCGGCAAGACCATCCACCCGCATCCCACGCTGGGCGAAAGCATCGGCATGGCGGCCGAGGTGGCGCACGGCAGCTGCACCGACCTGCCGCCGGCGCGGCGCTGAAGCAGCGGACCAGTCGCGCGTTGGCTCAGAGCTAGTGAAGATGTGAATCGTGCCCGCGCCGGGGTGGCCAAGGGCCGTGGGCAAGGCTGAGCCCGGAC
>DAORNK010000660.1:1162-1568 GCA_035440985.1 Rubrivivax sp. | reverse complement strand
CCCGGTGACGGCACTGCGCGGCGAGGACCGCGCAGCGCCGGCCGGCCAGGCCGTGGTGCACGTGATTCGCGAAGGCCGCGTGCAAGCCCGCCAGGTGCGCACAGGCCTGCGCACGCTCGAGGCGGTGGAGATCGTCGATGGGCTGGCAGCGGGCGAGTTCGTCGTCCTCGGGCCTGTGCGGCCGCTGGGCAGCCGGGCCCGGGCCGATGCGCAGGCCGCAGTGACGGTGCTCAAGGCGCCCGCCGACAGCGCGGCCGCCACGCTGACCAACACGATGGGACGCTGACGCGGCCGCCCATGCACGCCGGACTGGGTTTCGAGCGACAAGTCGCGGTGCGCTTCCTGCGCGAAGGCCGCATGCAGAGCCTGCTCATCATCATCGGCGTGGCCGCCGGCGTGGCCGTGG
>DAORNK010000660.1:0-1110 GCA_035440985.1 Rubrivivax sp. | reverse complement strand
AAGACCCTGGGCGCGCAGGCGCACGTCAGCATCAAGGCGCCCGAAGACCTGGTGCTGCCGGCGCGCGAGCCGGCGGCCAGCGAAGCCACGCTGACGCAGACCCAGCCCCGCACGCAGCGGGCCCGCTCCATCGGCAACTGGCCGGCCTTGCTGCCGCTGCTCGAAGCGCGCCCTGAAGTGGCGGCCGTCTCGCCGATGGTTTCCGGTGCCGGCCTGGCGTTGCGCGGCGAGGCCTCGCAGGCGATCGCGCTGGTGGGCGTCGAACTGGAGCGCTACGACCGCATCGTGCGTCTGCGCAGCAAGGTTGTCGCGGGCACGGCACGCCTGGGACCGGGCGAAGGCATCATCGGCCGCGATCTGGCCAAGGACCTGGGCGTGCGCGTCGGCGACCGCATCAACATCGCCACGGGCAGCGTCAACGAATCGCTGTCCATCACCGCGCTGGTGGACCTGGGTATCCGCGAGCTCAACCGCCGCACCGTGATCGTGCCGCTGCGCCAGGGCCAGAGCGTGCTGGGGCTGCCCGGCGGTGCCACCGCGCTGGATCTGGCGCTGCACGATGTCTGGGCCGCCCAAGAGCTGGCCGACGAGTTGCAGGCCGCCCTGCCCTACCGGATCGAGAGCTGGCAGGATGCCAACTCGCAACTGGTGTCCGCACTGAACGCGCAGTCCGTCAGCACCAGCCTGATCCGCGGCGTGGTGATGATCGTGGTGGTCCTGGGCATCGCCAGCGTGCTGGTGGTGTCGGTGGTGCAGAAGAGCCGCGAGATCGGCATCCTGCGCGCGATGGGCGCCACGCAGGGCCAGGTGCTGCGCATCTTCCTGCTGCAAGGGGCCATCGTCGGCGCCATCGGTTCGGCCCTGGGTGTGCTGCTCGCGGCGGTGCTGGTCAAGCTCTTCGTCACCTTCGTGCGCGGGTCCGACGGCCTGCCGCTGTTCGACATCGCGCTCGAGCCCGGGCTGGCTTTGCGCATCGCCCTGCTGGCCACCGGCTGCGGCGTTCTCGCCGCCGTGGCGCCGGCTCGGCGTGCGGCGCGGCTGGACCCGGCGCAGGCCATCCGCCTGTGATGACCACCCCGCCCGAAGGCCAGCCGGTGCTGGAGCTGACCG
>DAORNK010000659.1:469-1577 GCA_035440985.1 Rubrivivax sp. | reverse complement strand
CAGTGCGGGCATCGCCAGCCCGGTGGACAGCAGGAAGAACCCAGCCCAGCCGATGCTCTCGGCCATCACGCCGGCCAGCGGCCCGACCCACACCCGGCCGACGGCGCCAAACGCCGATAGCAACGCGTACTGAGTCGCGCTAAAGCGCTGCTGGCAGAGGCTCATCTGGAAGGCCACGTGTGCGGCGGTGCCCATGCCGCCAGAGAGGTTCTCGAAAGCCACTGTTGCGAGCAGCGCGCCATCGACCGGCGTCGGCGCTGTGATCTCCACGAAGCCCCAGTCAAGGGTGGGCAAAAGCAGCCCGCCGAACGCGCCCTTGCCACCGGCAGCGAGCCACCAGAAGCCAAGATTGCTCACCGCCTGCAACACGCCGAACAGCAGCAGCGCGCGCCACATACCCAGCCCGAACATCAGCGCGCCACCGGCGAGTGCCCCGGCGATCGTCAGCCACAGGCCGATGACCTTGTTGACCACGCCCACCTCGGCCGCGGTGTAGTGCAGCCCGCTGAGCAGGAAAGGCGTCATCAGGGAGCCGGCGAACGCGTCGCCCAACTTGTACAGCACGATGAAGGCGAGGAAGGCGACCGCGCCACGCTGGCTGAAGTAGCTGTGCATGCCGTCCAGCAGCGTGTCAAAGCGCGCACGCCGGGCGGCCCAGGTCGCCAGCGGCAGAGTGAAGGCGATCCCCGCGAGCAGCGCTGCCAGATCAGTCCAGCGCTCGCGGAGTGCGGGCGACAGCGACGAGCCGTCCAGCAGGGGAGCGAGCGCAGCCCCCGCCAGGGGTTTGGCGATCTGTTGGGTGAATGCCACACCCAGGGCCACCGCAGCCATCAGCGCGGCGAAGCCCAGCAGATCCTGCCGTCCGCTGCGTCGTGCTGTCCCGGCGCCCGGCCCCGCGGGCGCTGCCGGCAGGGGCGGCAGGCCCGGCAGCAGCAGCGCCGCCAGGACCGCGGCGGCGACCATCAACAGCGCCATCAAGCGGTACACCTCGCTCCACGACCAGCCGCTGCCCTGCGCCGCATCGGTCCAGATGAGGGTGATGCCGCCCGAGACGATCATCGCCATGCGGTAGCCCATCACCGCCAGCGACGCGCCCAGACCGCGCTCG
>DAORNK010000659.1:0-304 GCA_035440985.1 Rubrivivax sp. | reverse complement strand
CACCATCCAGCCGCGCCGCCGCCAGCGGCCGGACAGGTCGAAGCGGTCCATCAGCGGCGCCCAGATGAACTTGAAGGTGTAGGGCAGGCCCACCAGGGTGAGGAAGCCGATGTCGGCAATGGCCAGACCGTCCATCGTCAGCCAGGCCTGCATGGCCTGCCCGGTGAGCGCCAGGGGCAGGCCCGAAGCGAAGCCCAGCGCGGCCACCGCCACAATCACCACCCCAATTACCCGGTTACCTTTGTTCTCAGAAAATAAGTTGCTCATGTTGTGTTGCAACGAATTACGCGAATTGCACGAAAGG
>DAORNK010000658.1:0-1580 GCA_035440985.1 Rubrivivax sp. | reverse complement strand
GGCTGGGCACTATGGCGGTGCGTTCCTGCGATACCGGGTCGGCGACCGATCGGCCACGGGACCCGGCGGCGCGGTTGCGCCGGCGCCTGCGCAAGGCTTTGGTGGCCTATGCGCGGCAGCTGCTGGCGCAACCCGCGGATCTGGCAGGTGCGCGGCAGGCGGCGCTGCAGATGCTGGGACGGCGTGCAGTCGGCTTGGCCAGACGCCTGGCGCGCATAGAGGCCGCCCTCGAGCTGCAACCGGCCCGCCTGCGCCTGGGGCTGCTGCAGCCCCTGCGCTACCTCGAACTGGACTGGACGGCCCGCTGAGCGCGCGCGTCAGCCCTTGCTGGGGCGTCCGATCTTGACCGGGTCCAGCTGCTCCAGCGCCGCCACCAGGGCAGGCGTGGGCAGGGCGGCCAGGGCATGCAACCCGGCGCGCAGCAACTCGCTCTTCTTGGTTTCGCGCTGCGCCGCCAGCGCCCGCGCCTTGAGCGTGGCGATGAGACCGAAATCGGCCTCCGGCATCGTGAAGCTGTCGCGCACCGGCTTGCGGCGCACCTTGGCGGGCTTTTCCATCTTGGCTGGCTTCTGGGGTCGGGCTTTCTCGGTCGGGGCGACGGGCGCGCTCGGGGCAACGGGCTTGGTCGCGCTGGCCTTCTTCACTGCCGTCGCGGCCTTGGAGGTCGAGGTTCCGGCACTCCGGCTCTTGGTGGCAGGGCGACGGATGGGCGCTGGGGTGGACATGGGGACTCCCGAGTTAATCGTATAAATAGTTTATACCATTTCTGCAGAGCCGCCGCTCTCACGGCGACAGGCTTCACGAGCCTGTCACGGCGGCCGGCCAAGCTGCCGGGAAGCCACCCGCAACACCTGGAGGCGACCTCGATGGCCAAGGACTTCGACGCGCTGGAAGACAGCAACCGCAGCGGCAACCCGAGCATCCACGAGATCAGTCCACCCACCCGGCGCACGGTGCTGCGTAGGGCCGCCGCCACGGCGCTGCTGGCGCCACTGGCCAGCACGCTGCTGCCGGGCTGCACCACGCCGCCAGGCCGAGTACGCAGCGACCCTCTGCTGGGTTTTCGCGGCGTGGCGGTCTCCACCGCCGACACCGTGGTCGTGCCTGAAGGCTACACGGCACAGGTCATCGCCCCTTGGGGCGACCCCGTCGGGCTGGCCAGCGGCAGCCCGCCTTTCAGCCATGACGCCAGCAACTCGGCGGCAGAGCAGGCGGCGCAGCTGGGCATGCATCACGACGGCATCCACTACTTCGCGCTGAACGGCTCGCAGTCGGGCCTGCTGGTCATCAATCACGAGTACACGGACGACGGTCTGCTGCACGCCGGTGGCATGCAGCCCTGGACAGCCGACAAGGTCGCCAAGAGCCAGGCCGCCCATGGCGTATCGGTGATCGAGGTGGTTCAGAAGGCCGGTCGCTGGGAAGTCGTGACGCCCTCACCCTGGGCGCGACGCATCACGGCCCGTACGCCGGTGGCGGTGAGCGGTGCCGCCGCGGGCCACCCCTTGATGCAGACCGAGGCAGACCCCTCAGAGCTTGTGAAGATATGAATCGTGCCCGCGCCGGGGTGGCCAAGGGCC
>DAORNK010000657.1:0-1588 GCA_035440985.1 Rubrivivax sp. | reverse complement strand
AAGTCGGTCAGGTAGCTCATCACGTGCTTGCGCGAGGTGCCGGTCTCGATCCACTCGCTGCCCGGGCTGATGGTGTCGGCCAGCGTGGCATCCAGGTCCAGCCCGGCGCGCATCTGGTCGAAGTAGGCCACCTGCAGCCGCGTGCCCTGGCGCACCTGGCCGCTGGTGGGCTGCAGTTCACCGAGGATCAGCTTGAGCAGTGTCGTCTTGCCGCTGCCGTTGGGGCCGATCAGGCCCACCTTGTCGCCTCGCAGGATGGTGGCGCTGAAGCGATCGATCAGCAGACCCGCGTCGGCCGCCGAACCGGTTGCGGCCTCGGCCGGGCCCGCGAAGCGCATGCTCACGCCCTTGAGCTCGGCCACGATCTTGCCGGGCGGCAGGCCGGCATCCAGCTCCAGGCGCACGCGACCCAGCGTGTCGCGGCGCGCGGCGCGTTGTTCGCGCAGCCTGACCAGGCGCTGCACACGACCCACGCTGCGTGTTCGCCGGGCTTCCACTCCCTTGCGAATCCAGACTTCCTCCTGCGCCAGCAGCTTCTCGGCACGGGCATTGGCCAGCGCTTCGGATTCCAGGTCGCGCAGCTTGGTGGCCTCGTAGGCGGCGAAGGAGCCGGGGTAGCTGCGCAGCACGCCGCGATCCAGTTCGACGATGCGCGTGGCCACGGCGTCGATGAAGGCGCGGTCGTGCGAGACGATGACCAGCGCGCCGCGCCAGCCCATCAGCAGGTCCTGCAACCACTCGATGGCGTCCACGTCCAGGTGGTTGGTGGGCTCGTCCAGCAGCAGCAGGTCAGGCGCTTCCACCAGCGCACGCGCCAGCGCCACGCGCTTGCGCGTGCCCCCCGAGAGGTCGGACACCCGCACCTCGGGATCCAGCCGCAGCCGCTGCAGGGCCTGATCCACGCGCTGCTCCCAGGTCCAGCCGCCCAGGGCTTCCAGCCGTGTCTGCAGGGCGTCCAGGTCATCGCCTGGCTCGTGGCGCTCGAAACGCTCGCGCAGTGCCCGTGCTTCGGCCACGCCATCGCTGACGGCAGCGAACACCGTGCGGCCGGGCGCGAATTCGGGTTCCTGCGCCACATAGACGCGACGCAGACCCGTCTGCACCTGCAGCACACCATCGTCGGGTCTGTCCAGTCCAGCCAGGATCTTGAGCAACGACGACTTTCCGGCGCCATTGCGGCCGATCAGTGCGATGCGCTCGCCGGACTCCAGCGCCAGCGCCGCGCCGTCGAGCAAAGGAACATGGCCAAAGGCCAGGTGGGCATCGGCAAGAGTGAGCAGGGCCATCGGGTGATTGTCCGGCCAGGCGAACCGCCGGCGGGCGGGTCAGGCCACCTGCTGCGTCGGCATCCAGTGCGAACCCGCGGTCGACAGCGTGTCGCGCCCCTGCGCCTTGGCGCGATAGAGGTGGCGGTCGTCCTCGGCCACCAGCGCCTCCACGGTGTCCAGCGCGGGTTGCCGTTCGGCCGCCCCCATCGAGAAGGTGATGCCGTGCGCTGCCGGCAAGCCCGGCACGGCCTGGTCGGCCATCGCATCGCGCAGGCGCTGAAAGACGCCGGGCATCTCGTCGCAGCGCGTGCCCGGCATCA
>DAORNK010000656.1:0-1590 GCA_035440985.1 Rubrivivax sp. | reverse complement strand
TCGCGCTGGGCGGCTTCGGCCAGCTGCTGCGCCACGCGCAGATCGGCGGCTTCAAAGGCGGCGGGCATGGCGCGGGCCAGGCCCGCCGTGGCGAGTGCGGCTGCGCAAGCCAGGTCGCGGCGGCGAAGCATGCCGGGCCTACCGGGCCGTCGGCATCACGAATTCCGCGCCCTTGGCGATGCTCTCGGGCCAGCGCTGCATCACGCTCTTTTGCCGCGTGTAGAAGCGCACGCCTTCCTCGCCGTAGGCGTGCATGTCGCCGAACAGGCTCTTCTTCCAGCCGCCGAAGCCATGCCAGGCCATCGGCACCGGGATGGGCACGTTGATGCCCACCATGCCGGCCTGGACCTGGCGCGCGAACTCCCGCGCCACGCCGCCGTCGCTGGTGAAGCAGGCCACGCCGTTGCCGAACTCGTGTTCGTTGACCAGCTTCAGCGCAGCAGCCATGTCGGGCACGCGCACGCAGGCCAGCACGGGGCCGAAGATCTCTTCCCGGTACAGGCGCATCGTGGGCCGCACGTGGTCGAACAGCGTGCCGCCGGTGAAGAAGCCGGCCTCGAAGCCCTTGACCTGGTGACCGCGCCCGTCGACGACCAGCGTGGCGCCTTCTTCGACGCCGGTGGCGATGGCGCGTTCGATGCGGTCGCGCGCTTCCTTCGTGACGATGGGGCCCATCTCGGCGTCGAGCTCCATGCCGTTCTTGACCTTCAGCGCGCGCGCGCGTTCGGCCAGCAGCGGCACGACCTTGTCGGCCACATCGCCCACCAGCACGGCCACGCTGATGGCCATGCAGCGTTCGCCGGCGCTGCCGTAGGCGCTGCCGATCAGCGCGTCCACCGCCTGGGCGATGTCGGCGTCGGGCATCACCACCATGTGGTTCTTGGCGCCGCCCAGGGCCTGCACACGCTTGCCGTGGTGGGCGCCGATTTCATAGATGTACTGCGCGATGGGGGTGGACCCGACGAAGCTGATGGCGCGCACGTCGGGGTGGGCCAGCAGCGCGTCCACCGCCACCTTGTCGCCCTGCACGACGTTGAAGACGCCGTCCGGCAGACCCGCCTGCTTGAGCAGATCGGCCATCAAGACGGCCGGGCTGGGGTCGCGCTCGCTGGGCTTGAGGATGAATGCGTTGCCGCAGGCTAGCGCCACCGGGAACATCCAGCACGGCACCATGCACGGGAAGTTGAAGGGCGTGATGCCGGCCACCACGCCCAGGCTCTGGCGCAGCGTCCAGTTGTCGATGCCGGTGGAGACCTGCTCGGTGTAGTCACCCTTGAGCAGTTGCGGGATGCCGCAGGCGAATTCGACGATGTCGATGCCGCGGCTGACTTCGCCCTGCGCGTCGGTGAAGACCTTGCCGTGTTCGGCGGTGATCATCGCGGCCAGTGTGTCCTTGTGCTGGTTGAGCAGGGCCAGGAAGGCGTTGAGCACGCGCGCGCGGCGGATGGGTGGTGTGTCGCCCCAGGCCGGTTGCGCGGCCTTGGCGGCGGCCACCGCCGCCTGCACGTCGTCCACCCCCGCCAGCAGCACCTGGCGTGCCGGCTGGCCGGTGGTGGGGTTCCACACCGTCTGGCTGCGCGCGCCGTTGCC
>DAORNK010000655.1:0-1591 GCA_035440985.1 Rubrivivax sp. | reverse complement strand
CGCGGTGGCCCCGTGGCCGACCCGCTGCAGCAGCAGTCCCAGCCGCGCCTCGGCCAGCAGGTGGCCGCTGTCGTTGCTGGCCGACCCATCCACCGCCAGCGCCACCGGCACGCCGGCATCACGCATGGCCCGCACCGGTGCCACGCCCGAGCCCAGGCGCATGTTGCTGCCAGGGCAATGGGCCACGCCGGTTCCGCTGCGCGCGAAGGCCTGAATGCCGGCGGCGTCGAGCTGCACGCAGTGCGCGTGCCAGACATCGGGGCCCAGCCAGCCCAGCTCTTCGGCGTACTGGGCCGGCGTGCAATCGAACTTCTCGCGCGTGTAGGCGATGTCGCTGTCGTTCTCGGCCAGATGGGTGTGCAACTGCACACCGTGCTCACGGGCCAGCAACGCGGCGTCACGCATGAGCCCGCGGCTGACGCTGAACGGCGAGCAGGGCGCCACCACGATGCGCTGCAGCGCATGGCGCTCGGGGCGGTGATAGGAATCGATCAGGCGCTGCGTGTCCTTCAGGATGGCGGCTTCGTCCTCCACCAGGCTGTCGGGCGGCAGCCCACCCTGGCTCTGGCCGACGCTCATCGCGCCGCGCGCGGCGTGAAAGCGCAGCCCGATCCTGGCGGCCGCATGCAGGGTGTCGTCCAGCGTGCAGCCGCCCGGGAAGAGGTACAGGTGGTCGCTGCTGGTGGTGCAGCCCGACAGCATCAGCTCGGCGCAGGCCAGCTGGGTGGACACCTGCAGCATCTCGGGCGTGAGCCGTGACCAGATCGGGTACAGCGTCTGCAGCCAGCCGAAGAGGGCGCAATCCTGGGCCGCCGGGATGGCCCGGGTCAGCGTCTGGTACATGTGGTGGTGCGTGTTGACCAGGCCCGGCATGAGTATCTGGCCGCGCGCGCTGATCACCTCATCGGCTGTCTGAGGCAGTTCGGCCGCCGGCCCCACGGCCTCGATGGCCGGCCCGCGGATGAAGACGCTGCCGCCGGCGATCTCGCGCCGCCGCGCGTCCATCGTGACCAACCAGTCGGCGTCGCGGATGAGCAGGGTCTTCATCGATCAGCGGCGCGTTCGGGCCCGCTGCTGCCAGTAGGTGAACTCGTCCTCGTGTACCTCGATGTCGAGCTCGCTGACCCGCAGCTGCAGCCTTTCCTGCACCTCGGCCACGGCCTGGTTGTAGAGGCAGGGGCCGATTTCCTGAAGGAAGAAGCCCAGCAAGGCGCCGGCGGCAATGTTGCCGATGCGCTCGTCACGCTCTTCCTGGAAGTAGCGTTCGATGGAAGCGATGGCCTGGGCGCGGGCTTCCTTGGGCAGTTCGAGGCTCATTCGATCAGCCGGCCTTGGGTGGCGGGTTCTTGTCGACCCAGAGCTGGCCGCCGCTGGCCCAGTCGTGGCGCTGCACGTCCTGGAACACGACGTCCACGGCGTCGGGCGATCCGCCCAGAACGCGGACCGTGGCTTCGGTCAGCGCGGCGGCCAGGGCCCGCTTTTGTTCCAGCGTGCGGCCGGCGAAGAGTTCGACACGGATGGTGGGCATGGGTTTTCCTGCGGGCGCATCCTGCTACAGGCGGGGCTCAGAGCTTGTGAAGATATGAATCGT
>DAORNK010000654.1:389-1605 GCA_035440985.1 Rubrivivax sp. | reverse complement strand
GCATCTGGTGCAGCAGTTCGGCCGCCGGCTTGGCAAAGCGCAACTCCTTGATCCAGGCCGATTCATGATCGAAGTGAACCAGGCGCGGCGCCACGGCCGCTTCGAAGTGGAAGACGTTCTCGGCCTGCGGCTGCAGCCACACGCGCCGCACCTGGCCATCGATGTCGATGTCCACCGGGCCCTGGAATGCCGCGTCCTGCAGCTGCCGGACCGTCAGCGTCAGACGGTCTGCTGGCGCCTCGTGCCGCCAGGCGACTTCGAACACCGGGTGGTCGGCACGGCGCAGCCATTGCTCGAAGAACCAGTCCATCGCGTCCCCGGTCACGGCCTGCACGGCGCGCTGCAAGTCCGCGCTGCACACGGCCTGCCCGGCATGGGCCTGCGCAAAGTGCCGCAGCACGCGCCGCCATGCACTGTCGCCCAGCGTCTGGCGCAGCAGGTTCAGCACGGCCGCGCCACGCACCGAAGGCGTATTACCGGTGGCGAAGCCGGCCACGTCGTCCAGCTGCTGGGGCACCAGGGCCTGGCGCTGCCCGCTGGCCCAGTCGGCCAGCACGGTGGCCTGGTTGGCCGCCACGTACCACAGCAGCATCTCTTCGCGGCCGTGCCGGTGTTCGGTGAACAAGGCCGCAATATGGTGCGCCAGACCACGCTCCAGCCACAGGTGGTGCGGGCTGCAGGCATTCATGTGCACGCCGAACCACTGCTGCGCCAGCGACTCGGTCTGCAGCCCGTCCCACAGGTACTGGAAGTCCTCGTGCGTGCCGTGGTCGTCGATCATGTTCTCGGTCTGCATGGCCAGACCCGCACCGGCATGGCCCCAGGGCAGGTCCTGCACGAAGACCTGGGTGTAGCTGTCGAAGGGATAGCGCACGCCGGTCAGATCGTTCAGGAAACGCAGCGTGGCCGGCAACTGGGCGACGCTGTCGCGCACGGCCTGGGCCTCGTCCGGGTAGCCGAAGTTGTGCAGGGCCACACCGGCCGCGGTCTGCGGCTGGTCCTCGTACTCGCCGACCACCCACAGGCTGCGCTGGCTGGTGTGCGCGTGGTCCATGCGCCAGTGGAAGCGGCGCGCTCCGTCGGGCTGCGGCTCGACGGCCAGCAGCCGCCCGCTGGCGATCACGCTCAGCGGCGCCGGGACGGTGGCGCGCAGCTCGCTGGTGTGGCGGTCCGATGCATCGCTGGGGCTGGGGAACCAGTAGCGGCTGGCCTGGGG
>DAORNK010000654.1:0-277 GCA_035440985.1 Rubrivivax sp. | reverse complement strand
GCGCACCCGCACCGTCAGCGCTGCGCCCGCCGCGTAGGTGCGGTCCAGCTGGACGCTCAGCCCGGCATCGGGGTTGCCGCCGACGTGGGTGAAACCCAGCGCACGGCCGTCACCCAGGCTCACCTGCTCGATGGCCAGATGCGCCGCATCCAGGGCCAGCACATCGGTGCTGCTGCGCGTGGCCAGCGTCAACGTGGCCAGGCCGCGGGCCTGGCGCGCCGGCCAGTCCAGTTGCAGATCCAGCGCCACGTGCTGCACGTCGATGTCGCCGGCCGCA
>DAORNK010000653.1:0-1611 GCA_035440985.1 Rubrivivax sp. | reverse complement strand
CTGCCGGGCCTGCAGGCCCTGGGCGTCACGCCGGCGGCGCTGCAGGCCGTGGCCCCGGGCTACCTGGGCCGCCATCAGGGCGTTGCGCGGCTGGACCTGTGGCGCCGGGTGGCCCGCCGCGATTGAAGCAAGAAGGGGGTTTGCATGCTGCAGCTGGTGATCGGCAACAAGAACTACTCGTCCTGGTCGATGCGGCCCTGGGTGCTGATGAAGCAGCTGGGCATCCCTTTCGAGGAGCGCAAGCTGCGCTTCGACTTTGCGGCCGGCTCGGGCTTCCGCCAGGCCGTGGCACAGGTCAGCCCGGCCGGCCTGGTGCCCGTGCTGATGGATGGCAGCCTGGCGGTGTGGGACACGCTGGCGATCTGCGAATACCTGCATGAAGTCTTCCCGCAGGCCGGTGTCTGGCCGGCCGACCGGCTTCGCCGCGCCCGTGCACGCAGCGTCAGCGCCGAAATGCACGCCGGCTTTGGTGCGTTGCGCAGCCACTGCCCGATGAACATCGAGGCCTCCTTGCCCGAAGTGGGCCAACGCGTCTGGGCCGAGCAGCCCACCGTGCGCGCCAACCTGGCGCGTATCGAAGCGCTGTGGGCCGACGCGCTGGCGGCGCACGGCGGGCCCTTCCTGTTCGGCGACTTCTGCGCTGCCGACGCCTTCTACGCCCCGGTGTGCATGCGTCTGAGTTGTTATGCGCTGCCTGTGTCGGCGGCCAGCCGGGCCTACATGGCGCGCATCGCTGCGGCGCCGGGCGTGCAGGCCTGGATCGCCGATGCGATGGCCGAGCAGGACTTCCTGGACTTCGAAGAGCCCTACCGCCAGCACCGATGACGGCCCGGTTCTACGTCGTCGGTGGCGCGGTGCGCGACGCCTTGCTGGGCCTGCCGGCCAGCGATCGAGATTGGGTCGTGGTGGGTGCCACCCCCGAAGAACTGGTGGCCCAGGGTTTCCGCAGCGTGGGCAAGGACTTTCCGGTCTTCATCCACCCGCAGACCGGTGAAGAAGTGGCGCTGGCGCGCACCGAGCGCAAGGTGGGCCCGGGTTACCACGGCTTTGCCTTCCACGCCGCCCCCGATGTCACGCTGGAAGAGGACCTGGCGCGCCGCGATCTCACCATCAACGCCATCGCGCAGGCCGAAGACGGCCGCCTGATCGACCCCTGGGGCGGCCAGCTTGACTTGCGGTCGCGCGTGCTGCGCCATGTCTCCGCCGCCTTCGTCGAGGATCCCGTGCGCCTCCTGCGGCTGGCCCGGCTCGCGGCACGCTTCCCGGACTTCAGCATCGCCGACGAGACCCAGGCGCTGCTCAGGCGCATGGTCGACGATGGCGAGGTCGACGCACTGGTGCCCGAACGCGTGTGGCAGGAACTGGCGCGTGGCCTGATGGCCCAGCAGCCCAGCCGGATGTTCGCTGTGTTGCGCGGCTGCGGTGCGCTGGCACGCCTGCTGCCCGAGGTGGAACGTCTGTGGGGCGTGCCCCAGCCACCCGAGCACCACCCCGAGATCGACACCGGTGTGCACCTGATGCTGGTGCTGGACCTGGCCGCGATGCTCGATGCCCCGCTGCCCGTGCGCTGGGCCTGCCTGGTGCACGACCTGGGCAAGGGCCTGACCCCGG
>DAORNK010000652.1:0-1662 GCA_035440985.1 Rubrivivax sp. | reverse complement strand
CAATGCCGAACTGCTGGCCGAGCAGGCCGCCGACCGGCCGCAGCAGCGCCAGCTGGCCGAGACCATCGCGGCGGCGGCGCAGCGTGGCGCGGTGCTGACGCGGCAGCTGCTGGCCTTTGCCCGCCGACAGGCGCTGGACCCGCGGGCGATCGACATCAACCAGTTGCTGGCAGCACTGGACCCGATGCTGCGCCGCACGCTGGGCGAGCACATCGAGATCGAGACCGTCCGCGGCGCTGGCCTCTGGCTGGCCCTGGTCGACGCGGGCCAGCTGGACAACGCCATCCTCAACCTGTGCCTGAACGCCCGCGACGCGATGCCCCGTGGCGGGCGCCTGACGCTGGAAACCGCCAACGCGGCGCTGGACGCCGCCTATGCCGAGCGTTACCCCGATGTGGCGCCCGGGCAGTACGTGATGCTGGCTGTCTCGGACACCGGGCACGGCATTGCGCCCGAACATCTGAACCAGGTCTTCGAGCCTTTCTTCACCACCAAGCCCAAGGGCAAGGGCACGGGCCTGGGCCTGGCGATGGTCTACGGCTTCATCAAGCAGTCGGCCGGCCATGTGAGCATCTACTCCGAAGCCGGCCATGGCACGACGGTCAAGCTCTACCTGCCGCGTGCGCCGGTGGGGGCCAGCCCGGCGTCCCCGGCCCCGCCGGCCCAGGCGCCGGTCGAAGGCGGCAGCGAACGGGTGCTGGTGGTGGAAGACGACGAACTCGTGCGCGAACATGCCTGCAGCGAATTGCGCGCCCTGGGCTACGAGGTCCTTGCTGCCGATGGCGGCAGGGCCGCACTGGCCCTGATCGAGCAGCACGCGGACATTGCGCTGCTCTTCACCGACGTCGTGATGCCGGGCCAAAGCGGCCGCGCGCTGGCCGATGCCGCCCGCGCCGTGCGCCCGGGCCTGCGCGTGCTGTACACATCGGGCTACACCGAAAACGCCATCGTGCACCACGGCCGCCTGGACAGCGGCGTCAAGCTGCTGCCCAAGCCCTACCGCCGTGCCGAACTGGCGCGCGCGGTGCGTGCCGCGCTCGCGAGCTGATCGATCCCCGACAATGCCGGGCCCGGCAGCGACCACGCTGTCGCACCCGTCTGACCGCCATGCCCCCTGAGTCCGCCCTGGTGGCCCACACGCCGATGATGCAGCAGTACCTGGGCATCAAGGCCGCCTTTCCCGACACGCTCGTCTTCTATCGCATGGGCGATTTCTACGAGCTGTTCTACGACGACGCCCGCAAGGCCAATCGGCTGCTGGACATCACGCTGACCACCCGTGGCCAGAGCGCGGGCGAGCCCGTGGTGATGGCCGGCGTGCCGGTGCATGCGGTCGAAAGCTACCTGGCGCGCCTGATCAAGCTGGGCGAAGCGGTGGCCGTCGCCGAGCAGGTGGGCGATGTCGCCACTGCCAAGGGGCCGGTGGAACGCAAGGTGGTGCGTGTGGTCACCCCGGGCACGGTGACCGACAGCGAGCTGATGGCCGAACGCAGCGATACGCTGCTGCTGGCCGTGCACGCGCACCGCGTCACCTGGGGCCTGGCCTGGCTGGGGCTGGCCAGCGGCGAGCTGGGCATCACCGAGTGCGGCGAACGCGACCTGGCCGCCTGGCTGGCGCGCCTGGCGCCGGCCGAGATCCTCTTCGACGGCAGCCCGCTGCCC
>DAORNK010000651.1:1277-1665 GCA_035440985.1 Rubrivivax sp. | reverse complement strand
CTGGTGCATCCGCTGGCCGGGCAGGGTCTCAACCTGGGGCTGGCCGATGTCGCCACGCTGGCCGATGTGCTGGCCGCCCGCGAGCGCTGGCGGGCGCTGGGGGATGTGCGGCTGCTGGCGCGCTACGCCCGACAGCGCCTGCTGCCCACGCGGGCGATGGCCGGCGTGACGGACGCGCTGATGCACCTGTTTGCCAGCCCGCAGCCGCTGGTGAAGGAACTTCGCAACCGGGGTCTGACTCTGGTCAACCACCTTTCGCCCGTCAAACGGCTGCTCACCGGCCGCGCCTTGGGCGGCTGAACCTACCTGCAGGACCTCACGACATGTCGACTTCACTCTGGCGCAAGCCCTGGCTTCCCGTCGCCGCGGCGTTGCTCTTCTGCGGCAC
>DAORNK010000651.1:0-1267 GCA_035440985.1 Rubrivivax sp. | reverse complement strand
GTCTGCCCAGGAGGCGGCGATTCGCAAGGCACTCAGCGAGCGGCTGCCGCAACTGCCCAAGATCGACGAGATCTCGCGCACCCCCATTGCCGGTCTCTACGAAGTGCGCTATGGCGGCACGCACCTGCTGTACAGCGACGAAAAGGGCGACTTCGTGATGGTCAATGGCTCGATGGTCGACACCAAGACGCGGGTGGACCTGACCGAGGCGCGGATGGACAAGCTGCTGGCGGTGGACTTCGAGAAGCTGCCGCTGAAGGACGCGATGGTCGTGCGCCAGGGCAATGGCAGCCGCCGTCTGGCGGTCTTCGCGGACCCCAACTGCGGCTACTGCAAACGCTTCGAGCGCGACCTGCTGACCGTCAAGGACGTGACGATCTACACCTTCCTCATGCCCATCCTCGGCCCGGATTCCACCACCAAGTCACGGGACATCTGGTGCTCCAAGGACGCGCAGCGGGCCTGGCGGGCCTGGATGGTGGATGGCCAGGCGCCCACCAAGGCCCCGGCCGGCTGCGATACCGCTGCGATGGACCGCAACCTGGCGTTCTCGCAGGCCCATCGCATCACCGGCACGCCGGCGTTGTTCTTCGAAGACGGCACGCGCCGCCCGGGCGCCCTGAGTGCCGATGCGGTGGACAAGCTGCTCACCACCGCGGCGCGCAAGTGAGGCCGCCGCGGGCGAACCCTCGGGCATGAACACCAGCCCACTCGCGCAGCCCGAGGCGACGCCGCCAGTGCCAGCGGGTGTCCCGGGACCTTCGCCACTGGCGTTGCGTCTGGGCTATGCCGGGCTGGTGCCCTTCGTGGCCGGGGCGCTGCTGATCTGGCTGGTGCTGCCGGAAGCCCACCCCTACGTGACGCTGGCGCTGTCGGCCTATGCTGCGATGATCGTCAGCTTTCTCGGCGGCATCCATTGGGGCCTCGCGATGCGCCAGGCCACGCCGGCTGCGGCCAGCCTGCTGTGGGGGGTGATTCCCTCGCTGATCGCCTGGGCGGCCGTCATGATGGTGCCGGCCAGTGGCCTGGTGATCCAGGGGCTGGCGCTGCTGGCCTGCTATTTCGTTGACCGGCGGCTGTACCCGGCACAGGGCGCGGCCGCCTGGCTCGTGCTGCGCTTCAGGCTCAGCGCGGTGGCGGCCATGAGCTGCTTCATCGGAGCTGCCGGCGCCTGATGCTGCCGTCGGCCGCGCCCGCTGGCGCCGCACAGCGCCGCTTCCGGCTCGGCGGCCTGGCGCTGCTGGTGACCGCCGTTCACGTTGCACTG
>DAORNK010000650.1:0-1669 GCA_035440985.1 Rubrivivax sp. | reverse complement strand
TCCTGGCGGCTGAAACGGCTGTGATGCAGCGTGACCACGCCATTCACCTGGAACAGCCACGCACGGTCGGGCACCCTGGCCTCCAGTGCCGCGAGGGTGGCGATCGCGGCAGGAACGGTGTTGCGAACGATCAACACCTTGGCACCGTGAGTGGCAGCCGCCAGCGCCAGTTCGGCAATTTGCTCCGGGGAGTCGATGATGTCGCGCGTGCTCCAGCGCACGCGCTTGGACCGCCCGGTTCCGCCTACCGCGCGCAGGCTGTAGCCGTCGGAAATCGCCGGATAAGGCACCCGACAGGCAACGTCGAAGGGCATCGCCGCGAGCAGCGAAGAAGTCCGGCCGCGCGGGGTCAGCGCCAGGTAACGGCTGCGGGCATTGGAGCCCAGCGTGGCAGAGAGCAATACGGCGTATCCACCGCAGTTCAGATGCGCCTTCAGCAACTGTTCGAGCAGGACCGTCATATAAGTATCGGAAGCGTGCACCTCATCAACGACGAGCAGGCTGCGGGCCAGGATGGCATGGCGCAGGTGGGCATGGGCAACTTGCAGGGCGCCGAGCAGTGCCTGGTCGATGGTGCCGACGGCAACCGGAGCGGCGAGAAAACGCTTGCTGTTCTCGCCCGCCCAGCGCTGCGGCGCCGCTTGGTCGTCCTTATCGTCCGACCAGAGAACCTTGAAATCAGGAAGCACCTTGGCTTCTTCGCCATCGGCGGCGACGTAGCCGGGCAAGGCGCGCAGGGCCAGCGGCGGATTCTCCGGCCACAAGCGCTGCAGGGTGTCCTGCACGCGCTTGTAGAGCTGGCTCGCGGCGACGCGTGTCGGCAGGGCAAAATAGAGGCTATCCACTTCTCCTGCGCGAAAGAGCCGCAGATATCGCCAGAGCGCGGCCTCGGTCTTGCCGCTGCCGGTTTCCGATTCAAGGATCACCAGTGGCCCAAGACTCTCGTCGCCCATGGCTGCCTGTATGGGATGTGGCGGGAACCAGCCAAAGGCCCTGGCAAAGTCTGGCTCGGTCGCGGTGAGTCGGTTGCGCCAGTCTTCGGCGTCCAG
This sequence comes from Rubrivivax sp., assembly GCA_035440985.1. Lineage (GTDB taxonomy): Bacteria > Pseudomonadota > Gammaproteobacteria > Burkholderiales > Burkholderiaceae_C > Rubrivivax. The sequence goes on along the minus strand of DAORNK010000650.1, from coordinate 620 downwards.
GCCGAGGGTGGTAATGGCGTCGTCCGCCAGTTTCGGTGCACTCACTGCCCTTGCCTCGCCCGGACCGGAATACTCAAAGAAGCGGGTGTCCGATCCCAGCCAGTCAGCCAGTTGGACCAGGCCGGCGAACAAATGCCCGAACGCCGACGCACCGGGCAAGTCCTCCCCGCCACCCTGGAAGGCCAGCGGATAAAGGCATAAAGCGCTCTCGGCGATTGCTTTCAGTACTGCGGCCGGATCGTACGTTCCTGCTTGCGTTTTCCAAAAGATAGGGCTGCTACCGGGGCTGTCCTTTATCGGTCGCCCGTGGTGGCTGATACTGGCGATCAGCAGTGAGTCACAGGCCGTGCCCCAGGAACAGATCCGCTCGATCAGCGGCTCTATTGCCGCAGCAGCCGCTGGCACGCCGAAGAGCTTAAAAGCCTCAAGACCGTGCCCCGCGGAGATCCTAACCGGCCAGGCTGCCGGTATCCGATCCCGCCAGCGCTTGGCCTGGAATCCGCTATTCGCTTTGCCAACGTCGTGCAGGAAGGCCAGCACGGCCAAGCGGGCAATATCCTGCTCGGTGAGTTGGCGCCCTGCGCTCCTTTCCATTGCACGCCGGATCGAGCGACAATGCG
>DAORNK010000649.1:0-1686 GCA_035440985.1 Rubrivivax sp. | reverse complement strand
GGCGCTGCCTACAATCGCCCGGTCTCGTCCAATCCCCGGCTTCCATGCAGATCGATCCCACCGTCTTCAAGGCCTACGACATCCGCGGCGTCGTCGGCCGCAACATCGACGCCACCTTCGCCGAACACCTGGGCCGGGCCTTCGGCTCCGAGTGCGTGGCGGCCGGCGAGAAGGCCGTGGCCGTGGGGCGAGACGGCCGCCTGTCGGGGCCGGCGCTCGTGGCCGGCCTGATCCGCGGCCTGCAGAGCACGGGGCTGGACGTGGTGGACATCGGCGCGGTGACCACGCCCATGCTGTACTACGTGGCCGCCACGCGCGGCCGGCATGGCTGCACCAGCGGCATCCAGGTCACCGGCAGCCACAACCCGAAGGACTACAACGGTTTCAAGATGGTGATGGGTGGTCGCGCCATCTATGGCGAAGACATTCAAAGGCTCAGGGCCCGTATCGAGACCGGGAACTACACCGCCCGGCCCGGCCGCTGCGCAACGATGGACATCGGCGCCGAGTACGCCCATCGCATCACCAGGGACTGCCGGCTGGCGCGGCCGATGAAGATCGTCGTGGACAGCGGCAACGGCATTCCCGGTGCCTCGGCGCCGGCCATCCTGCGCAGCCTGGGCTGCGACGTGATCGACCTGTACTCCAAGGTCGATGGCGACTTCCCCAACCACCATCCCGACCCCAGCAAGCCCGAGAACCTGGCCGACCTGATCAAGGTCGTCAAGGCCACTGGCGCCGAGGTGGGCCTGGCCTTCGACGGCGACGGCGACCGCCTGGGCGTGGTCACCGCCGGCGGCAACATCATCTACCCCGACCGGCAGATCATGCTGTTCGCGCGCGACGTGCTGTCGCGCAACCCCGGCGCGCCCATCATCTACGACGTCAAGTGCAGCCAGCGCCTGCCGGTGGCCATCCGCGAAGCCGGCGGCCAGCCGCTGCTGTGGAAGACCGGGCACTCGCTGATCAAGGCCAAGCTCAAGGAGACCGGTGCGCCCTTTGCCGGCGAGATGAGCGGCCACCTGTTCTTCGGCGAGCGCTGGTACGGTTTCGACGACGCGATGTACACCGCCGCGCGGCTGCTGGAGATCCTCAGCCGTCAGCCGGACCCCAGCGCGTTCCTGGACGCCTTGCCCACGAGCTTTTCCACCCCCGAGCTCAACGTGCCTTGTGCCGAAGGCGAGCACCACGCCGTGGTGGCCGAACTGCTGGCGCGGGCTGCCGATGGGCGGCTGGAGTTCCCCGGCGGCGAGATCGGCACCATCGATGGCTTGCGGGTGGACTTCGCCGACGGGTTCGGCCTGATCCGCGCCAGCAACACCACGCCGGTGCTGGTGCTGCGCTTTGAAGGCCACACGCCCGAAGCGCTGCACCGCATCGAAGCGCAGTTCATGGCCACGCTGCGCAGCGTCAAACCGGACGCCCAGGTCGCTGCGGCGGCGCACTGATTCATGTTCGAATGGTTGGCGCGCAGCGCCTATTCGCTGCTGCTGCGCCTGGCGACACCGGTCTACCTGGCCCGGCTGTGGTGGCGGGGGCGGCGTGAGCCGCTGTACCGCAGCCACTGGGCCGAACGCCTGGGGGGTGTGCAGGGTTTGCCGACGCCGGGCCGCCTGTGGCTGCACGCCGTTTCGCTGGGCGAGACCCGCGCCGCGGCGGCCCTGATCCAGGCACTGCGCCGCCAGC
>DAORNK010000648.1:0-1711 GCA_035440985.1 Rubrivivax sp. | reverse complement strand
CTGTCCGCAGGCGGTCAGACGTTCACCGCGCAGTGGGTGGCACCCGATGCCAGCACCGACGACGCCGGCCGCTGCCTGCGGCAGCCCGTCGCACAGCAGGCCGCGCAGCAGATCCGCGCCGCGGGCAGTGCCCAGGTGGTGTCGGTCGAGACCGAGCGCGTGCGCGAAGGCCCGCCGCTGCTGTTCGACCTGGGCACCTTGCAGGAAGTCTGTTCCAAGCAGCTTGGGCTGGACGTGCAGGAAACCTTGGAGATCGCCCAGGCCCTGTACGAGACGCACAAGGCCACGACGTACCCGCGCTCGGATTCGGGCTACCTGCCCGAAAGCATGTTCGCCGAAGTGCCCACGGTCCTGGACAGCCTGCTCAAGACCGATCCCACGCTGGCCCAGATCATGGGCCAGCTCGACCGCACCCAGCGCTCGCGCGCCTGGAACGACGGCAAGGTGACGGCGCACCACGGCATCATCCCGACGCTCGAACCCGCGAATCTCTCCGCCATGAGCGAGAAGGAACGGGCGTTGTACCGGCTGATCCGGGCACATTACCTGGCCCAGTTCCTCCCGCACCACGAGTTCGACCGCACCGTGGCGGATCTCTCCTGCGGCCAGCAGAAGCTGGTGGCTACGGGCAAGCAGGTCGTCGCCCGCGGCTGGCGCCTGGTGCTGGCCGAGTCCGAACGTGAAGGCAGCGCCGATGAGGATGGCGACGCCCCCGTGCGCACCCAGGTGCTGCCTGCGCTGCGTGACGGGATGGCATGCCAGGTCGCCGGGGCCGACATCAAGGCCCTCAAGACGATGCCGCCCAAGCCCTATACCCAGGGCGAACTGGTCAAGGCGATGAAGGGCGTTGCGCGTTTCGTGACCGACCCGCGCCTGAAGCAGAAGCTCAAGGACACGACGGGCATCGGCACCGAGGCGACGCGGGCCAACATCATCAGCGGGCTGATCGCCCGCGGCTATATCGTGAAGAAGGGGCGCTCCATCCGCGCATCGGATGCGGCGTTCACGCTGATCGACGCCGTGCCCGCGGCGATTGCCGACCCCGGCACCACCGCCGTCTGGGAACAGGCGCTGGACATGATCGAGGGCGGACAACTCACCCTGGATGTGTTCATCGGCAAGCAGGCCGCCTGGATTTCGCAGTTGATCGCGCAATACGGCAGCACGTCCCTGTCCATCAAGGTTCCCCAAGGACCGGCTTGTCCGCAGTGCGGCGCACCCACGCGCCAGCGAACCGGCAAGAGCGGCCCGTTCTGGTCGTGCAGTCGCTACCCCGACTGCAAAGGCACGCTGCCGGTGGCAACCGGCACGTCCAGGCGTGGTGCCTCGCGTCCACGCCGTACCAGTGGCGGTGGCCGCAAAGGCGCCTGACCGCCCCCGTTCCCCGTGAGCCATGCCCGCCATCGGCGGCGTGGCCCGTGTCCCGCATGCCCTGCGGGACGCCCCAGCGCGCAACGCCTTCTTGCTCCGTGTGCGCGTCCCGTCCGGCCGGCCCCGGCCGCGGGACCTGAAGGTGGCTTCTCCGCGAACCGCACCCCGCGCGTTCTCCTCGTCTGCATTCCTTCCGCCGCTGCGAAGGGTCCCCCGATGGCTTGCCTGTGCGAGCCATCCGGAGACCCTTCGCGGTCAGCGGTATTCGGTGCCGGTGCCCGCCGGCGCAAAAACGGGCTCCCTTTGTGCGCGGATGTGCGCCAGACGATGCCGGCCCCAG
>DAORNK010000647.1:0-1712 GCA_035440985.1 Rubrivivax sp. | reverse complement strand
AGATCGTGCCGCCGAAGCGGCAGATCCTGAAGGACATCAGCCTGTCCTTCTTCCCGGGCGCCAAGATCGGCGTGCTGGGTGTCAACGGCTCGGGCAAGAGCACCCTGCTGAAGATCATGGCCGGCCTGGACCATGAGATCGAAGGCGAAGCCGTGCCCATGCCCGGCCTGAAGATCGGCTACTTGCCGCAGGAGCCGCAGCTGGACGCCGACCAGACGGTGCGCGAAGCCGTCGAACAAGGCATCGGTGGCGTGCTGGCGGCCAAGAAGCGGCTGGACGAGGTCTATGCCGAATATGCGGAGCCCGATGCGGACTTCGACAAGCTGGCCGCCGAACAGGCCGACCTGGAGGCCATCATCGCCGCCGCTGGCAGCGAGAACACCGACCTGCAGCTCGAACTGGCCGCCGACGCACTGCGCCTGCCGCCCTGGGACACGCCAATCGGCGTGCTCTCCGGCGGCGAGAAGCGCCGCGTGGCGCTGTGCCGACTGCTGCTGTCCAAGCCCGACATGCTGCTGCTGGACGAGCCGACCAACCACCTGGACGCCGAGAGCGTCGAGTGGCTGGAGCACTTCCTGCAGCGCTTCCCGGGCACCGTGGTGGCCATCACCCACGACCGCTACTTCCTGGACAACGCCGCCGAGTGGATCCTCGAGCTGGACCGCGGCCAGGGCATCCCCTGGAAGGGCAACTACAGCGAATGGCTGGACCAGAAGGAACGACGACTGGAGATCGAGCAGAAGAAGGAAGACGCACGCATCAAGGCGATGAAGGAAGAGCTCAAGTGGGTGCGCAGCAATGCCAAGGCGCGCCAGACCAAGAGCAAGGCGCGCCTGGCGCGTTTCGAGGAACTGAGCGACGTCGAGTACCAGCGCCGCAACGAGACCAACGAGATCTTCATCCCGGTGGCCGAGCGGCTGGGCAACGAGGTCATCGAATTCAAGGGCGTGACCAAGAGCTACGGCGAGCGCTGCCTGATCGACAACCTCAGCTTCAAGGTGCCGCCCGGGGCCATCGTCGGCATCATCGGCCCCAACGGTGCCGGCAAGTCGACGCTGTTCCGCATGATCCAGGGCCGCGAGACGCCCGACAGCGGCGAGGTCATGATCGGCAAGACCGCCAAGGTCACCTTCGTCGACCAGAGCCGCGAGAGCCTGGCTGCCGAAAAGACCGTCTGGCAGGACGTCTCCGGCGGCCTGGACAACCTCGTCGTCGGCCAGTTCGTGATGCCCAGCCGCGCCTACCTGGGTCGCTTCAACTTCAAGGGCAACGACCAGCAGAAGCTGGTGGGCAAGTTGTCGGGCGGGGAACGCGGCCGCCTGCACCTGGCCAAGACGCTGGCACAGGGTGGCAATGTGCTGATGCTGGACGAACCCTCCAACGATCTGGATGTCGAGACCCTGCGTGCCCTCGAAGAGGCCCTGCTCGAATTCGCCGGCAGCGCGATGGTGATCAGCCACGACCGCTGGTTCTTGGACCGCATCTGCACCCACATCCTGGCCGCCGAAGGCGACAGCCAGTGGGTCTTCTTCCCGGGCAACTTCCACGAATACGAAGCCGACAAGGTGCGGCGCCTGGGTGAAGAAGGTGCGCGGCCCAAGCGCATGCGCTTCAAGCCCATCCATTAGGGTCGTCGGCGGCAACGCCGGATCGGTCCACCGGGCGGCCTGCGGGCCGCCTTCTTCTTGCCGGCATTTATACATACGTATAAA
>DAORNK010000646.1:0-1730 GCA_035440985.1 Rubrivivax sp. | reverse complement strand
GCTGGGGCCGCAAACGCCGCACCGGCCAGTCCGCCCCACAGCGCCAGCGTGCAGGCCAGGGCCCGGGCGGCCGATGCGGGCTTCACTTCAGCGCTCCCCGCGCAGGTCCACCCGCAGCACGCCCGCGTCCTGCTGCCAGCGCAGGCGGCCCAGCACATCCATCCCCAGCAAGGGCGCAGCCAGCCCGGGCAAAGCGGTCAGGCGCAGGCGTTCGGCCCGCACGCCGCCATCGAGTTGCAGGTCGGCCTGCACGCGCTGCCCCTGCACTACGCCACCCGCCGTCTGCGACTGCACCGTGCCCAGCATCGGCAGCCCCAGCGCCTGTGCCAGCGCCAACGGTATGGCCGTGCTGGTGGCGCCGGTGTCGACCAGGAACTCCACACGGCGCCCGTTGATGGCGCCGGGCCAGTGGTAGTGGCCATCGGCGGCGCGGCGGAGCTCCAGCGTCTGGCCATCGACCTGGAAGCGCGTGGCCTGCTCGCGCTGCTGCCAGGCCTGCACACCGAGAAACAGGCCCAGGGCCAGCAACAGCCACACGGTGGCGTGCTTCAACCACGCCGGCAGTTCCTTCACGCGGCACCGGCCGCGTCGGCGCAGACCACACGCTGGTCGATCGCGCCAAAGATGCTCTGGCCATCGGCCCCCAGCATCTCGATGCGGATGGTGTCGCCCGAACGCATGAAGTCGGTCACGGGGGCACCGGAGGCGATGGTCTCCAGGGCACGCTTTTCGGCGATGCAGCAGTAGCCACTGGCCGGATCGTGGTTGCTGATGGTGCCACTGCCCACGATGCTGCCGGCGCGCACCTGGCGTGTCATGGCGAGGTGGGCGATCAGCTGACCGAAGTGGAAGTTCATCTCCGGGCCGGTTTCGGCCAGCCCCACGGACTGGCCATTCCAGACACAGCGCACCGACCCGTGCACGCGGCCGCCCCGCCAGGCGCCGCCCAATTCGTCGGTGGTCACGGCCACCGGGCCGAAGGCCGTGGCGGGCTTGCTCTGCACGAAGCCGAAGCCCTTGGCCAACTCGGCCGGGATCAAGTGGCGCAAGCTCCAGTCGTTGACCAGCAGCAGCAGGCGCACGGCGTCCAACGCTGCTTCGGGCGTCGTGCCGGCGGCCACATCGCCCGTGATCACCGCCAGCTCGGATTCGAAGTCGATGCCCCAGTCGGTGCTGGCAAAACGCGCGTCGTCGCAGGCGCCGAGGAAGTCGTCGCTGCCGCCCTGGTACATCAACGGGTCTTGCAGCAGACTGGCCGGCATCTCGGCACCACGCGCCTTGCGCACCAGCGCCACGTGGTTCAGGTACGCCGAGCCATCGGCCCATTGGTAGGCCCGCGGCAGCGGCGCCATGCACTGGCGTGCATCGAAGGCGAAGGCGTGCCGCGCCCTGCCGCCGTTGAGCGTGGCATACAGGTCTTCCAGCGGCGGCGAGACGAAGTTCCAGTCGTCCAGCACCTGCTGCAGGGTGGTGGCGATGCCGGTGGCGAAGTGCGCGGTGCTCAGGTCGCGCGAGACCACGGCCAGCAGGCCGTCGCGCGAGCCGTCTTTCAGGGTGGCGAGTTTCATGCAGGGTGGGCGCCTGCTGACGGGCGCGCCGGTATCCACGGAGTGGCACTATTGTGGAGTGATCGCACCGATGGCCCTCAGCTCCACGCCGCCGCGCCACGGGCACGTGCTCGGTGCCGCCTGGGGTTTCGTGCTGCTGGTCCATGCGGGGCTGCTGGGGCT
>DAORNK010000645.1:0-1752 GCA_035440985.1 Rubrivivax sp. | reverse complement strand
TGGCTGGCGCAGACCCTGGTGCTGGCCGGCCGCTGCGCCTTCAGCCTGGCCGAGCTGAAGTACGAGTACCCGCGCGAGATCACGCCCGATGGCCACACGCCCACCAGCTGGCTGCGCGAGCTGACCGAAACCGGCGCGCGCGAACGCTTCCCGCAGGGCCTGCCGCCGGCCGTGCGCGCGATGATCGAACACGAGCTGGCACTGATCACCCAGCTCGGCTACGAACCCTACTTCCTCACCGTGTCGGACCTGGTGCGCTGGGCGCGCGGCCAGGGCATCCTGTGCCAGGGCCGCGGCAGCGCGGCCAATTCGGCCGTCTGCTACTGCCTGGGCGTGACGGCGGTGGACCCGGCGCGCAGCACCTTGCTGTTCGAACGTTTCATCAGCGCCGAACGCAACGAGCCGCCCGACATCGACATCGATTTCGAGCACCAGCGCCGCGAAGAAGTCATCCAGTACATCTACCGCAAATACGGCCGCCACCGCGCCGCGCTGACCGGTGTGGTCATCAGCTACCGCCCCCGCAGCGCGCTGCGCGACGTGGGGCGTGCGCTGGGCTTTGACCTGGACCGCATCACCGCAGTCGCCAAGTCCCAACACTGGTTCGACGGCCGCAGCATCCAGGCCGAACGCCTGCTGGAAAACGGCTTCGACCCCGAGGCCCCGTTGTGCAGGCTGTGGGTGGAGCTGACGGCGCAACTGATCGGCTTCCCGCGCCACCTCAGCCAGCACCCCGGCGGCTTCGTCATCGCGCGCGACGACCTGGCGCGCCTGGTGCCGGTGGAAAACGCCGCGATGGAGAACCGCAGCGTCATCCAGTGGGACAAGGACGACCTGGATGCACTGGGCCTGCTCAAGGTGGATGTGCTGGCGCTGGGCATGCTCAGCGCGATCAAGCGGGCACTGCAGTTCGTGGGCGACAAACTGGGCCACCCGCTGGAGCTGCACCAGATCCCGCCCGAGGACCCAGCCAGCTACGAGATGCTGTGCCGCGGCGACAGCGTGGGCACCTTCCAGGTGGAAAGCCGCGCGCAGATGAGCATGCTGCCGCGGCTGCAGCCGCGCAAGTTCTACGACCTGGTGATCGAAGTCGCCATCGTGCGCCCGGGGCCCATCCAGGGCGGCATGGTCCACCCCTATCTGCGCCGGCGCAGCGGCGAAGAGCCGGTGGTCTACCCCAGCGACGAAGTGCGCCAGGCGCTGGAACGTACGCTGGGCGTGCCCATCTTCCAGGAACAGGTGATGCAACTGGCCATCCTGGCCGCCGACTTCACCCCCGGCGAAGCCGACCAGTTGCGCCGCGCGATGGCAGCCTGGAAGCGCAAGGGCGGCTTGGCGCCCTTCCGCGAACGCCTGGTCGGGCGCATGCTGGCCAAGGGTTATGAAGAAGAGTTTGCCGAGCGCATCTTCAAGCAGATCCAGGGCTTCGGTGAATACGGCTTTCCGGAAAGCCACGCCGCCAGCTTTGCGCTGCTGGTCTACGCCAGCGCCTGGCTCAAGTGTCACCATCCCGACGCCTTCCTGGCGGCACTGCTGAACAGCCAGCCGATGGGCTTTTACGCGCCCGCCCAACTGGTGCGCGATGCGCGTGAACACGGCGTGATGGTCCTGCCGGTGGACGTCAACCGCAGCCTGTGGGATTGCACGCTGGAAGAAGAAGCCGCCGCATTGAAACCCGTGCGCCTGGGCTTCAACCGCATCAGCGGCCTGCCGCAGGAAGCGGCCGAGCGCATCGTCGCCGCGCTGGCCGAA
>DAORNK010000644.1:0-1768 GCA_035440985.1 Rubrivivax sp. | reverse complement strand
CCTGGGATCTGCTGTCGTCCTGCAGCAACGCGCTGGGGCTCAACCTGCGCGCCATGCGGGCTGCCGCAGAAGCCCGCGCCGTGGTCGGCGATCTCACCGGTGCCATCGACCGCCTGCGCGCCGCTCAGCAGCAGTCGCGCGGCGCCACGGGCCAGGACTTCATCGAAGCCTCGGTGATCGACGCGCGCCTGCGTCAGTTCACGGCCCAGCGCCGCCAGATCGCGCTGGAGGCCCGCGGCGAGCGCAGCGAGCGCGACCGCCGGCCTGAAGAACCATCCCCACAGTGATCCGCCCGGCGCACCGACCCGCGGCCGCTATTCCTGTGTCGAAGGGCTGAAGATGCGCTCGGTGGCGGCGTCGATGACCATGCCGCACAGGCTGTAGAGCAAGGACCCCACCAGCGCCGCGCCGAAGCCCGCGACGTGCAGGCCATCCAGCAGCGAAGCCGCGGCCCAGAACATCAGCGCGTTGATCACGAAGAGGAACAGGCCCAGCGTGACCAGCGTCACCGGCAGCGTCAGCAGCACCAGCAGCGGCCGCACCAGGGTGTTCAACAGCCCCAGCACGAAGGCCGCCGCGAGGGCGGCACCGAAGCTCGCGACCGTGACACCGGAATAGAACTGGGCGACCAGCAAGAGGGCCGCGGCGAGCAGGAACCAGCGAACCAGGATCTTCATGCGCGCAGCATATCGCGACCGGACTGTTGCTTTTACCTATGAAAAACGCTTCTCACCACCTCGTACAGGCGCTACCATCCCGGCTGCCCGTTTGCTCGTACACAGACAGGCCCGTACGGCAACGTACTCCAAAAGGCCCGCACGGCGTTCGGCATCCCTCATCCACTGACGGAGAACATCCACATGGCAACTGCGAAGAAAGCTCCCGCGAAGAAGGCCGCGGCCAAGAAGGCGCCAGCCAAGAAGGCTGCGGCCAAGAAGGCCCCGGCGAAGAAGGCCGCACCGGCCAAGAAGGCAGCGCCCGCGAAGAAGGCGCCGGCCAAGAAGCGCACCCCCAGCGCCGCCTTCATGAAGGCCATGACCCCCAGCGCCGCGCTGGCCGCCATCATCGGCGACAAGCCCCTGCCGCGCACCGAGGTCACGAAGAAGGTCTGGGAGTACATCAAGAAGAACAGCCTGCAAGACAAGGTCAAGCGGACCATGATCAATGCAGATGCCAAGCTCAAGGCGGTGGTCGGCGTCAGCCCCATCAGCATGTTCGGCATGACCAAGGAAATCAGCAAGCACCTCAAGTGACTCGCTGATCCCCTGATCTCGCAAGGGCCCTGCGGGGCCCTTTTTCATGGCCTGGTGCTTCAGGCCACGAACAGGCCGGTGGCCCGCAGCGTGGCCAGCAGGCCGCGCGCAAAGGTCGCATAACCCTGGGCATTGGCATGGATGGCATCGGCGCGCAGTTGCTCGTCGGCCAGCACCTCGGACCAGCCCTGCCGGTGCAGCGGCACGCGCAACGCTTCGGCCAGCTCGCCGTACATCGGGTGATCGCTCAGGTTGCCGATGAAGCGCGCTGCCAGCGAAGGGCGTGGCACCGCGATCAGCAGTACCTGGGCGCCCGCGGCCTGCACGAGGGTCAGCATGCGCTGGATGTGGCCACGCGTGGTGTCCTCGTCGAGCCGGCGCAGCAGATCGTTGCCGCCGATGCACAGCAGCACCAGCGCCGGCGTGGCCGCGGCCAGCAGGGCAGGCAGGCGCTGTACGGCCTGCTCTGACGTGTCGCCAGGCACGCCGGCATTGGTGACCTGCCAGCCCGTCAG
>DAORNK010000643.1:0-1779 GCA_035440985.1 Rubrivivax sp. | reverse complement strand
CGGCCGGCGTGGGCATCAGCGGTCCCACCGGCGCGCCCCGGCTGGCGCGCAGCGGCATCACGCCGCTGCCCTGCGCCAGCACCTGCCACACGACGCGCTGGTCAGGGTCGCCCTCGGGCAGCGGGGCCGCAGCCGTCGGCTGGCCCACCTGGGCGTGGAGATCCAGGGCACCCAGCGTGGCGGCCAACGCTTCGGCGGTGCTCCTGAGCGTGTCGTCCTGCATCTCGCTCATTTCGTGGCGCACCGCCCAGGTCCCGCCCAGGGCCAGCGCCATGCCCCACAGCAGCGCCCATGCCAGCAAGGTGTTCGAGACCCGCCGGCTGATCGAGGTGGCGGGTGCCTGGTGGTGATCGGGCTTCACGGGCGGTCGTCCACGAGGCGGTAGCCCAGGCCGCGCACGGTCTCGATCAGGCCGCGGCCCAGCTTGCGCCGCAGGCTGGACAGATGCACCTCGATGGCGTTGCTGGACACATCGGCATCGCTGCCCAGCACCAGGCGTTCCAGATCGCCGCGCGGCACGACGCGGCCGGCCCGCAACAGCAGGGCCTGCAGCAGCGCCCACTCACGCGCCGTCAATTCCACCACCGCACCGTGGCGCCAGGCACTGTGCGCAGCGAGGTCGATCTCCACGTCACCCAGCGTGATGCGGGACTGGCCGGCGCGTGCGCTGCGGCGGCACACCGCCCGCAGCCGCGCCACCAGTTCCTCCGGCGCGAAAGGCTTGACCAGGTAGTCGTCGGCGCCGCTGTCCAGGCCCAGCACGCGGTCTGCCAGCCTGTCGCGTGCCGTCAGCAACAGGGCCGGCGTGTCCTGATCGCGCAGGCGCTGGCTGCGCAGCCACTGCAGGCCCGAGCCATCCGGCAGCTGCCAGTCCACCAGCCAGGCATCGTAGGGTTCACCGCGAAAGGCCAGCGCCTCGTCCAGCCGGCGCGCCCAGTCCACCAGATGCCCCTCGGCGAGAAGGAAGTCGCGCAGGCCTTCGCCCAGGAGGTCGTCGTCTTCGATGAGCAGCAAGCGCATGGCTGTGGGGAATAGGCCGCCGGGGCCCGACACGGTAGCACCGCCCGACGGCGACAATCTTCAGCCTGGCTTCATCCCGAAGGCGCCCACTCCTGCCCATGTTCGGATCGAGATCTTCCACCGCCCACCCGCGGCTGGCCTGGGCCACGCGCACCGAGACCCTGCTGCTGGCCGTGAGCCTGTTCTGGGCGCTGCTCGCCAACCGGCCCTTCGTGGCCGCCGCGCTGCAGGGGCGCGATGCGCAGTCGTGGCAGACCTGGCTCTTTGGCGCAGCCTTGCTGGTGATGCTGGTGTGCCTGCACTACCTGATCGTCGCCCCCTTCGCCTGGGGCCGCCTGACCAAGCCGCTGCTGGCACTGCTGCTGCTGGTGGTGGCCAGCGCCACCCACTTCATGCAGGCCTTCGGGGTCGTGCTGGACCCCAGCATGATCCGCAACGTCCTGAGCACCGACGTGGCCGAGTCCCGCGAGCTGATGTCCGGGCGGCTGTTCATGCACCTGCTGCTGTATGCCGGCCTGCCCCTGCTGCTGCTGTGGCGCGTGCGCCTGCAACCGCGGCCCTGGTTCAAGGCCCTGGCCTGGCGCCTGGGCAGCATGCTGCTGGCGCTGACCTTGCTGGTGGGCGCACTGCTGGCGGTGTACCAGCCGATGTCGGCGTTGATGCGCAACCAGAAGGAACTGCGCTATCTGATCACCCCGGGCAATGTGCTGTGGTCGCTGGGGGCGGTGGTCGCCGCCAACGCACGTGGCGCGGCCAAGC
>DAORNK010000642.1:0-1780 GCA_035440985.1 Rubrivivax sp. | reverse complement strand
GGATGTCGCGCCCGCCGTGAGCAACTCGGCGATGGATGGCCAGCTGCTGTTCGAGCTGCTGGTCAGCGAGATGGCCCTGGGCCAGGGTGACGCAGGCACGGCCTACGAATGGACGCTAAACGCTGCGCGCCGCACGCGCGACGAGGGCCTGTTCCGCCGGGCCACCGACATCGCCCTGCAGGCCCGCGCCGGTGAACAGGCGCTGGCAGCCGCACGCGCCTGGCGGCTGCATCGGCCCGAGTCGATGGACGCCTTGCGCCTGCAGTTGCAGATCCTGATGCTGTTGAACCGGCCCGAGGCCCTGCCCGAGCCGCTGAAGGCGCTGCTGGTCTTGTCGCCCGCAGCCGACCGGCCCGGCCTGATCGCGGCGCTGCCGAGGTTCCTGCAGCGCGCCAACAACCCCAGGCAGGTAGCCCAACTCATCGAGGACGGCGTGCGCCCGTACTGGGACGAGCCGATGACGCGCGTGGCCGCCCGGGTGGCCATGGGCCGCGCCTGGATGGAAGCGCGCGAACACGACAAGGCCCTGGTGCTGGCCCAGGAAGCGCACACGCAGGACCCCAGCGCACCCGGCCCGGCACTGCTGGCGCTGGAGCTGATGCGTGAGCGTCCGGCCGCCGAAGCCATCGTGCAAGCTTACTTGCGCCAGGGCCATGCCGAACCCGGGCTGCGCATGGTCTACGTGCGCACGCTGTCGGCCGCGCAGCGTTATGCCGATGCCGCCGTGCAGCTGGAGACCGCCACCCGGCTGCAACCCAGCGAGCCAGGCCCCTACCTGTCGCTGGGCGCGCTGCACCTGGAGCTCAAGCAGGTCCAGCAGGGCGAAGCGGCACTGCTGCGTTACCTGGAACTGGTCCAGGCCGCGGCACCGGCCGCCGCCCAGGCCGCAGCGCCCGCCGCGCACGGCACCGAAGACGACGATGAGGATCCGGCCTCGCGCCCGGAACAGGGCCAGGTGCAGGCCTGGCTGATGTTGGCGCAGGCGGCCGAGCAGCGCGGCGACTTCAAGGCTGCCGAAGGCTGGCTGGCACGCATCCAGGATCCGCGCCGCGCACTCGATGTACAGGGCCGCCGGGCCTCGATCCTGGCGCGCCAGGGCAAGCTCGATGCGGCCCGCGACCTGATCCGCAAGGCCCCGGAGCGCCAGGCGGACGATGCGCGCGCCAAGCTGATGGCCGAGGCCGCGATGCTGCGCGACGTGAAGCGCTGGCGCGAAGCCTTCGACGTACTGGCTGCCGGCGCGCAGCGCTTCGGCGACGACAGCGACATCCTCTACGAGCAGGCCATGATGGCCGAGAAGCTGGAACGGCTGGACGAGATGGAGCGCTTGCTGCGCCGTGTCATCGAACTCAAGCCCGACAACGCGCACGCGCACAACGCACTGGGCTATTCGCTGGCCGATCGCCGACAGCGCCTGCCCGAGGCCCGCGAACTGGTACAGCGTGCGCTGACGCTTTCGCCCGGCGACCCTTTCATCACCGACAGTCTGGGCTGGATCGAGTACCGCCTGGGCAACCTGCCCGAGGCCGCGCGGCTGCTGCGCCAGGCCTACGCGGCGCGGCCGGATCCGGAGATCGGTGCCCACCTGGGTGAGGTGCTGTGGGCCATGGGCCAGCAGGACGAAGCGCGCCGGGTCTGGCGCGAAGCACGCGCCCGCGACGCCAACAACGACGTGCTGCAAGAGACCCTGAGCCGCCTGCGCGCCGAGCCGTGAACCGCTGGACCGGCTGGCGCTGGGGCCTGGTCAGCCTGGTGATGGGGCTGGCGGCCTGTGCCAGCC
>DAORNK010000641.1:0-1780 GCA_035440985.1 Rubrivivax sp. | reverse complement strand
GCCAGCTCGCCGGGCCCGAGCTCATCGGCATGCGGCAGATAGACGAACGACGGCAGCAGCGCCTGTGCCTCGACGGCGCCGGGCGCGGTGATTTGCGGCACCGGCAGCACGCCGCCGACGATGCGGTCGCCGTCGCTCGCCGTGTTGTCGACCCAGGCGATCGCGCTGTGGGTCGTACCCAGGTCGATGCCGATCGTGTAGCGTGGTCGGCTGTCCGGGCCGGGCGCGCTCACAGCTCGACTTCCGCTGGCGCCACGACGTGCGCATCGTGGCGTTCGGCCAGCCGTGGCAGCCGCACCTCGGTGATCCGCCAGCCGCGGTGGCTCAGGCTGCCGGTATAGGGCGGCTGGCCGACGACGTTGCCCGTCAGGCGCACGGCGGCAGCGTCGAACCCGGCCGCCAGCGTGATCCGGCTGCCTTCGGGCTCGCTGCGCACCGCTTCCAGGCTGAAGTGCTCACGCAGCACCTTCGCACAGCCCTTGTGCACCAGGCGCGCCGCGGCGCCGATCTGGGCATCGTCGTAGCCACCCAGGTCTTCACCGGCAAAGTCGATCAGGCGGGCTTCGCGCTGCAGCAGGGCCAGCAGTTGCAGAGCCGACTCGGGTGACGGCGTCTTGAGCAGCGCTGGCGCGGGCGGCGCCGGTGGTGGCGCCGGCGGTGTGACGTGACCGCTGCGCCATGCCTGATAGCGGGCGGCGAATCCGGCGTCGCCCAGCACGGCCCCGAAGGCACTGATCGCAAGTGCCACACGGCTCAGAAACGATGGCGGGTTCGGGGTGTCGGAAGCGTTCATCTGGGGACTCCTGGCGAAGGGGCGCAACGGGGCTGGCGGGTCGTGCCGACCCAGGCGGCCGATGTTGCGCCGCAGCATCAGCTCGGGATTCTAGGCGTGGGCACCCGCGGGGACTTGGTGCCGGACCCAAGGCTGTCGCCGCCGTGCCCACGCCAGTCTGCGACACTGCTCGCTGATCCCTACTCCGCCGCCCGCCAGCTCATGACCTCATCCGATCGCCGCAAGCCGTTTGCCCTGATCCGCGAGTTCCATCTCGCCGACTGGTTCACGCTGGCCAATGCCGTGTGCGGCACCGGCGCGCTGTTTTCGATGATGAGCTTCCTGCAGAACAACCGGGTGATGCACATCTACCTGGCCTGCGGGTTGGTGCTGGCGGCCCTGGTCTTCGACGTGCTGGACGGGCGCATCGCGCGTTGGCGGCAGCAGTCCTCGGCGATGGGACGCGAACTGGACTCGCTGGCCGATGTCATCTCCTTCGGGGTCGCGCCGGCCGTGATCGCCTACGGCTGCGGCATGCAGGGGTTGTTCGACCGCATCGTGCTGGCCTACTTCGTGGCCTGCGGTGTGTCGCGCCTGGCTCGCTACAACGTCACCGCCGAGGAACTCAGCGGTGACGAGGGCAAGGTCAAGTACTTCGAAGGCACGCCCATCCCGACCTCGCTGGTGCTGGTGCTGGTGCTGTTCGTCGCCGCGACGCAGGGCGCGCTGCGCGGCGATCTGTGGTTCGGCAAGCTCAGCATCGCCGGCTTCGACCTGCACCCGCTGGTGCTGATGTTCGCGGTGTCCGGCTCGCTGATGGTGAGCCGGATTCGCTTCCCGAAGCTCTGAGCGCAGTTCGCGGCGGCCCCGCAGGTGCTGCAGGTAGACCGGGGCATGGGCCGGATCCCGGCTCTGACCCAGCACGCCCAGCGCCGCGGCACGCAACCAGCTGCCTTCGCGATCGATGAGGCTCAGCAGCACATCCCGCGAGACCTCACTCAACGCGGC
>DAORNK010000640.1:0-1786 GCA_035440985.1 Rubrivivax sp. | reverse complement strand
AAGCGCTGGCCTGCGCAGTCACCATAGACACCAGTCGTGCTGGCATACACCAGCCGCCGCACCCGGCCCCCCCGCGCCAGGGCCTGGATCAGCGCACGGGTGCGCGGGTCGGTGTCGCCGTGCAGGGGCGGTGGCGCCAGGTGCAGCACGGCATCCGCCAGCCCGCCCAGCCGGGCCAGCGTTGCCGGTTGGTCCAGGTTACCCAACAAGGGCACGGCTCCCTGTTGGCGCAGCAGGGCCATGCGGGCGGGTGACGAGGTCAGTGCCAGCACGCGCCAGCGCGCTTGCACGAGCCTGAGCACACGCTGGCCCACGTCGCCGCAGCCCACGATGAGCAGTGTGGGCCGACGGGTTGGTGTTGAGGCTCGAACCATGCGGGTGGGGGACAATCGACACCCAGTTTAAGTGCCGCGCCTGGCCGCCCGTTGCCCGACCTGGCGCCACGTCGGCGTTCCAACCCCTTGCCACCATGAGCTTCACCATCACCCTGCAGCCCTCGGGGCGCACCTTCACGGCAGAAGCCGACGAGCCGCTGCTGGCTGCAGCCATCCGCCAGGGCATCGGCCTGCCCTACGGCTGCCGCGACGGCGCCTGCGGTTCCTGCAAGAGCCGCCTGATCGAGGGCCGCGTGCAGCAAGGTGCCCACCAGGACAAGGCACTCTCGGCCGATGAACAGGCCCAGGGACTGGTGCTGACCTGTTGCGCCCGCCCGCAGAGTGACTGCACGCTGCAAGCCCGCAGCGTGCCGGGGGCGGGTGAATACCCGGTGCTGAAGATGCCCGCGCGCGTGCTGACCCTGCAGCGCGCGACACCCGACGTGATGGTGCTGCGCCTGCAGTTGCCAGCCAACCAGGTTCTGCAGTACCACGCCGGCCAGTATGTCGAGTTCATCCTGCGCGATGGTGCGCGGCGCAGCTACAGCATGGCCAATGCGCCGCACGAACTGGGCAATCCGCCGGCCATCGAACTGCACCTGCGTCACCTGTCGGGCGGCCGATTCACCGACCACGTCTTCAGCGAGATGAAGGAACGCGACATCCTGCGCATCGAAGGCCCCTTCGGCAGCTTCTTCCTGCGAGAGGACAGCACCAAACCCTTGATCCTGCTGGCCAGCGGCACCGGCTTTGCGCCCATCAAGGCCTTGATCCAGCGCCTGCAGCACCTGGGCAGTCCACGCCCGGCCGTGCTCTACTGGGGCTGCCGGCACAAGGCCGATCTCTACCAGCACGATTGGTGCGAACAGCAGGCCGCCAGCATGCCCACGCTGCGCTACGTGCCGGTGTTGTCCGAACCAGGGCCCGCCGATGCCTGGACTGGCCGCAACGGCCTCGTGCACCAGGCCGTGATGCAGGACTGGCCCGATCTCTCCGCCCACCAGGTCTATGCCTGCGGCGTGCCGGTGATGGTGCAGGCCGCGCAGCGCGACTTCTGCCAGAACTGCGGCTTGCCGCCCGAGGAGTTCTTTGCCGATGCCTTCACTTCGGAAGCCGACAAGCACGCCGAGACCGCTGCTCTGGGCTGAGTGATTCACTCGAAGGGGGTCGGCCGCCCACCCGGCGGGCGCTGCGCCATCGGTGCAAAGCTGATGCTGCGCCGCGTCTCGATGCGCTCGTCACTGCCGCGTCCCAGGAGGCGCCCTTCGACCAGGTCGTAGCCCATCAGCGCCAGCACGCGCGAACCCAGGAAGATGGGCCGCGCATGGCCGTACCAGTCGACGCAGGATGCCTTGCAACCATCGTCCAGCTGCGGACCGACCGCTGCGGATAGTTCGCCCAGGGCGGTAAAG
>DAORNK010000639.1:339-1800 GCA_035440985.1 Rubrivivax sp. | reverse complement strand
GGGCCTGCTGGTGGCGCTGGCCAGCGCCCTGGCCGCCGGGCCCACGCTGTTGCGCGGCGGGCTGGGCAGCCTGCGCCTGGCGCTGCCACTGGCGGTGCTGGCTTCGGCCAGTTCCATCGCCGGTGCGATGCTGGGCCTGGCGATGCCGGCCAACGTGGTGCAGATCCTGCTGGGTAGCCTGGTGCTGGGCATCGTGGTGTTGATGGCGGTGTCGCGCAAGTCCGAGTTTCCGGTGGTGGAGCGGCCCGATGCGCTGTCGCAGGCGCTCGCCCTGCATGGTGTCTTCATCGACCGCGCCAGCGGCCAGGCCGTGCCCTGGCAGGTGCACCGCACGCTGCCCGGCCTGATCACCTTCCTGGCCATCGGCGTGCTGGCCGGCATGTTCGGCATCGGTGCGGGCTGGGCCAATGTGCCGGCGCTGAACCTGCTGATGGGCGCACCGCTGAAGGTGGCCGCAGGCAGCTCCAGCGTGGTGCTGTCGCTGGTGGATTCTGCGGCGGCGTGGGTCTACATCAACCGGGGTGCGGTGCTGCCGATGATCGCGGTACCCTCGGTGGTGGGCATGATGCTGGGTGCGCGCATCGGCGCACGCCTGCTCAACGTGCTCAAGGGCGCGGTGATCCGCCGCATGGTCATCGCGATGCTGCTGTTTGCCGGCGCGCGCGCCCTGCTCAAGGGCACGGGCATCTGGCCGTGATGGCCCGGACCGCCGGGCTGAAACTGAACACGATGACGTCCACCGAGCCATCCCACACCCAGCCGCCCGAGCAGGAGCGCTACGCGCGGCTGCTGGACTGGGGTACGCGCGCCGGCCTCGTCCTGCTGGTGGCCAGCTTCGCGGCCTACGTCAGCGGCCTGTTGCCCGGCTACGTGCCGGTGGACCGGTTGCCAGAACTCTGGTCACTGCCGGTGGCGCAGTTCCAGGCGCGCACGCAGATGCCCGGCGGCTGGGGTTGGCTGGCACTGCTCGGCCACGGCGATGTGCTGGGCCTGCTGGGCATTGCGCTGCTGGCCGGCGTCTCCATCCCCTGCCTGCTGGCCGTGGTGCCCCTGTACGCCGGGCGGGGCGACCGGGCTTTCGTGCTGATCTGCCTGCTGGAAGTGGTGGTCGTGGCGCTGGCCGCTTCGGGTCTGTTGCGTGGGGGGCACTGAAGTGGCCGGTGGTTTCGCGCACATCCTGCTGGCCAGTGAGCACACCGACTTCGACAGCGGCGCCGAGGCCGTGGCCCTGGCGCTGGCGCGCCGCGGCGGTATGCCGCTGCACGTGGTGCTGCCCCTCCTGAGCAACGCCGAGTTCGAGATGGCCGCGCCGCAGTTGGCTGCGCGTGCCGACGAACAGGCTGCCCGCAGCCGTGAAGCCCTGCAGGCGCTGGCGCGAGCCGCCGGTGTGACCCTGCAACTGCGCGTGCGGCGCGGATCCGAGCTGTTTGCCGAGATCGTGCAGGCCGCGCGTGAGCTGCC
>DAORNK010000639.1:0-233 GCA_035440985.1 Rubrivivax sp. | reverse complement strand
GCCTTGCAGCGTGCTGCTGGCGCCGCGTGGGGCGCAACTGTGGCAGCGTGCGGTGCTGGTAGGGCTGGATCCGCTGGCCCCTGATGCCGCGCTGCTGAATCAGGCGATGGCACTGGCCGATGAACATCGCCTGCCGCTGCACGTGCTGTGCGTGGCCGACACGCCGGCCCTGCAGCCCGCGGCGCAACAGGCGCTGGCTGCCAGCTGCACTTGGAACAACACCAACGGCAACT
>DAORNK010000638.1:235-1801 GCA_035440985.1 Rubrivivax sp. | reverse complement strand
GCCAGCCGTACGTGCCCGACCGCCGCGCATCGCCAGCAGGTACATGCCGAAGTAGGCGTCTCCCATGCGCGGCGCGCCCTTTGCGCCCGCCATCGGCTCGGCCACCAGCACGGTGCCGCCGGCCGGCAGCGCGCGATGCACGGCGCGCAGGATGGTGAGTGCGCGTTCGTCCGGATGGTCGTAGAGCACGCGCACCAGCGATGCGATGTCGGCACCGGCCGGCAGCGCGTCGCAGGTGAAGTCGCCGCCGTAGACACGGCTGCGGGTGCCGAGGCCGGCGGCGTCAAGCGCCGCAGCGGCCGACGCCGCGACCGCCGGCAGGTCGAAGAGCATCAGCTGCAGGCCTGGTGCGCGCTGCCCTGCGGCGATCAGGAACCGGCCCTGTCCACCGCCGACGTCCAGCAGGCAGCGATGACGTTCCAGCGCATAGCTGTCCAGCACCTCCTGGGCCACCAGGGGCTGCGATGCGCTCATCAGCGCGGAGTAGGCATCCACCTGCGCGGCAGGCAGTTGTCCCGGTGATTCGGCTTCAGCGTAGGCCCAATAGCGCGAAAGCGCCGGTGCGCCGCCTTCGCCGCGCAGCAGGGCCAATGGATCCTGCAGATCGGCATAGAGCAGTGCATGGTGCTCCACCATTGCGGTGACCGCCTCGTTGCCGACCAAGGGCGCACCGAGCCGACCCAGGCCGTAGCGGCCGCCATCGCGGTGCTCCATCAGGTCCAGCGCCACCGCGGCCGCCAGCAGGCGTTCGGTGGCCGGCAACGGCAACGCGAAGCGCCTGGACAGCGTGGCCGGACTCTGCGCGCCTTCGGCCAATATCTCGAATGCGCGCACGCGCACGCAAGCCAGCAGCACCTGGGAATAGACGAAGCCGGCCACCAGGTCGAACAGCGCGCGCGCGCGCCGGCGAACCAGAGGGCGCAGGTACCAGGTGCGCGCCGCGCGCCGCTGGAACTCCGGGCTGATGAGCTTGCTGTCGCGCCAGGCCCGCCAGCGTTCCATCCACCCTGCCAGCCGGCCGCTCGTCGGCGCATCGGCCGGCGCCTCGCTGGTTTGCCGATGGGAGCGGGCCGAATCCACGCCCCATGCTCCAGACTAGGCTGCCAGTGCCGGAACGCGCACGCTCTCCTGCGGCACCAGTCTTTCGGACTCGGCGCGCACCAGCGCGCGCAGCAGGGTTGCCCCGTCGCAGTCGGGAATGGCTGCGATCGAACGCTCGACCAGGCGGTCGAAGTACGCAATCGCCCCGCCCAGACCCAACTCGGCCGCTGAACTGGGACGTGCCAGATCGCGGTCGCGTCCGCTCGGCTTGCCGAGCATCCGCGTGGTGGCCACCACATCGCGCACATCGTCGGCGACCTGATAGGCCTCACCCAGGCACAGGCCGAAGTCGCACCAGGGCTCCGGATCGACCCCCGCGGCCAACGCACCGGCCTGGGTGCAGGCGGCAAACAGCGAGCCGGTCTTGGCGCGGTGATAGGCGGCCAGCGAGACGCGCGGCTCGCACTCCCAGGCCTGACCTGCCACGATGCCTGTGGGGCCGCCGACGCAGCGGCCGAGCAAGCC
>DAORNK010000638.1:0-216 GCA_035440985.1 Rubrivivax sp. | reverse complement strand
CAGGTGGCGCGTGCACGGTTCCACCGCCTCGGCCAGCGCCTGGAAGGCCAGCACGATGATGGCATCTCCGGTCAGCACCGCAATGCGTTCCCCATAGGCGACATGCACCGAAGGCAGACCGCGTCGCAGGGCAGCATCGTCGAAGCAGGGCAGGTCGTCGTGGACCAGTGAAGCGCAGTGCAGCAACTCCACGGCCCCGGCCGCGGCATCTGCGAG
>DAORNK010000637.1:0-1803 GCA_035440985.1 Rubrivivax sp. | reverse complement strand
GCAGGCTACCTAAAAGGCCTTTTACAGCCTTTTAAGGGTAAGGGGAGTCTGGAGACCTGGGCCAGCCAGTGCGCAGCGCTGCGCGACGACGTGATTGGCCTGGCGCAGCGGCGCGTGCTGCCCCAGGCGCGCGCCTACCCATTCAGTCTGCTCGACGTGCAACTGGCCCAGCAGGCCACTGGCGCAGGGACGACCTTCCTGCGCTGGCGCAACCTCGACCGTTCCTCCATGGGCGTGGCGTTGTGGGAGGCCCTGCTGGCCAACCCCGCGACGCCGGCCTCGCTGATCGACGAGCTGTACGCGATCGAACTGCAGCGCATCGTGCTGAACATGCAGATCAGCCTGACCCACAGCATCGCTCGCCAAGCCCTGGAATGCGCCAACAAGGCCGCGCAGGCCGAAGCGGCTTACCTGCGGCGCGTCCACGGGCATACCGCGTCCGTTCCACCCACCACCAAGGAGTCACCATGAGCACGCACTTCGTCGGCGAGGGCAACATCGGTTCTGCGCCGGACTACCGCGAATTTCCGAACGGCAACGACGAGCCGCGCCGGCTGCTTCGCCTGAACGTCTACTTCGACAACCCGATCCCGAAGAAGGACGGCGAGTACGAAGATCGCGGCGGCTTCTGGGCGCCCGTGGAGCTGTGGCACCGCGACGCCGAGCACTGGAAGACGCTGTACCAGAAAGGTATGCGGGTGCTGGTCGAGGGCCGCACCGTGCGCGACGAATGGGAGGACGCCGACGAGAACGAGCGCGTGACGTTCAAGGTCGAGGCGCGGCGCGTGGGCATCCTGCCGTACCGCATCGAGTCGGTGGCGCTCAGCACCAAGCCGGCCGGCGGACAGTAATTCGCCCATCGCCGTTCCCCCGAGGGCGGCTGTAGCAACCGTCATACGCCCGCGATGCACCAGCGAGCTATCCCCAGGGGATAGCTCCAAGGTCGTCCACGGAGTTCCAGCCGCCCTCCCGAAACGACGCTCTTGCTGTGCCAGCTCCTGCGGTCTATGCACACCGCTGCGGCAACGGGCCGCCTGCCGATCACAAAGCGGTGTCTGCATCAATCGGCTTCCTTGCTGCCGGCATCTCCTGGCCCCGCCAAGCTGACGCCCATCCGATGAACCGCACATTTCCAAGGAGGCTTCATGCGCGTGTTCCTGTGCGAGAAGCCGTCCCAGGGCAAGGACATCGCCCGTGTGCTGGGTGCCGGTCAACGCGGCAACGGCTGCTACAGCGGCGCGGGTGTCGTCGTGACCTGGTGCCTCGGTCATCTGGTGGAGGCGGTTCCGCCCGAAGGCTACGGCGAGCAATACAAGCGCTGGGCCATCGAGCAACTGCCCATTCTTCCTGAGCGTTGGCGTGTCGAGCCCAAGGCGGCGACCGCAGCGCAATTCAAGGTCGTGCAGCAGCTCGTCGCCAAGGCGGGCGAGCTGGTGATTGCGACCGACGCCGACCGCGAGGGCGAGATGATCGCCCGCGAGATCATCGACCTATGCGGCTACCGCGGGCCGATTCAGCGCCTGTGGCTGTCGGCGCTCAACGATGCGTCGATCCGCAAGGCGCTGGGTGCGCTCAAGCCGTCCGCCGAGACGCTGCCGCTGTATTTCTCCGCACTCGCCCGATCGCGCGCCGACTGGCTGATCGGGATGAACCTGAGCCGCTTGTTCACACTGCTGGGGCGCCAGGCCGGCTATACCGGCGTGCTGTCGGTGGGGCGCGTGCAGACGCCGACGCTGAAGTTGGTCGTGGACCGCGATCGCGAGATCGCGCGCTTCGTCTGCGTACCGTTCTGGGCCATCGAGG
>DAORNK010000636.1:0-1806 GCA_035440985.1 Rubrivivax sp. | reverse complement strand
ACATCATCGGCGTCATCGACGGCATCGCCTTCCAGACCAACATCCTGGCGCTCAACGCCGCCGTCGAGGCTGCCCGTGCCGGCGAGCAGGGCCGCGGCTTTGCCGTGGTGGCTTCCGAAGTGCGTGGCCTGGCCAAGCGCAGCGGCGACGCGGCGCGCGAGATCAAGGCGCTGATCGACGAATCGGTCCAGCGCGTGGAACGGGGCGCACACCAGGCCGGTGAAGCCGGCAGCGCGATGCAGTCCATCGTCGAGCAGGTGAAGAAGGTCTCGGACCTGATCGGCGAGATCTCCAGTGCCGCCGTCCAGCAGAGTTCCGGCATCGGCCTCGTGAGCGAGGCCGTCACCCAGATGGACCAGGTGACCCAGCAGAACGCGGCGCTGGTGGAACAGGCCGCCGCCGCCGCTCAGAGCCTGAACCAGCAGGCCCGGGACCTGGCCGATGCGGTGGCGGTGTTCCGCCTGCAGGCCCCGGCCACGCAGCAGGCTTGAGGCATGTGCGTGGAGCCGCTGCGACGGGCTGTGAAGCCTGCCTGGTTCATCCGCCGCCTGCACGCCCCCAGCTTGCCGCCTCGCGCGATGTGCGCCTGCGTGTCATCGCCGCCGAACGTGAGCGCCTGTCCCTGACCCAGGCGACGCGCGGCTGAGCGCGTTCAACGCGCGTCGTTGAGCTTCCAGTCGTAGTCCAGGAAGACCAAGGGCACGGCCTGGCTGCGGATGCGCTCGCGGTCGGCCGGCGCGTCGGCGAGCCGATCGGCGTGGCGGGCCATGAAGGCGGCCAGCGATCCGATGCCTTGGTGGCCCTGTGCGAAATCCTTGCCGTACCAGTCGAAGATGCGGCTGACTTCGAGCTTGCCGCCCGCGAAGCGGTTGCGGCTGCGGTCGGCCATGAAGCGGTTGGCCTGCTCTTCCAACTGGGCGTCCAGCCGCTCGGCGACAAAGGCCTCTTCCCGCAGCATGGGGCAGCCAACGCTGGCGCAATTGACAGCGAAGTGGATGCGCGGATCATCGTAGCGGCCGCGGGCGCGCAGGGTGTCGTGTTCGATTTCGTCCAGCGTCATCGTGCGGCCCAGCAGCGGCACGTTGCGGATGGACCAGGGTTTGCTCAGGAAGCTGCCCAGGTCGCGGATGGATTCCAGCCTGGGGTAGCGGCCGAGAATCAGCTCCACCGTGAAGGCGTTGTAGGCGTTGATCAGGAAAGCCATCTGCTGGGCCTTGCTGAAGGAAGCGAAGCTCGCCTCCGGCACGGCCGAGAGCTGGGCCAGATAGGACTTCAGCGCGCCACGGTCGGCCGCCATGCCGGCGTAGCGCAGTTGTGATGCCTGAGCGCCTTGCAGCAGCACCACGTGCTTGCGCAGCAGGGCGGTCCAGGCCCCGTGGCCATGGTCAAAGGCGGCGGACTGGGCGCCGGCCATCGCGGGCAGCAGCGCCAGCGCCAGGCAGGACATCGCCTGGCGTCGCGACAAAGGGCCAAGGGCAGCGGTCATCGGGTCTCCAGGGCAGATGGCCATGTGGGGCAGTGCGTTTGTCGATCGGGCCAAGCCAAGCTTACGACGCGGGCCATGATGGGCGAGGTTACAGTGCGCCCGACCATGAGCCGGACTCCGGATTCACCGATTCAGTGGCAGCCGCATGGTGGCGGCTGGACATTGGCATTGGCCGGTGACTGGTGCGGCGAGGCCGCGTTGCGTCTGCCGCCGCCACCGCCCGCAGCGGCCGGCACCGAGTTGACCATCGACGCCCGCGCACTCACGGCCTGGGACGCCGGACTGGCCGCGACGCTGCGTGAACACCTGGCGCCGCCGGC
>DAORNK010000635.1:0-1821 GCA_035440985.1 Rubrivivax sp. | reverse complement strand
AGCGCCGGCAGCGCGGCCAGTGCTGCGGCGGCCGGGCCGGTGGCGGCGGGGTCGGCCGCATCGGCGTAGACCGCCATCGCAGGCCTTTCGCCACGCAGCACGCGGCGCGAGAAGTCCGCCGGGAAGACCAGCGCAAACTGGACCTGGCCCTGGGCGATCAGGGTTTCGGCTTCGGCGTCCGTGGTGTGGGCGACGACGCGGAAGTAGCCGGTGTTCTCCGCCGCGCGCACCACGGCGCGCACCAGGGGGCCGTCGTCCATCGCCACCACGGCCGTGGGCAGCAGGCGCGGGTCGCCGTTGATGGCATAGCCGAACAGCACCAGCTGCAGGATGGGCACGCCCACCAGCATGGCAAAGGTCAGACGGTCGCGCCGCAGCTGGATCACCTCCTTGAGCAGCACCGCGAGGATGCGGCCGGCGCTGGCCACCAGGGCGCCTGCGACGCCGGCCCGCCGAGGGGGCGTTCCCGGCTCGGGTTGGCCTGGCGCCGGGCTACGCAAAGTTGTCCTGAGCATGGGCAGTCAGCGCGATGAAGACGTCTTCCAGTCCGGTGGCGATCGGTGTCACCGTCCAGGGTGCGGCCGGGGCTTGCGCAGCCAGCCAGGGCACCAGGTCGGCACCGCGCGACGCGCTGACGTGCACCGCCGTGCCGAAGGGCACGACCATCCAGCGTGCGTCGGACTGCAGCAGCCCGATCGCGTCGCCCAGGTGCGGGCCGCGCAGTTCCCAGGTCTGCAGCGCCGCATGCCGGACCACGTCCTCCGCGGTGCCGGTGGCCAGCAGCTTGCCGTAGCTGATGTAGGCCAGGCGGTGGCAGCGTTCGGCCTCGTCCATGTAGTGGGTGCTGACGAGCACTGTCAGGCCGCTGGCGGCGAGCGCATGGATCTGCTGCCAGAAGTCGCGGCGCGCCTTCGGGTCCACGCCAGCCGTCGGTTCATCCAGCAGCAGCAGCTCGGGTTCGTGCAGCATGCAGGCGGCCAGTGCCAGTCTTTGCTTCCAGCCGCCGGAAAGGGTGCCCGCCAGCTGCCGGCTTCGAGCCTCCAGCCCCAGCCTGCCGATGGCATCGCGCACCAGCGCCGGCCGGTGGGCCATCCCGTAGGCGCGCGCGACGAAGTCCAGGTTCTCCCGGATCGAGAGATCCTCGTACAGGCCGAAGCGCTGGGTCATGTAGCCCACGCGGCGCTTGATGCGGCGGGCATCGCGGCGGATGTCCAGGCCCAGGCACTGGCCCTCGCCGGCATCGGGCTGCAGCAGGCCGCACAGCATGCGGATAGTGGTCGTCTTGCCGCTGCCGTTGGGGCCCAGGAAGCCACAGATCTCGCCGCGCCGAACGCGGATGGCCACGTCGTCCACCACCGGGCGCCCGCCAAAGCGCTTGGTCAGGCCGCGCACGTCGATGGCGAAGTCGGATTCGCTCACCGTGCCGCCTTGAAGCGCACATCCAGCGGCTGGCCGGGCCGCAGCAAGGTGGCATCGCCCGGTTCGGCCTCGGCCATGAAGACCAGCTTGCTGCGCGAACCGATGCTGTAGATCACCGGCGGCGTGAATTCGGCTTGCGTGGACACCCAGCGCAGCCTTGCCGTCAGCCCCGGCGGGCAGCCGTCGCAGGCCAGCGCCAGTTCGGCCCCCACGGTAGCGCGGGGCAGTTGATCCTGCGGCACGAAGAAGCGCACCTGGATGGCGCGTGCGGGCAGCAGTGCCACCACCGGCACGCCCGCGTTGACCCACTCGCCCGTGCGGTACATCACCTCGTGCACGGTGGCATCGGTGGGTGCGCGGCGCTGTTTCTGTTCCTCGCGCCAGCGGGCCAGCGCCAGGTCG
>DAORNK010000634.1:0-1823 GCA_035440985.1 Rubrivivax sp. | reverse complement strand
AGCTGCGATCGGCCCAGCGCGGCCTGCAGCTCGGTCATGCGCAGGTTGAAGCCCAGCGTCTGCTGTTCGTAGACCCACTCGCCTTCGGGTGGTGTCTGCAGCTCGGCCGGGTCGCGCGTGATGCCGTGCGAACGCAGCAGGCGCAGCCGTTCGGCCAGCGTGGCGCTCTGGGTGGCCACCAGGCCGCCTTCGGCCGTGGTGATGATCTTCACGGCGTGGAAGCTGAACACCGTGGCATCGGCCCAGCCGCTGCCCACGGGCACGCCGCGGTAGGTGGCGCCGGTGGCGTGCGACGCGTCTTCGAGGATCGCAAAGCCGTAGCGGTCGGCCAGGCCGCGCATCTCGGCCAGGTCGGCGGGCAGGCCGGCAAAGTCCACGGGGATCACCACGCGCGGTAGCTTGCCGTCGCGCGCGGCGCGCTGCAGCTTGTCGCGCAGGGCGGTGACGCTGAGGTTGCGCGTGTGCGGGTCGATGTCGACGAAATCGACCTCGGCGCCACAGTAGCGCGCGCAGTTGGCCGATGCGACGAAGCTGATCGGGCTGGTCCACACCGGCGTGCCCGGCCCCACGCCCAATGCCAGGCAGGCCAGGTGCAGGGCCGCCGTGGCATTGCTGACGGCCACCGCGTGCGCCACCTGGTGCGCATCGGCAAACGCGGCCTCGAACTGCGGCACTTCGCGACCCTGGGTGAGGAAGTCGCTGCGCAGCACGGCCGTGACGGCCACGATGTCGGCTTCGTTGATGCTCTGGCGGCTGTAGGGAATGGGCTTCATTTCATGCACCTGCGGCACGATTCGTATCTTCACAAGCTCAATGCTGCGCCAGACCGGTGACCTGTTCGCTGATCATCTCGCGCAGCTGGCCCACGCTGAGGAAATCGTCGTTGTTGCCGCTGGTGTACGAAAAGCCCGGCTCCACGGCCTTGGCACCCGTGCTCGCGCAGTAGTCGCCGACGCTGTACTCGCCACCGGTGGGCAGGATCGCGTAGTAGGGCCCCAGGTCCACGGTGTGGAAGCTGTCGCTGGGGGTGATCATCTCCTCGTGCAGTTTCTCGCCGGGGCGGATGCCGATCACGCGCTGCTCGGCCTGCGGCGCCACGGCATGGGCCACGTCGGTGATGCGGTAGGAGGGAATCTTGGGCACGAAGATCTCGCCACCCCAGGCCTGGGCCAGGGCCCACAGCACCATCTCCACGCCATCGGCCAGGCTGATGTTGAAGCGGGTCATCTCCGGGTGCGTGATGGGCAGCACGCCGGAGCTGCGCCGGTCCACGAAGAAGGGCACGACCGAACCTCGGCTGCCCATCACGTTGCCGTAGCGCACGACGGAAAAGCGCAGGTCGCGCGAGCCCTTGATGTTGTTGGCCGCGACGAAGAGCTTGTCCGAACACAGCTTGGTGGCGCCGTACAGGTTGATCGGCGCGGCGGCCTTGTCGGTGGACAGGGCCACCACGCGCTGCACCTTGTTGTCGAAGCACGCCTCGATCAGGTTCTGCGCGCCCAGCACATTGGTCTTGATGCACTCGAAGGGGTTGTACTCGGCCGCCGGCACCTGCTTGAGCGCGGCGGCGTGCACGACGATGTCGATGCCTTCCAGCGCGCGCGTCAGGCGGGCCTGGTCGCGGATGTCGCCGATGAAGTAGCGCAGCCCGGGGTGCTGCTTCTCGCCCAGGGTCTGCGCCATCTCGAACTGCTTGAGCTCGTCGCGCGAGTAGATCACCAGGCGCTTCACACCCGGGTAGCGCTGCAGCACCGTGTGCACGAAGGCCTTGCCGAAGGAACCGGTGCCGCCGGTGACGAGGATGGACTTGTTGTTGAGCATGG
>DAORNK010000633.1:0-1837 GCA_035440985.1 Rubrivivax sp. | reverse complement strand
CCCTGCCGGGCACGCCCGCCCCGGCGCCCGCCACGGCCGTGCCGGCGGTGGCCACCGCGCCCGGCGGCGAACTGGTCACCGTCACCACCGATCTGGTCAAGGCCACGCTGGACAGCCAGGGTGGGTCGCTGGTGCGGCTGGAGCTGCTGGCGCACCGCGATGCGCTCAACCCGCAGCAGAACGTCGTGCTGCTGGAACAAAGCCCGAAGCGCCTGTACGTGGCGCAGACCGGGCTGATCACCAACCAGGCCGGCGTGGTGCTGCCCAACCACCTGACGCCGATGACCGTGCAGCCGGGCGAGCGCAGCCTGGCGCCTGCCGCGAAGGAACTGCAGGTGCGCTTCGAATCGGCCACCGCCGCTGGGCTCAAGCTGGTCAAGACCTACACCTTCCGCCGCGGCGACTACACGGTGGCCGTCAAGCACGAGGTGATCAACCAGGGGGGCCAGCCGGTCTCGCCGCAGCTGTACCTGCAGCTCGCCCGCGACGGCAATCCGCCCGAAGGCGAGTCCAGCTTCTATTTCACCTTCACGGGCCCGGCCATGTACACCGAGGCCAGCAAGTTCAAGAAGATCGACTTCAAGGACATCACCAAGGGCAATGCCGCGCACGACAAGACCGCCAACGACGGCTGGGTGGCGATGGTGCAGCACTACTTCGCTTCGGCCTGGCTGGTGGGTGCCCCGGGCCCGCGCGAGTTCCGCACCACCCAGGTGGCGGCCAACCACTTCGCCATCGCGATGGTGTTGCCGCTGGGCGAGGTGGCCGCGGGTGCCAGCCAATCGCACGAGGCCGTGCTGTTTGCCGGCCCGCAGGAGGAAGACAAGCTCGCCGCGCTGGCGCCCGGGCTGGAGCTGGTCAAGGACTACGGCTGGCTCACCGTGCTGAGCAAGCCGCTGTTCTGGCTGCTCACCAAGCTGCACGGCATGCTGGCCAACTGGGGCTGGGCCATCGTCGCGCTGGTGGTGCTGCTCAAGATCGCCTTCTACTGGCTCAATGCCAGTGCCTACCGCAGCATGGCCAAGATGAAGGCCGTCGCACCCAGGGTGACCGAGCTGCGCGAACGCTACAAGGACAAGCCGCAGCAGATGCAGCAGGAGATGATGCGCATCTACCGCGAGGAGAAGGTCAACCCGCTGGGCGGCTGCCTGCCCATCTTCGTGCAGATGCCGTTCTTCATCGCGCTGTACTGGGTGCTGCTGAGCAGCGTGGAGATGCGCAACGCGCCCTGGATCCTGTGGATCACGGATCTGTCGGCCAAGGACCCCTGGTTCATCCTGCCGGTGCTGATGACCGCCTCGTCGCTGTTCCAGGTCTGGCTCAACCCCACGCCGCCGGACCCCATGCAGGCCAAGATGATGTGGTTCATGCCGCTGGCCTTCGGCTTCATGTTCTTCTTCTTCCCCGCCGGGCTGGTGCTGTACTGGCTGACCAACAACATCCTCTCCATTGCGCAGCAGTGGTTCATCAACAAGCAGCTCGGGGTGCTGGGCAAATAGGGCCGGCAGCGCGGGCGTGCCAGACATCACGCCGGTTCAGCGGGCTACCCCTGATCAGGGCTTGAATCCGGCGCCCCGCGGTACCAATATCGTCTGCATGCGGGCGACCCGGCCTGAACAAGGTCGGCTCAGGAGACAACGGCGCGCAGGCTGAAAGAGGCCCAGCGCCACTCCACCCGCGCCAGACAAGGCCCCGCCGGGCTGCAGCGCGCCAGAATCACCACCCGATGCGCGCTGCCACCCCACCCGGCCCGGCCGACGCCCCGCCGGGCATCCCATCCGATCCCCCCATCGTGGCCCTGGCCACCGCGCCCGGGCGCGGGGCGGTGGGCATCGTG
>DAORNK010000632.1:0-1849 GCA_035440985.1 Rubrivivax sp. | reverse complement strand
GTGAGCGGCATCAGGCGCTGCTCCCAGGCCTTCACAGCGGCCCGCAGCGCCGGATGGCCGGGCAGCAGCGCTTCAAAACGCCGGCGTGCCCCGCCCCGCAGCAAGCCGGCCACGTACTGGGCCGCCAGGGAATCGGCCAGGGGTCGTCGCCCGTAGTCCATCTTCAGACCCCCTGCGCGGCGTCACGCACCGGCCCCGCCGGTCGCTCGGACGTGTCGCGTCCGCTGGCGCGATCCAGGCACCCCCTCAGCGTGGCCAGGGCACGCCGGGCCCAGCTCTTGACCGTGCCCAGCGGCTGGCGCAGCCGTTCGGCCACCTCGCTGTGCGACAGACCATCGAAGAAGGCCAGTGCCACTGTCTGGCGCTGCTGCGCGCTCAGGTGTGCCATGCAGCGCTGCAGCTGCAGCACCTCGCTGGCCTGTTCCAGCAGTGCAGCAGGCCCGGCGGTCGGGTCGGCCACCTGCGCGTAGGCATCGGCCGCGGCATCACCATCGTCGTCGGCGTCGTGCGGCCCGGAGTCGAACCGGGGCTGCGCCTGCGCCCGCCGCAGACTGTCGATGGCGCGGTTGCGCGCAATCTGCGTCAGCCAGGTCAGCGGCTGTGCGCGCCCTGCGTCGTAGCTACCGGCTGCCTTCCAGACAGCCACGTAGACCTCCTGCAGCAGGTCTTCGGCGATGGCCCGGTCGGGCTGGATGCGCAGCACGACGGCGTACAGGTGGCCGCAGGTCCGCCGGTACAGCTCGGCGAAGGCCTGGCGGTCACCCAGCGCGCTGCGCGCCAGGTGCTGTTCGAGCGCGCGGCTACGTTCGGACCAGGCCGGCGGACCGGACGGGGCGGTGTTCATCGTCTCGGTCGGCAAGCCGCCGGCCGGGTACACCTTCATCGGCTGCGGCCCTCGGGCTGGCGCCGGTGCAACGCCGCCATCAACACCAGCGCAGCCATCGCCAGCAGCATGCTGTTCGGCACCGGCACGCTGGCCACCACCAGGCCGGCTTCGCGATAGTTGTCACCACTGGCCAGCGGATCGAAGTCGACGAAGGCCAGGCCGAACCCACCCGCGCCGCTGAACACGCCGGTGCCGCCGTCGATCAGGTAGTCCAGCGCGAACTGCCCGCCCTGCAGCAGGATGTCGTCATCGCTGACCGTGCCCGTCAGCCGGCCGAAGAGGCTGCTGCCGAGATCGAAGGCACCGGTCCATTCGAACTGACCGCTGAGCGTCCGGCTCGGGCCGTCCACGCTGAACAGCACGACCGACACCAGGTCGAACGGATCCCCGTTCAGCGGATGAACCAGGCCCTGGAGGCTGCCCACCCAGCCGCCGGTTCCGGCTGCTGCGTCGAACACCGAGAGGTTGCCCTGGCCGCTGTAGGGCGAAAACTGCTGCGCCGCCTGCGCGGGGGCAACGGCGCCGAGCACGCCGCCGACAAGGCCGGCACAGAAGGCCAGCCCGCGCCAGCGGCGAAGCAGATGCTGTTGCAGGGCGGGTAGGGGATTCTCGAAGTTCATGGCTTTCTCCATCGGATGGGGGCGCGCACCGCAGCCATGGGCAGGCTGGGCCTGACGACTACCTACGCAGACCGCGGCCGCCCGGATGCAGCGGGTCACCCCCCGGATCGGGTGGTGCATCCGCTGCACGGCACCGCGCGTATCAAGCCCGGCATGCGGCCCCAGCCCGGTGGTCCGGCATGAACCCCTCACTGAACCCCACACCCAGGAGCAAGCGCATGACCCCACGTTCACCCAAGCCCCGCCACCCCGGCCTCGCGCCGCATGCCAGCTGCACGCGGCTGTTGCCGCTGGCCGCCGCGGCGCTGCTGGCCATCGGCTCGCCGGTGCTGGCCAGCAGCCA
>DAORNK010000631.1:0-1851 GCA_035440985.1 Rubrivivax sp. | reverse complement strand
CTACGGCGTTGCAGGGGACGGGTCGCCTGGCTTCACAAAGCCATCTTGTCTAGGCCTCGGAGGCGAAGCGATGGCGTACGACGAAGCTCTTGCCGAACGGGTCCGCAAAGCCATGGTCACTGACACATCGCTCTCCGAGAAGAAGATGTTTGGTGGTTTGGCCTTCCTGCATCGGGGCCTCATGTTTGTCGGTGTCTCGGACAACAAGCTCATGGCGCGTGTTGGCAAGGAGAACTACCAAGAACGCGAGGTCTACTGCCTGCGCAAAGGTAACCAGATGGGCAGCAAGTCTTCCAACAGCCCGAACCGGATCAGGTCCCTGCATGTGCCGGTTCGGCCCCACTCAGGGTCACGATCACCGGCGCGTGGTCGCTGGGCCGATCGTTCTTGCGCGGGAGTTTGTCGATGCTGCAGGCCTGCACCTGCGGTACGAGCGATTGGCTGACCAGGATGTGGTCGATGCGCAGCCCCTGGTTCTTGCGGAAAGCCAGGTTGCGGTAGTCCCACCAGCTCCAGCTCTTGATAGGCTGCTCAAACAGGCGGAAAGCGTCCACCAGGCCCAGGGCGAGAAGGCGCTGAAACTGCGCGCGCTCCTGCGGTGTGCAGTGGATCTGGTTGTGCCAGCCCACGGGGTCGTAGACGTCGCGGTCATCCGGCGCCACGTTGAAGTCGCCCATCAGCACCAGCGCCGGGTGGGTGGCCAGTTCGGCCCGCACCCAGTCGTGCAGCGCGTCTTGCCAGCGCATCTTGTAGACGAACTTGTCGCTGTCCGGAGCCTGGCCGTTGGGGAAGTAGGCACCGATCACGCGCAGGCCGGCGACGCTGCCGGCGATGACCCGCGCCATGTCGTCGTCGAAGCCGGGGATGTTCTTCACGACCTGAGTTGCCGGTGAGCGGCTGATCAGCGCCACGCCGTTGTAGGTCTTCTGGCCGAACCACTGCGCGGCGTAGCCCGCCGCCTCGATCTCGGCACGTGGAAAGTTGGCGTCGGTGAGTTTGGTCTCCTGCAGCACCAGTACGTCCACCGGGTTGGCGCTCAACCATTGCAGCACCTGTGGCAGGCGCACGGCCAGGGAGTTGACGTTCCAGGTGGCAAGCTTCACGGGGGGCTCTCTGATCGGGCTCAGTTGGCCTTGACGGCCAGCACCGGGCAGGGCACGGACAGCAGGATTTCCTGCGCCAGGCTGCCCATGATCAACTTGCCCACCGGGTTGCGCTTGCGCAGGCCGATCACCAGCATCGACACCTGCAGCAATGCCACCAGTTCTTCGATTTCGGTGAGAACGGCATTGCCGCGCACGAACTGCTTGACCTCGCCATCCACGCCGGCCGCCTCGATCTGGGCTGTGATGCGTTCAATGTCCCACTGGAAGGCCATGGAGGGGTCTTCCTTGTGGCCACCGGGGCTGGCGTTGACGACCACCAGGCGTTCGCCGTTCTTCCTGGCCAGTTCCAGCGCCTTGTCGAGCGCGGCTTGACCTTCGGGGCGTGGTGCGTAGGCCAGCAGGATGGTCATGGGGGCTTTCCTCGGGTGGGTGACTCGGGCATGGGCTGTTCGAGTGCAGCTGCGTTCAGCGCCTGTGATCCATTTTGGAGTCGGTCGTACTCCACGAAGTGGTAGGGCATGCCCTGATCGGTGCAAGCGCGTTGCCGTCGGGTTTCGACGAACAAGCTGCGGTCCCAGGCCGGGAAGAAAACGTCGCCCGGCAACTCGGCGTCCACCTCGGTCAGCATGAGCCGTTGCGCAAGCGGCAATGCCTGTGCATAGAGCTGTCCTCCCCCGATTACGAAGACCCTCGGCGCGTCGGCGGCTGCCGCCAGCGCGGCCGGCAGGTCAGCGGCCACTTCGGC
>DAORNK010000630.1:0-1864 GCA_035440985.1 Rubrivivax sp. | reverse complement strand
CCGGCGTGCCGGCGCCACTCGGCGGCGGTGCCGCCCGGGTGTTCACGCTGCGCGGCCCGGTTCCGTCCGCCGTTTCGCCCGTCTCGGCGTCACCGGGTTTGCGCTTGGTCTTGCTGGCTTCCAGGATGATGCGCAGCGGGCCGGCCGCCTGGCGCCGTGCGCGTTCCATGGCCGCTTCAGCAGCGCTTGCGGCCGAAGCTGGCGCTGCCGTCTGCGCCCACGCAGGCAGCTGAGCCGCCCAGGCGGCCAGAAGGCAGACTCGTGCCAGGGTCCTCACAACGACATCTCCACGACTCTTCGCAGCTTGTGGCCGGCGGTCTGCTCGACATGTCCGCGATGGGCGGCGGCGTCGGCAGGGGTGGGCGGATTCTAGGTAGGCGTCCGCGGTCATGGGCCATCCTCGACCCCGCGTTTGCGGGATACCTTCGAAGCCGCGCTAACCTCGCGGGTTGTCGGCCGTCCGTGCGCCCTCTGGACCGGGTGCAACCCAGCGGCTGGCCGCCCACGCTCCCAGCATCCCCCCATCACAACGAGGAGTCCTTCCGCAATGAGCGCCCCCACCAAGTACCTGCTGGACGAAAGCCGCATGCCGCGCGCCTGGTACAACATCATGGCCGACCTGCCTGTGCCAGCGGCGCCACCGCTGCACCCGGGCACCTTGCAGCCCGTGGGGCCGGATGACCTGGCGCCGCTGTTTCCGATGGAGCTGATCCTGCAGGAGGTCAGCGCCGAGCGCGAGATCGAGATTCCCGAGCCCGTGCGCGAAGTCTTCAAGCTGTGGCGCCCCAGCCCGCTGGTGCGCGCGCACCGGCTGGAGAAGGCCCTGGGTACACCGGCGAGGATCTACTACAAATACGAAGGCGTTTCGCCCGCCGGCTCCCACAAGCCCAACACCGCCGTGCCGCAGGCCTGGTACAACGCCCAGGCCGGCATCAAGAAGATCGCCACCGAAACCGGCGCCGGCCAGTGGGGCTCGTCGCTGGCCTTCGCCGGCGCGCTGTTCGGCCTCGAAGTCACGGTGTTCCAGGTGCGGGTCAGCTACGACCAGAAGCCCTACCGCCGCGCGCTGATGGAAACCTATGGCGCCACCTGTCACGCCAGCCCCAGCCCGCTGACCAACAGCGGCCGCGCGATCCTGGCGCAGGACCCCAATCACCCGGGTTCGCTGGGCATTGCCATCAGCGAGGCCGTGGAAGTGGCCGCCACCCGCGACGACACGAACTACGCGCTGGGCTCGGTGCTCAACCACGTGCTGATGCACCAGACCATCATCGGCCAGGAGGCGCTGCTGCAACTGGAAATGGCGGGGGACGACCCCGATGTCATCGTCGGCTGCACGGGCGGCGGCAGCAACTTCGCCGGCATCACCTTCCCCTTCATCGGCCAGCAACTGCGCGGTGGCAAGAAGCGGCGCATCGTGGCGGTGGAGCCCGCTGCCTGCCCCAGCCTGACGCGCGGCAGGTTCGCCTACGACTTTGGCGATACCGCTCACCTGACACCGCTGACCAAGATGCACACGCTGGGCAGCACCTTCACGCCGCCGGGTTTCCACGCCGGCGGTCTGCGCTATCACGGCATGGCGCCGCTGGTCAGTCACCTGAAGGAGCTGAACCTGATCGAAGCCACGGCATATACGCAAAACGATTGCTTCGCCGCCGGGGTGCTGTTCGCGCGCGCCGAAGGCATCCTGCCCGCACCCGAGGCCAACCATGCCGTCAAAGGCGCCATCGTCGAAGCGCTGCGCTGCAAGGCCGAAGGGCGATCCGAGGTGATCCTGTTCAACCTGTGCGGCCACGGCCACTTCGACATGACGTCGTATGCCAACTACATGGCAGGCCAGCTCGTGGACCAGGCCTACGACGAG
>DAORNK010000629.1:0-1868 GCA_035440985.1 Rubrivivax sp. | reverse complement strand
ACCGGCTGGTGGGCCTCGGGCGGCCTTTGCAGGGCCTGCACCGCCAGCGTGGCGGCGGCCACGCCGCTGCTGCGCCGCAGGGCCTTCGCCGGGCTGGGGGTGGGCGCTTCGCTGCGGGGCAGTACCGAAAGATCCAGCCGCACCGGTTTGCCTGCCAGTTCGGTCAGCACGGCTTCGATGCGGCCTGCGTACTGTGCGCGGATCCAGTCCAGCTTGAAGCGGTTGGCCACGCGCACCGACACGACGGCAGCCTCGGCTTCGTCCAGCAGACCCTGTTCGGTGGCGCTACCGGCCATCAGGGGCCGGATCCAGGTGTTGAATTGCTGTTCAGGCATTTCGGTGGCGAGTTGTTCGCAACCGCGCTGCCACAGGTCTGGGCTCATTTGTGGAAATCTTCTTATGGGAGCCGCCGAAAACTGCGTCCCTCGCATACGGCGGACCGCAGTTATCCACACATTCGCGGCCGCCGTCAACCCCCGCCGGATGGACCGGCGCGCGGTGCAAGTGTTTGACCTGATTGGCGTTTTTTGCTGTAATCGTGGGTTTCCCGAATTCGCCTGAGCGAGCGCTTTCTTGAGCGCTTGGGCGGGGCGGGGCCGGCGGCAGGGCCGCCCAGGGCCGCCCAGGGACGCCCACAAGCTGAATCCTCCCCTCCGACACGCGGCCCCATCCCGGGGCGCGTCAGCCCTCTAGAGAATCAAGAGAAGCCTGCCATGAAGCGCACCTACCAGCCCTCCAAGATCCGCCGCGCCCGTACCCACGGCTTTCTCGTGCGCATGAAGACCCGTGGCGGCCGTGCGGTGATGAATGCACGCCGCGCCAAGGGCCGCAAGCGCCTGGGCGTCTGAAGCCCGCCCGCCAGCTGCTGCAGCATGATCGGTCGCCTTGTGCACAAGGCCGACTTCGAGCGCCTGTTGGCCACCCGCTCCCGCCAGCGCAGTGCGCACTTCGCGCTACATCACGTGGCCAGTGGAGATTTGGGCGTCCAGCCGGCAGTTGCCAGCCCCCAGCCGGAAAAGTTATCCACAGGCTCTGAGGGTAACTTGCCACAGCCTGTGGATGACTCGACCGCCAGCCTTTGGATCGGGGCCGTGGTGCCCAAGCGCCACGCCCGCCGCGCGGTGACCCGCAGCCTGCTCAAGCGCCAGATTCGCAGCGCGTTCGACCGCCATGCCGGCGGGCTGGCGGCCGGCCATTGGCTGGTGCGTCTGCACGCCGGGTTCGCGACCACGCCGTACGTGTCGGCGCGCTCCGAAGCCCTGGCCGCGGCGGCCCGGAGCGAACTGGACGCCCTGCTGAACCGGGTTCACCGCTGATGGCCACGCCAAAGGCTTCCTTCTGGCAGTTCTGGCAGCTGCTGTTGAGCCTGCCACAGCGCGCGCTGATGGGCGCGGTGCATGCCTATCGGCTGCTGCTCAAGCCCTGGGTGGGCAATGCCTGCCGCTTCGAGCCCAGTTGTTCTTCCTACGCCTTGCAGGCCCTGCAGCGCCATGGTGCGCTGGGGGGCAGTGCGCTGACCGGCTGGCGCATCCTGCGTTGCCAACCCTGGTGCCAGGGTGGCTGCGATCCGGTGCCCGACCATTTCCCGAACCCTGCCGCCGGCCTGTTCACCCGGCTTGGACTGCGCGACCCTGCCGCCGCAGCCGAGAACACGCCCAAGACCCGGAATAACCCATGACCGATATGCGCCGCACCCTGCTGTGGGTGGTTTTCACGATGTCGCTCGTCCTGCTGTGGGACGCCTGGAACAAGCACACCGGCCAACCGACGCTGTTCGGCGGGGGCGCCCGCCCGGCCGCGTCTGCCGGTTCCGCACCCGGCACACCAGCCAGCATGCCGGCCGCCGGCGTGCCTGCGCCGGCCACCCT
>DAORNK010000628.1:1630-1870 GCA_035440985.1 Rubrivivax sp. | reverse complement strand
CTGCTGCTGGCCGCGGCCCCGCCAGCCAGCGCGGCCAGCAACAGCACGCCGGCACGTCGGCGCAGTTCGGCCCGCCGCTGCCACAGGGGCCAGGCCAGTGCCACCACCGCCGGGCCCAGCAGGAAGTGGATGAACTGCGCGCCCGAGAAGTACACCGGGTACGGCGTACCGGTGGCGTGCAGCAGCAACGCCAGTGACAGCACCGACCACAGCACCGGGTTCGCCCAGGGCGGCTGGCCC
>DAORNK010000628.1:0-1482 GCA_035440985.1 Rubrivivax sp. | reverse complement strand
CAGCACCAGGGCAGTGACCAGCAGACCGATCCAGGTGGACAGCAGCAGGGCCAGCAGCATGCGCGGCCCGTACTGGCTGACGAGCCCCAGGTGGGCCACCACGCCCACCCCCACCGGCACGAAGAGCAGCGACAGGTGGGCCAGCAGCGGCGTGGCCGCCGCCTGCACCGGGCCACGCGCGGGCGGCCAGCGCAGCAGCAGTGCCATCAGCACGAGCCCCAGCACGGGGCCGGGCAGCGGCCAGTGCGTCAGCCGGGCCAGCACCTCGCCGGCGGTCTGGCACAACAGCAGCAAGGTCAGACCCGTGAGCAGCGGCATCGTGGTTCAGGCCAACTCGTAGCTGAGCACCCAGTAGTGCACATGGTCCAGCCACTGCACCTGCCGTGCACGCGGGCCCAGCATGGCGGCGGCAAAGGCCGGTTCGGGAAAGTTCTTCAGCACCTCGTGCTGGCTGCCGTCGTCCAGCGTGCGGTTCTGATAGGTGTTGCCGGCTTCGTCGCAGCGCGAGATGGGCGTGCTGCTGGTCTGCACGAAGCTGTTGTCCAGAAACACCACATGAGCACCAGGCTCCAGGCGTCCATGCAGCGTCTGCAGCCAGCCAGGCAGGCGCTGCAGCGGTACGTGGCTCCACCAGCAGCCGGCAAAGGCCGCGTCGAAGCGGCGGTCGCCCAATTCGGCCATCGAGTAGGCATCCACCTGGGCCAGTTCAACGCAGGCCGGCAGCAGCTTGCTGCGCGCCACGGCCAGGGTTTCGGGGTTCAGGTCGGTGGCCAGCCAGTGGGCGGCGTCGCGCGCGCCGTGGGGTGTCCACCAACCGGTGCCGCAGGCCACTTCCAGCACGTGGCGGCCGGCAAAGGGGCCGGCCAGCCAGGCTTCCATGGCGCGCAGATCGGCCTGGCGCTCGGGCTTGAAGTAGACGCGCTCGTAGTAGGCCGCCCGGCGCGCGTAGTAGTCGCGCATGCCTTCGACGACATCAGCGGCCATGCTCACAGTTCCCTCAGCAGCCGGCCGCGGTTGAAGAGGCCGTCGGGGTCGAAGGCCTTCTTCAACGCCTGATGGATGCGCAGCAGTGGGCCCTGGAGCGGCGCAAAGGCGCCTGCGCTCTTGTCGTGGCCGCGGAAGAGCACCGCGTGACCGCCGGCGGCGGCGGCGGCCTCGCGCAGTGCCGTGGCCGGGGCACTGGTGCAGATCCAGCGCTGCGCGCCGCCCCACTCCACCAGCTGTTCACCCGACAGCTTCAGCGGCGGCGTGGTCGCCGGCACGCTCAGCCGCCAGAGGGTGGCACCGCCCTCGACGGCCTTGGCAGCGCCCAGGAAGAACTCGTCCTGATGATCGCGCAAGCCGGTCCAGAAGGGATCGGCCGCCGCGGGCGCGATCAGCTCGCCACCCAGCTTCTCGAACGCCGACCTGACGGCCGCGCCGGCCCCCGCCAGGCGCAGCACCAGCATGCCGTCCCACCAGGCGCTGGCGTTCAGCGGCAGC
>DAORNK010000627.1:0-1876 GCA_035440985.1 Rubrivivax sp. | reverse complement strand
GCCGTGGCCCAGCCCGCGGAAGGCGGCGCCCAGGCCCTGGAGTTCAGCCGCCGAGGCTTCCGACGCGGGTGTCTCCTGGCCGCGCGCGGTGCGGTGGTTGTCGGTGCGGCCGGTCGAGAAGCCGGCCGCGCCGGCCTGCAGGGCAGCGCGCAACAGGCCTTGCATCGCGGCGATGTCGGCCGGCGTGGCGGCTTCCTGGGCCAGCGCACGCTCGCCCATCACGGCCATGCGCAGAGGATCGTGCGGTACCAGGGCCAGGAAGTCCAGGCTGTGCGGCATGGCCTGCAGCACGTCCAGGTAGTCGCCAAAACTGCGCCAGTTGAAGCGTACGCCTTCGGCCAGTGCCGCGCCGGGGATGTCTTCCACGCCTTCCATCAGCGCGATCAGTTCGGTCTCGCGGCCCGGCACGCTGGGCGCGAAGCCGACGCCGCAGTTGCCCATCAGCAGCGTGGTCACGCCATGGTGGATGCTGGGGCTGAAGGTCTCGTCCCAGGTCGCCTGGCCATCGTAGTGGGTGTGGATGTCGACGAAGCCCGGGGTCAGCCAGGCCCCGCGGCCGTCGATGCGTTCGCGGGCGGGCGTGCCGATGCGGCCGATCTCGGCGATCAGGCCGTCCTGCACGCCGACGTCGGCGGTGAAGGGGGCGGCCCCCGTGCCGTCGACGACGGTGGCCCCTTCAATGACCCGGTCGAGCATCCTTGCGCCTCCACAGCGTGGCCAGTGTCATGCCGCTGACGATATGCCAGATGCCCCACAGGCTGGCGATGATGACCATGCCCAGGTCGGCATCGAACTGCACCGCCACGATGCCCAGCGCCAGGCCGGAGTTCTGCATGCCACCTTCGATGGTGATGGCCCTGCGGTCGGCCTCGGCCACGCGAAAGGCGCTGGCCGCCAGCCAGCCCAGGCCCAGCCCGGCGGCGTTGTGCAGCACCACGACCGTCAACTGAGGCAGCAACTGCGCGGTGAGCAGGTGGCGTTCCTTCACCAGGCCCAGCACGATGAAGGCCAGCAGCGCCAGCAGGCTGAAGTTGGCCAGCGGCTTGCGGATGCGCTCGGCCAGCACCGGCATGCGTCGTGTCACCGCCAGACCCAGAATCATCGGCAGTGCCAGCAGGGCCAGCAGGCTCCACCAGATGGCGCTGGCGTCGATGTCCAGCGTGCGCAGCCAGCCCGCGGTGGCCGGGTTGGTGGACACCATCCAGGTGAAGTTCAGCGGTGTCAGCAACAGCGCGATCAACGCGGCCACCGCCGAGATGCTGACACTCAGCGCGGTGTTGCCGCGCCCGAAGTGGGTGACGACGTTGCTCAGGCTGCCACCGGGGCAGCAGGCCACCAGGATCATCGCGGCCTCGGTGTTGGGCGGCAGGTCCAGCACCAGCGTGGCCAGCCAGGTACCCACCGGCAGCAGCACGAACTGCGGCACCAGCCCGGCCATCACGGCGCGCGGTGTGCGGAAGACACGGGCAAAGTCCTCGGTGCGCAGTTCCAGCGCCACCGCGAAGACCATCGTGGCCAGCACGGCGCTGAGGAGCAGTTGCTGCAGTGTCATCGTCCGGCAGGCTAAGGCCAGGCACGCCCCGTAAACTCAAGGGTTTTCGCCACACTGGCCAACGCAAGCACCATGCTGACCTTCCAGCAAGTCATCCTCAAGCTGCAGAGCTACTGGGACGCCCAGGGCTGCGCGCTGCT
Source organism: Rubrivivax sp. (assembly GCA_035440985.1). GTDB lineage: Bacteria > Pseudomonadota > Gammaproteobacteria > Burkholderiales > Burkholderiaceae_C > Rubrivivax. Next base: position 184 of record DAORNK010000627.1, on the reverse strand, counting down.
GCAGCCCTACGACATGGAGGTCGGCGCCGGCACCAGCCACACCGCGACCTTTCTGCGCGCGCTGGGCCCGGAGCCCTGGAAAGCCGCCTACGTGCAGCCCAGCCGCCGCCCCAAGGACGGCCGCTACGGCGACAACCCCAACCGCCTGCAGCACTACTACCAGTACCAGGTGGTGCTCAAGCCC
>DAORNK010000626.1:0-1881 GCA_035440985.1 Rubrivivax sp. | reverse complement strand
CAGCGCCAGGCCCTGCAGCAGCGCCAGCGCCAGCAGCACCAGCCCGGCCGTGAGCCACAGCGCCTGCCCGCCCCAGCGCGCCATCGCCAGGCCGCTGTCGCCAAGGCCGAGGACGAGCACGGGGAGGTCGCGCAGCAACGCCCCGGCGCCGGGCCGCCCCAAGCCGGGGCTGGCCCCCTCGGGGGGTACCGAACGAAGTGAGGTCGGGGGCGCCATGCCTATCGCAGTTTGAGGCTCGCCAGCCCGATCAGGCACAGCAGCATGGTGATGATCCAGAAGCGGATCACGACCTGGGTCTCGGCCCAGCCCTTCTTCTCGAAGTGGTGGTGCAGCGGGGCCATCAGGAAGATGCGCTTGCCCACGCCGAACTTGCGCTTGGTGAACTTGAACCAGGCCACCTGCACCATCACCGACAGGGCCTCGGCGACGAAGACGCCGCCCATGATGCCCAGCACGATCTCCTGCCGCGTGATGACGGCGATGGTGCCCAGGGCGCCACCGAGCGACAGCGCACCGACGTCGCCCATGAAGACCTGGGCCGGCGAGGCGTTGAACCACAGGAAGGCCAGCCCGGCGCCACCCATCGCCGCGCAGAACACCAGCAGTTCGCCCGAGCCGGGGATGTACGGAAACAGCAGGTACTTGCTGAACACCGCGTTGCCCGTGATGTAGGCGAAGATGCCCAGGCAGGCGCCCACCATCACCACCGGCATGATGGCCAGGCCGTCCAGCCCGTCGGTGAAGTTGACCGCGTTGCTGGCGCCGACGATGACGAACCAGGTCAGGAAGATGAAACCGAACACGCCCAGCGGGTAGCTCACGGTCTTGAAGAAGGGCACCATCAGGTCGGCGCGCGGCGGCAGCTCGTTGGAAAAGCCGCTGCTGACCCAGCGCAGGAAGAGCTCCAGCACGCGCAGGTTGCTGGTCTCGCTGACGCTGAAGGCCAGGTACAGCGCGGCGACGACGCCGATCAGGCTCTGCCAGAAGAATTTCTCGCGCGAGCGCATGCCCTCGGGGTCCTTGTTGACCACCTTGCGCCAGTCGTCGGTCCAGCCGATGGCGCCGAAGCCGAAGGTCACCAGCATCACGACCCAGACGAAGCGGTTGCTCCAGTCGAACCACAGCAGCGTTGAGACGCCGATGCCGATCAGCACCAGCACGCCGCCCATCGTGGGCGTGCCGCGCTTGCCCAGGTGGGCCTGCACGCCGTATTCGCGGATGGGCTGGCCGATCTTCATCTCGGTCAGCTTGCGGATGACCCAGGGCCCGAAGGCCAGGCCGATGAGCAGCGAGGTCAGCGCCGCCAGCACCGAACGGAAGGTCAGGTACTGGAAGACGCGCAGGAAGCCCAGTTGATCGGGCGCCATCTGCATCAACCATTGCGACAGGCTAAGCAGCATGGGCGCCCCCAGTGCGAGCGCTGCCACCCAGGGCCTGCACCACCTGTTCCATCTTCATGAAGCGCGATCCCTTCACCAGCACCGCCGCCGCCGGTGGCGCTTCAGGCAAGGCGGCCAGCAGCGAGGCCATGTCCTGGAAGTGGCGACCCACGCCCAGGTGGGCACACAAGGGCCCGGTGGACCAGACGTGTTCGATGCCGGCAGCCCTGGCCGCCTGGCCGACCTCGGCGTGGAACTGCGGGCCCTGGGTGCCGACCTCGCCCATGTCGCCCAGCACCAGCCAGCGCGGGCCGGGCAGGGCGCCCAGCACCTGCACCGCGGCGAGCATGGAATCGGGGTTGGCGTTGTAGCTGTCATCCACCAGCGTGAGCGGCTGGCCGTTGTGTTGCAGCGCATGCAACTGCGAGCGCCCGGCCACCGGTAAGAAATCGGCCAACCCCTGGGCCACCGCGGCCAACGGCGCGCCGGCCGCCAGCGCGCC
>DAORNK010000625.1:0-1881 GCA_035440985.1 Rubrivivax sp. | reverse complement strand
TCGACGCGCCGAGCTGCACCTATATTTACCTCGACAATGAGCTGCACGACCACAACCTGTTCCAGGCCATCTGCCGCACCAACCGGCTGGATGGCGACGACAAGGACTACGGCCATATCGTCGACTTCAAGGAGCTGTTCAGGGACGTGCAGCAGGCCATCGCCGTGTACAGCTCCGACGAACTGGACATCGACGAGGGCAAGGGCGGCGACAACAATGTGCACCTGAAGCACTGGCTGCAGGAAGGCAGGAAGCAGCTCGACGAGGCCCGCGAGGCGCTGCGCTACCTGTGCGAGCCGGTGGCGCTGCCGCGCGAGGTGGAACAGTACCTGCATTATTTCTGCGGCGCTGCTGCCGACGCCAATGCGTTGAACGAAACCGAGGCGCTGCGCGTGTCGTTCTACAAGGCGGTGGCCCTCTTCGTCCGTGCCTTTGCCGCCATCGCCCAGGAGCTGAGCGACGCGGGCTACTCCGATACCGACGCGGCCGCCTTGCGGCAGGAAGTGGCGTTGAGCGTCGAGATTCGCGCCGCCATCAAGCGGCACTCGGGTGAGGAGCTGGACATCAAGCCCTACGAGGCGGACATGCGCCACCTCATCAACACCTACATCCAGGCCGAGCCGGCGAAGGAGCTGGGGCAACTGGGCGAGTTGTCGCTGACCGAGCTGATCATCCAGACCGGCATCCACGACGCCATCGCCCGCAAGCTCAACGAGAAGGGCCAGCTTTCGAAGAACGCGATCGCCGAAGGGATCATCAACAACGTCCGCAAGACGATCATTCGCGACCAGCTGACCGACCCGAGGTTTTACGAGCTGATGTCCAAGCTGCTGGACGACCTGATCAAGCAGATCCGGGCGGACACGGCGGCCTATGAGGAATTCCTGCGCCAGGCCGAGACCCTGGTGAAGCGGCTGGCCGCCCGGCAGCCGGAAGAGGGCGTACCGGCCGTGCTGCATGGCAAGCCCGAGGCGGTCGTCCTCTTCAACAATCTGGCTTCGCTGCCGGCGACGAGTTTTCGCTATCCAAGCGCCGCCGAGGACCAGGCCGCTCTGGCGCTGAAGATCGACCGGGCCATGCGTGAGCGCGCACCTGCCGGCTGGTACGGGGACCAGGCGCGCGAGGCGCAGGTCCTGAATGCGCTGTTCCCGCTCCTGGACCGCGACCGCGCGGCGACGCAGGCGATTTTCGAGATCATCAAGCACCAGCCGGGGTATCAGTGAGCGAGACGATCCAGCTCGGCGATGTCGTCATCTCCGTGACGCGCAAGGCGGTCAAGCACGTCTACCTGTCGGTGCATCCGCCAGCCGGGCACGTCACACTGGTCGCGCCGACCGGCACTCGGCTGGAGGTGGCGCGCGCCTACGCGGTGACCAGGTTGGGCTGGATTCGCCGCCAACAGGCGAAACTGCAGGCGCAGCCGCGCGAGACCCCGCGCCAGTACATCGAACGGGAGAGCCATTACCTATGGGGGCGGCGCTATCTGCTGTCCGTCGTCGAGAAGGACGCGAAGCCGGCGGTGAGGGTGGATCATCGCCGGATCACGCTGAGTGTCCGCCCTGGCAGCTCGCTGGTGAAGCGGGAAGAAGTCCTCGCCGAATGGCATCGCGCCCTGCTGCATGCGGCCGTGCCCGCACTCATCAGGCGGTGGGAGGGAAAGCTGGGCGTCACGGTGACCGGCTACTTCCTCCAGCGCATGAAGACGAAGTGGGGCGGCTGCAGCCACCGGACCGGCCACATTCGCCTGAATACCGAGTTGGTCAAGAAGCCCAGAGACTTGCTTGAGTACGTCGTCGTACACGAAATGCTTCATCTCCTTGAGCCGACGCATGGCGAGCGCTTCGTGGCGCTTCTGGATCGGCACTACCCGAGTTGGCGGGA
>DAORNK010000624.1:258-1898 GCA_035440985.1 Rubrivivax sp. | reverse complement strand
GCGCGAAGTCATGATACTCGCTGAGGCGAGGCCCCGAGGCCAGGACCAGCACCCACAGCGCAGGCCGGCGCCACAACTGGCGCCAGGCCTGCGGGCGCGCGAGCGTGATGGCCAGCACCGCCAGCGCGAAGATCAGCACGGTGGTCCACAGCGGGTGCAGGCCCTGGCGCTCGAACTGCCTCAGCGGCCACCACGAGACACCCCAGGTGAAGGCATTGAAGACCAGCGCCAGCGCGGCCAGGCCGTGCCCGCCCCGAACGGAGGCCATGCGGCTCAAGGCGATCAGTGGCCGTCGCTGCGCGCCACGTGCAGCAGGTGCTCGACCTCGTCGCGATGGCGCACGCAGTTGTGGCGATGCCAGCGGCGGATCAACTCCATCACGCCGGCCACCACGAGCCCGAAGACGGCGATGGCGACGTAGGTCGACAGGCCCAGCCGGGTCATGCCCGCATAGAACGCGCCCAGGCCGAGGATGCAGGCCTGCTCGTTGAAGTTCTGCACCGCGATGGACCGCCCCGCCCCCATCAGGTTGTGGCCGCGGTGCTGCAGCAGCGCGTTCATCGGCACCACCAGGTAGCCGCCGGCGGCACCGAGCAGGATGAGGAAGGGGATCGCGATCCAGAGATCGGTGATGACGTTGAGCAGCACCGTCAGCAGGCCCAGCGCGATGCCCAGCGGAATCGTCGAGGTGGCGCGGTCCAGCCGCATCTGCATCGACGCCACCACCGCGCCGACGGCGGTGCCGATGGCCACCACGCCCTGCAGGCTGGTGGCCTGCGTGGTCGAGTAGCCCAGCGCGACCGCAGCCCAGGCCAGCACCAGGTAACGCAGGTTGCCGGCAACGCCCCAGAACAGCGTCGTCGTGGCCAGCGAGATCTGCCCGAGCTTGTCGTGCCACAGCCGGGAGTTGCAGTGCGAGAAGTCACGCACCATGGACACCACGTTGCCGCGCATGGGCTGCAGCGGCGCCTCGGTGCGCGGGATGTAGAGGTTGAACAGCGCCGCCAGCGCGTAGATGAAGACGATGACCGAGATCGCCGCCTCGGGCGCGGTGTCTATGCCCAGGTCCAGCAGCGGGAAGTCCAGCCCGAGCAGCTGTGGCGCCAGGCGCGGCCCGACCAGTTGCCCGCCGAGCACCGCACCGAGAATGATCGAGGCGATGGTCAGGCCCTCGATCCAGCCGTTGGCCTTGACCAGCTGGGAGGGCGGCAGCAGCTCGGTGAGGATGCCGTACTTGGCCGGCGAGTAGGCCGCCGCACCCAGGCCCACGATGGCATAGGCGAGCAGCGGGTGGCTGCCGAACAGCATCATCAGGCAGCCCGCCACCTTGATGGCGTTCGACACGAACATCACCCGGCCCTTGGGGATGGAGTCCGCGAAGGCGCCGACGAAGGGCGCCAGCACGACGTAGAACAGCGCGAACATGGGCACCAGCGCGGCGCGCTGCCACTCGGGGGCGCCGGAGGTGCGCAGCAACTCCACCGCGGCGATGAAGATGGCGTTGTCGGCCAGCGAGCTGAAGAACTGCGCCGACATGATGGTCGAGAAACCTTTTTTCATCTTGTCGCGCGCCGCACGCGGCGCCCGCTGTGCGCGGGCTGCCTTGTCTCCAGGGGCCGGAAGGGCGCGGGTTTATAGCA
>DAORNK010000624.1:0-223 GCA_035440985.1 Rubrivivax sp. | reverse complement strand
CCCGCCATGCCACGCCCCATCGAAGCGCTGATCCACACCGAGGCCCTGTCGCACAACCTGGCGCGGGCCCGCCAGGCCGCCCCCGACGCGCGCGTCTGGGCAGTCGTCAAGGCCGACGCCTACGGCCATGGCATCGAGCGCGCCTACCCGGGCCTGCGCGGCGCCGACGGCTTTGCCCTGCTGGACCTGGCCGAGGCCGAACGCCTGCGTGCACTCGGCTGGC
>DAORNK010000623.1:0-1904 GCA_035440985.1 Rubrivivax sp. | reverse complement strand
GGCCGGGCCGGCGCAGGTGGCGTCGCGCCTGTGCGAGATCACGCTGCTGCGGCGCTGGTCGCCACTGGTCTCGGCACGCCTGGCGGCGCTGGGCCACCCGCTGGGTGCTGCCTTGCTGCTGGTGCTGGGGCCGGCGGCGCTGCTGCCCTTCGTGCTGATCCATGGCCTGGGCAACGGGCTGCTGACGATCGTGCGTGGCACCCTGCCGCTGGCCTTCTTCGGTTCGGCCGGCTATGGCGCCCGACAGGCCTGGATAGCCCTGCCCGGGCGCATCGTCGGCGCCATCTCGCCCTGGCTGTTCGGCCTGACTCTCGAACGGTGGGGAGCCGGCGCCTTGTGGTTGTCGGGCGGTGTGGGTCTGGCCGCCCTGACTCTGCTGCTGGTGCTGCGACTCCCCGCCGACTGAAGAGGATGGGCATCGCCGCCGCGCGGCGGCAGAATCACACCACCACCAGAAGCCCACCGAAGGCCCGCCAGAGGGACTAGCCTGCCAGACCATGGACCGCTTCACGATCTCGCTGGACACCCAGCTCGCCGCCGCCTTCGACCACTGGCTGGCCGAGCGGGGCTACACCACGCGCTCGGAGGCCGTGCGCGACCTGCTGCGCGCCGAGCTGGAACGCTCCCGCCAGCGGCAGCCCGAAGGCCTGCATTGCGTGGCCTGCCTGAGCTACGTGTTCAATCACCACGAGCGCGAGCTGGGTGAACGCCTGGCCCACATGCAACATGCCCACCACGATCTGACACTGTCCACGACGCATGTCCACCTGGACCATGAGCACTGCCTGGAGACGGTGCTGCTGCGCGGACCGGCACCTTCCGTGCGTGGCTTTGCCGAATCGGTGTGCGCCGAGCGCGGCGTGCACCACGGCCAGCTCAACCTGATCAGCGTGGACCTGCACCAGCAGCACCAGCACGGTCGCGACAGCGCGCCGCACGTGCACCTCAAGCCCACCACCTGATGCCGCCCCCACCTCCCGCACGCTGGCCCGGAAGTGGCGACCCCGGCGCCTTCAGAGGCCCGCTGTGCGGGCTGAAGGTGCTGGAGCTGGGTCAGCTCATTGCCGGGCCCTTTGCCGCCAGGACCCTGGCCGACTTCGGCGCCGACGTGATCAAGGTCGAGCCGCCCGGCACCGGCGACCCGCTGCGCCAGTGGCGGCTGCTCAAGGACGGCACTTCGGTGTGGTGGCAGGTGCAGTCGCGCAACAAGCGCTCGGTGGTGCTGGACCTCAAGGCTGCCGAGGACGTGGCCGTGGTGCGCGATCTGGCCCGCGAGGCCGACGTGCTGATCGAGAACTTCCGCCCCGGGGCGCTCGAGGCCTACGGGCTGGACCCGCAGGCCTTGCTGGCCGCCAACCCGGGCCTCATCGTGCTGCGCGTCAGCGGATATGGCCAGACCGGCCCCTACCGCGACAAGCCCGGCTTCGGCGTGGTGGCCGAGGCCATGGGCGGCTTGCGCCACCTCAGTGGCGAACCGGGCCGCACGCCTGTGCGCGTGGGCGTGAGCATCGGCGACACGCTGGCCGCGCTGCACGGTGTGATCGGCATCCTGATGTGCCTGCACGAGCGCCAGTCCAGCGGCCGCGGCCAGGTCATCGACATGGCCTTGTACGAGGCCGTCTTCAACTGCATGGAGAGCCTGCTGCCCGAATACAGCGCCTTCGGCGCCGTGCGTGGCCCGGCCGGCAGCGCGCTGCCGGGCATCGCCCCGAGCAACGCCTACCGCTGCGCCGACGGCCATGCCCTGGTGGCCGGCAACGGCGACAGCATCTTCAAGCGGCTGATGCAGGCCATCGGCCGCGAGGACCTGGCCCATGACCCGGCGCTGGCACACAACGCCGGCCGCGTGGCCCGCGTCGACGAGATCGACCGGGCCATCGGCGATTGGGCCGCCCCGCGCAGCG
>DAORNK010000622.1:0-1907 GCA_035440985.1 Rubrivivax sp. | reverse complement strand
CAGGCGCAGGCCACGCATCTGCGCGTCGAAAGAGTCGCCCGCGAGAAGCTGCGCATGCGCACCGCCACGCCGGCCGTCACGGCCTACGTGCCCGACCCCGCTGCATCGGGGGCGGCGCGATGAGCCGCAGCATGGCCCGCACCGGCGCCGGCAGCGTGCGCAGCGTCAACTACGCCACCAGCCCCCTGCTGGCCAGCAAGACGCCGCCGTGGCGTTCGCGCTTCGTCGTCGCCCTGGTCGGTGGTGCCTTCGCCGTGCTGCTGGGCCGTGCCGTGTGGCTGCAGATCCTGCATACCGACTTCTACCAGGCGCAGGGCGAAAAGCGCTTCGTGCACAAGGAAGCCCTGCCCGCCAGCCGCGGCCGCATCCTGGACCGCAACGGCCTGGTGCTGGCCACCAGCGTGGCGCTGCCCTCGGTGCAGGTGGACGGCAAGAACTTCGCCGCGGACACCGCCCAACGCAAGTCGCTGGCCAGGTTGGTGAACCTGTCACCCAAGGAACTGGACGAGCGCCTGGCCGCGCTGGGCGCCGGCACGCTGGTGCTGCGCCGGCAGCTCGAAGAAGCCCAGTGGCAGCAGATCAAGGCCCTGGGCGTGAAGGGCCTGCAGGAGGTGCGCGAGTTCAAGCGGCGCTACCCCGAAGGTGAGTCGGCCGCCCATGTGGTGGGCTTCACCGACATCGACGGCAAGGGCATCGACGGCATCGAGCGCAGCTTCCAGCCCCACCTGCTGGGCCAGGTGGGCCAGCGCACCGTGCTGCGCGACCGCCTGGGCCGCGTGGTGGAAGGCGTGGGCGACACCGCCGAGCCCGTGCACGGCGACGACGTCACGCTGTCCATCGATTCGAAGGTGCAGTTCTTCGCCTACCAGCGCGTGCGCGACGCGGTGCGTGAACACAAGGCGGCGGCCGGCAGCGTGGTGGTGCTGGACACGCAGACCGGCGAGGTGCTGGCACTGGCCAACTTCCCGAGCTACGACCCTTCGCAGCGCGCCAACCTGACCGGCGCCCAACTGCGCAACCGCGCGGTGACCGACGTCTTCGAGCCCGGTTCGACGATGAAGCCGCTGGTGGCTGCCCAGGCGCTGGAATCCGGCCGCGTCAGGGTCGACACCGTGATCAACACCGCACCGGGCAGCCTGGTGGTGGGCCCGCTGGTGGTGAAGGACGCCCACCCGCATGCCGCGCTCACCGTGCAGCAGGTGATCCAGAAGTCCAGCAACGTGGGCGCGGCGCGCATGGCCATGCAGATGCCGGCGCGCGAGCTGTGGGAGCTTTTCAGCACCATCGGCTACGGGCAGAAGCCGCAGCTGGACTTTCCCGGCGTGGTCACCGGGCGGCTCAAGCCCTACAAGAAGTGGCGCCCGGTGGAACAGGCCACGATGGCCTACGGCTACGGCCTGTCGGCTTCGCTGCTGCAGATGGCCCGCGCCTACACGCCGCTGGCCCGCGACGGCGATGTGATCCCGGTGAGCCTGATGCGCCAGGAACAGCCCGTCACCGGCGTGCGGGTGTTCTCGCCCACGACGGCAGCGGAGATCCGCAAGATGCTGCAGATGGCCGCCAGCCCCGGCGGCACCGGCCAGAAGGCACAGACCATCGGCTACTCGGTGGGCGGCAAGAGCGGCACCGCGCACAAGCAGGAAGGCAAGGGCTACGCCAGCAACAAGTACCGCTCGTGGTTCGTCGGCATGGCGCCGATCAGCGCTCCCCGCATCATCGTGGCGGTGATGGTCGACGAGCCCAGCAACGGCCTGCACTACGGCGGGGACGTCGCCGCGCCGGTGTTCAGCCAGGTCGTGCAGCAGACGCTGCGCATGATGAACGTCGCACCCGACCTGGACGTGAAGGCGCACATCAGCGCGAGGTCCGGGCCCTTGCCGACGACTCGAGTCATGCCAGTTCTCGCA
>DAORNK010000621.1:1632-1912 GCA_035440985.1 Rubrivivax sp. | reverse complement strand
ACGGCAACGCGATGGCGCACGCGCACCTCGCGCTGGACGAGGCCGGCGCCTTCGACGCCCGCGCCCGCGCCCAGGCGCTGCTGCTGGGCCTGGGGTTCAGGACCGAGCAGCTGGACGCGCCCGTCAACAGCTTCAGCGGTGGCTGGCGCATGCGGCTGCAATTGGCCCGCGCCCTGATGTGCCCGGCCGAACTGCTGCTGCTGGACGAACCCACCAACCACCTGGACCTGGATGCACTGGTGTGGCTGGAGGCCTGGCTCAAGCGCTTCGACGGGTTGCT
>DAORNK010000621.1:380-1599 GCA_035440985.1 Rubrivivax sp. | reverse complement strand
TTACGCGCGTCACGGTCCACCTGGAGGACAACACGCTGACGCGCTACGGCGGCAACTACAGCGCCTTCGAGGAGATGCGCGCCGAGCGTCTGGCCTTGGCTGCGGCGGCCTATGACAAGCAGCAGGACCGCATCGCGCACCTGCAGAAGTTCATCGCCCGCTTCAAGGCCAAGGCCACCAAGGCCAAGCAGGCACAAAGCCGCGTCAAGGCATTGGCGCGCATGGAAAAGCTGGCCCCGGTGCTCACGGCCAGCGACTTCCAGTTCGAGTTTCGCGAGCCCGTGTGCCTGCCCAACCCGATGCTGTCGTTTGATGGATTGAGCTGCGGCTACGGCCGCAACGCCATCGTCCAGGGCTTCAGCCGCAGCGTGCTGGCCGGCCAGCGCATCGGCATCCTGGGCGCCAACGGCCAGGGCAAGTCCACCCTGGTCAAGACCATCGCCAAGGCCTTGCCCCCACTGGGTGGCACGACGACCGAAGGCAAGGGCCTGGTGATCGGCTACTTTGCGCAGCAGGAGCTGGACGTGCTGAGCATGGACGACGGCCCGCTGATGCACCTGGTGCGCCTGGCGCGCGACGTGGGCCCGGCCGCGCGCGAGCAGGAACTGCGCGATTTCCTCGGGCGCTTTCGCTTCACCGGCGACATGGTGCAGCAGGCCGTGGGCAGCCTGAGCGGCGGCGAAAAGGCCCGCCTGGTGCTGGCCATGCTGGTATGGCAGCGCCCCAACCTGCTGCTGCTGGACGAGCCCACCAACCATCTGGACCTGACCACCCGCGAAGCGCTGTCGATGGCGCTCAACGAGTTCGAAGGCACGGTGATGCTGGTCAGCCACGACCGCGCGCTGCTGCGCGAGACCTGCGACGAGTTCTGGCTGGTGGCGCGCGGCCAGGTCCAGCCCTTCGACGGCGACCTGGACGACTACCAGAAGTGGCTGCTGGAGGTCTCGCGCGCCGCGGCCCGTGGCCAGGCGCTGCCCGACCCCCCGCGGACCGTGGTGGTGGAAGCGCCCGCACCACCGGCCAGCAAAGCCGCACCCCCGCGCGCAGCCGCGCCGGCGCCGGCCAACTCGCGCGAAGACCGCAAGCAGGCCAGGCAGGCGCGCATCAGGCAGTCCGACCTCACACGACCCCTGCGCATCGAGTTGCAGCGCATCGACGAGCGCCTGCCCAAGCTGATGACCGAAAAGGCCCAGCTCGAAGCCCGGCTGGCCGAGCCCGG
>DAORNK010000621.1:0-216 GCA_035440985.1 Rubrivivax sp. | reverse complement strand
GCGCTTGTGCCGGCGTGGCGTCCCCCGCCGAAGGCAAGGCACCGGCCGGCTCGCCCACCACGCCCCCGGCGACGCAGCGGGACGCCCGCATCACTTGGACGCCCTGCTGCAGCGCCCGCTGCGCCGCTTCCCGCAGCGCTGCATGCACGGTGCCATTGCCCGTACCAGCCAGCACGATGCCGCGTGCACCGGCGGCCACCAGTGCGTCCAGCGTGG
>DAORNK010000620.1:0-1919 GCA_035440985.1 Rubrivivax sp. | reverse complement strand
CGATCGTGCCCACGTTCACGTGAGGCTTGGTCCGTTCGAATTTACCTTTTGCCATTCTCAAATCTCCACAAGAAAGAGCATTGCCCGTGGGTAGGTTTTAGGTTTCCGGCGGGTCCCCGAATCGTCTGCCACGGGCAGCAGACGCGGACCCACCGAAGACCAGTCCCGCTACTTGCCGCGGGCCGTGATGATCGCGTCGGCGACGTTCTTGGGCGCTTCGCTGTAGTGCTTGAATTCCATCGTGTAGGTGGCGCGGCCCTGGCTCATCGAGCGCAGCGTGGTGCTGTAGCCGAACATCTCGGACAGCGGCACCTCGGCCTTGATGATCTTGCCGCCCCCGGGCATGTCGTCCATGCCCTGCACCATGCCGCGGCGGCTGGACAGGTCGCCCATCACGCCGCCGGCGTAGTCTTCCGGCGTCTCGACCTCGACCGCCATCATCGGCTCCAGGATCACCGGGCTGGCCTTGCGGCAGCCGTCCTTGAAGCCCATCGACGCGGCCATCTTGAACGCGTTTTCGTTGGAGTCCACCTCGTGGTAGGAACCGAAGGTCAACGTGACCTTCACATCCACCACCGGATAGCCCGCCAGCACGCCGTTGGGCAGCGTGTCCTCGATGCCCTTCTTCACCGCCGGGATGAATTCGCGCGGCACCACGCCACCCTTGATGGCGTCGACGAACTCGAAGCCCTTGCCCGGCTCCTGCGGCTCGATCTTCAGCACGACGTGGCCGTACTGGCCCTTGCCGCCCGACTGGCGAACGAACTTGCCTTCGACATCCGACACGTCCTTGCGGATCGTCTCGCGGTAGGCCACCTGCGGCTTGCCCACGTTGGCTTCCACACCGAACTCGCGCTTCATGCGGTCGACGATGATCTCCAGGTGCAGCTCGCCCATGCCGGAGATGATGGTCTGGCCGCTTTCCTCGTCGGTGCGCACGCGGAACGACGGGTCTTCCTGCGCCAGCCGGCCCAGCGCCACACCCATCTTTTCCTGGTCGGCCTTGGTCTTGGGCTCCACGGCCTGCGAGATCACGGGCTCCGGGAAGACCATCTTCTCCAGCGTGATGATGCTTTCCGGGTCGCACAGGGTCTCGCCCGTGGTCACGTCCTTCAGGCCCACGCAGGCAGCGATGTCGCCGGCCAGGATCTCCTTGATCTCCTCGCGCTGGTTGGCATGCATCTGCAGGATGCGGCCGATGCGCTCCTTCTTGCCGCGGATCGGGTTGTAGACCGAGTCGCCGCTCTTGAGCACCCCGGAGTACACGCGCACGAAGGTCAGCTGGCCGACGTAGGGGTCGGTCATCAGCTTGAAAGCCAGGGCGGCGAACTTCTCGGTGTCAGCGGCCTTGCGCGAGGTCTCCTTGTCGTTGTCGTCCGTGCCGGGAACCGGTCGGATGTCGATCGGCGAAGGCATGAACTCGATCACGGCGTCCAGCATGCGCTGCACACCCTTGTTCTTGAACGCCGTGCCGCAGAGCATGGGCTGGATCTCGGTGGCGATGGTGCGCGTGCGGATGCCGAGCTTGATCTCGGCCTCGGTCAGTTCACCCGACTCGAGGTACTTGTTCATCAGCTCTTCGCTGGCCTCGGCAGCAGCCTCGACCATGTTCTCGCGCCACTTCTGGGACTCGGCGAGCAGGTCGGCGGGGATGTCGCGGTACTCGAACTTCATGCCCTGTGAGGCCTCGTCCCAGATGATCGCCTTCATCTTGATGAGGTCGATCACGCCGGTGAAGTGCTCCTCCGCGCCGATGGGCACCACGATGGGCACCGGATTGGCCTTCAGGCGCGCCTTCATCTGCTCGTAGACCTTGAAGAAATTGGCGCCCGTGCGGTCCATCTTGTTGACGAAGGCCAGGCGCGGCACCTTGTACTTGTTGGCCTGGCGCCAGACGGTCTCGGACTGCGGCTGCACAC
>DAORNK010000619.1:0-1924 GCA_035440985.1 Rubrivivax sp. | reverse complement strand
CTCCAGCAGCCCCAGGAAGCCACCGCTCTATGGCCGGAAAACGAAACCACTGTTGTGCTGTTCGAGGCCATGCTGTCCCAGTGGCGGGCCTCAGGCGCCGGTTTGATCGGGCTCGACTATGCAGTGCTGCCGGTGGTGGCGCGCTTGCCTGGCTTGCCACCCAGGGCCCTGCGCGCAGCGTTCGGTGGCTTGCGCGAGATGGAGTCGCAGGCGCTGGAAATCCTCGAGGCGCCCCGGCGGCGTTGACTCAGCGCGGCCCGCGCAACAGCCAGGCGAAGACGCCCAATAGCTCGAGCGCCAGCACCAGCGGCAACAGCACCAGCAGCACCGCGATGGTGGCGCCCAGCGCTGCATGCGGCTGCAGCCCCAGCAGGAAGGCCACGAACATCAGCACAAAAAGTGCAAATGCCGAGGCCGCGACGGCAGCTGTGACCCGAAACATGACCCGGATTCTAGGCCCGTGACTGACACCACAGTCCGCATTGGCCTGACAGCCGACGGGGCCAAGGCCAAGGCCAGCATCTCGGCGGTCGAGGCCTCCCTGGGCAGGCTCAACGCCTCCGTCCGCCACGCCTCGCACTATGGCGCCGGGCTGGCGGTGGCGCTGGGTGTCGACGTGCCGAATCGCCTGCTTGGCTTGGGCCGCAGCGTCGTCGACGCAGCCGACCAGATGACACTCATGAGCTCGCGGCTGCAGCTCGTCACTGGCGGCGCGCAGGCCGCAGCGGCGGTGCAGGGCCAGCTATTCGACATCGCCCGGACCTCGCGGGTGCCGTTCGGCGAATTGGCCGACACCTACACACGGCTGGCCCGCGCGGCCCAGCCGCTGGGCATAGGACAGGAGCGGCTGCTCGCGGTGGTCACCTCCATCAGCCAGGCCATGGCCCTGTCAGGCGGCTCGGCGCAGGGCCTGCAGGCGGCCCTGGTTCAGTTGGGGCAAGGGCTGGCATCCGGCGTGTTGCGCGGGGAGGAACTGAACTCCATTCTCGAGCAGGCGCCGCGGCTGGCGCAGGCCATGGCCGACGGGCTTGGCGTGCCACTGGGCCAACTGCGCGCACTGGGGGCCGCCGGCAGGCTTACGACCAGCCAGCTGATCGAAGCCCTCGAGCGCGCCGGGCCGCAGCTCGCGGCACAGCAGTATGTGCTGGAGATCCACGCCATGCTGACGGCGCTTACAGCGCTGCCAGCCTGCCCAACCGCCTCGGCGATCGCTGACGCGGTCTGGAGCAAGGATCTGCCGTGAGCATCCAGGCTGGCGCACGGCTCGTCCAGATCAGCTCTGCCGGCACCGCAGCGCAGCGACTGCGCCAGGCCGCCGGACTGGTCGGCCCGGCCACGGCAGCGGCGCTTCTGGCCGCGTGGTCCGGGCTCGCGAGCGCGACGGCGGCGGAGCATCTGATGACGGAACGGGGCCTGCACAGAGAGGTCTCACACCTATCCAGCCCCATCATGCCGGCAGTAGTGCTGGTCTCGAGCGTCGCATGATGGAAGTGGTCGCCCTGCAGACATCGATCAGAACGGCAGTCGTCATTGGCAGCGCGATCACGATCGAGGCCGCCGGCGATTCGCCGGTCACGAACGCAGCAGCGATAGGCAGCCCACTTTGCCTGGCACTGACGCTGCCATCCACCATCGATCTGGAGACTGACCCATGACGAGCAAGGTCTACGTGGGCGACACCGGCACCGCCATCGTGCTGGACTGCGGACAGGACATCAGCAATGCGACGGCGCGTAGCATCGAAGTCAGGAAGCCGGACGGAACAACCGCGAGCTGGGCGGCCGTGGCCAGCGGCACCAACTCGATCCGCTTCGACACGTTGGCCGGCACGCTCGACCAGGTGGCCAAGTGGCGACTGCAGGCCAGGGCGACCACGCCTGCAGGGGTGTGGCGCGGGGCGACGGCGGAGCTGGTGGTGTACGCG
>DAORNK010000618.1:0-1929 GCA_035440985.1 Rubrivivax sp. | reverse complement strand
CCGCGCAGCCCGACCTGGTGCGGCTGAACGTCGAACCCGGGCCACGTGTGCGTGTCGGCCGCGTCACCATCGAAGCCGAAGGTGAACTCGAAAGCGGTGCCGGCCGGGGCGACGCCCACGCGCTGGCCACGCTGGAGCAGATCCGCAAGGCCTGGGCCCTGCCCAGCGGCAGCGAGTTCCGCAACGCCGACTGGGGCGATGCCAAGGACGCGGTGCTGGCCAGGCTGCGCGCCGCCGGCTATGCCGCGGCGGTGTTCTCGGGCACCGGGGCCGAGGTCGACGTGGCCCGGCAGGAAGTGCGCATCTTCGTGGTCGTCGACAGCGGGCCGCTGTTCCGCTTCGGCAAGCTGCGCATCGAGGGCCTGGCCACCCACGACGAACACACGGTGGGCTACTTCGTCGGCGCCCGGCGCGGTGCACCGGTGACCGAGTCGCTGCTGCTGGACTTCCAGGACCGGCTGCAGAAGTCCGGTCTGTTCGACGGCGTCAGCGTCACGCTGGACACCGACCCGCAGCATGCCGCCGAGGCCGCGGTGGTGGCGCGGCTGCAGGAGTCACCGCTGCAGGTCTACACCTTCGGCGTGGGCTTCAGCGCCAACACGCGCGAGCGCGCTTCGGTCGAACACCTGTACCGCCGGGTGTTCGGCTTCGCCGCGCAGTCGCGCCTGAAGATCGAACTGGGACGCCTGCGCCAGGCCTGGGACGGCGAGGTTTCCAGCCACCCCGGCGAAGGCCTGTACCGCAACCTGGTCGGCGGCGCCGTGGAGCGGCTGGTGTCCGACACCGACGTGGTGCTCTCGCAGCGCCTGCGCATCGGTCGCGCACAGGACACCACGCGGCTGGAGCGCCTGTTCTTCGCGGAGCTCGAACGCTCGCTGCGCCGCACGACGGCCGGCGACCGCAACAGCGCGACGGCCGGCTCGCTGAACTTCCACGGCGGTTGGCGCGACCTGGACAGCATCGTGTTGCCCAGCGACGGCCAGACGCTGTCGATCCAGCTCGGCATCGGCCGTTCGCGCGGCACCAATGCCGACAGCGGCGCCTTCGGCCGCGCCTATGGCCGGCTCACCGTGTACCGGCCGCTGGGCCGCACCTGGTACGGGCAGGCGCGCGTCGAACTGGGCCGCGTGTTCCTGGGCACCCGCATGGTGGTGCCGGAATCACAGAAGTGGCGCGCCGGCGGCGATGACTCGGTGCGCGGTTACGCCTACCGCACGCTGGGCCCGCTGGTGGACGGGGTCGTGGGCAGCGGCACCCTGCTGGCAACCGGCAGCCTGGAACTGGCGCGCCCGGTATCGGCGCAGATGCCGTCGGTCTGGGGTGCGCTGTTCGTCGACGCCGGAAATGCGGCCGACTCGTTCGGTCAGCTCAAGCCGGAAGTGGGCTACGGTGTGGGCGTGCGCTGGCGCAGCCCGGTGGGGCCGCTGCGGCTGGACCTGGCGCGCGCGCAGAAGACCGGCAAGGCCCGGCTGCACTTCAGCGTCGGCATCGCGTTCTAGACCGGCCATGACCGACCCCCGATCACCCGCCCCCGGTCATGCCGGACCCGCGCCCTGGAGCACGGGGCTGGGCCTGCTGGTGCCTCTGGGCGCCGTGGTGGCGTTGCTGCTGGTCATCCTGCTGGCGCTGGCGGGTGTGGCGCGCTGGCTGCTGTTCAGCGACGAAGGCGCGCGCTGGGCCCTGGATCGCCTGCCCTGGGTGCAGGCCACGGGCTTCGAAGGGGCGTTGCTGGGCGATCGCTGGCGGGCGGACAAGCTGGTCGTGCGCATACCGGGCGGCACCACCGAATCGGTGACGCTCGAAGGGCTGGACGCCCAGGGCTTGCGCTGGGTGTGGCGTCCGCACGAACACGCCTGGATCGGCCTGCACCTGCGCCAGCTCGATCTGCGCCGGCTCAGCGTGGACACCGGCCCGGCCGGGCCGCGCCCG
>DAORNK010000617.1:0-1933 GCA_035440985.1 Rubrivivax sp. | reverse complement strand
CGCCCGGCCCAGCTTTCCGGTGGCCAGCGCCAGCGTGTGGCGCTGGCGCGCGCGGTGGCCGTGCAACCCCGGGTGCTGCTGCTGGACGAGCCGCTGACGGCGCTGGACGCCAAGCTCAAGGAGGCGCTGCGCGACGAACTGGCGCAATTGCTGCGCGCGCTGCACATCACCGCCGTGCACGTCACGCACGACCAGAACGAGGCGCTGGCCATTGCCGACCGGCTGGCGGTGATGCAGGCCGGGAGCATCGTCCAGGTCGGGCGCGGCGAAGACCTCTACCGCCACCCCGGCCACCCATTCGTGGCCGAGTTCCTGGGGCGCGTCAACCGCTTGCAGCGCCAGGACAGCGGGCTGCCGCTGGGCGGCGTGCAACTGCCCTGCCCCGCTGCGCTGGATGGCCACGCTGCGCTGCTGGTGCGCCCGGAAGACGTGCAGGTCCGCTCTGGTGTGCCCACCGGCCCCGCCACACAGGGCGCGCCCTGGGGCCAGGCACGTGTGCTGCAGCGCAGCTTCCTGGGCGACCGTGTGCACCTGCGCCTGGCCGTCGATGGACAGCCCCAGCCCATCGTCTCCGATCAGGCGCGCGACTGCCCTGCCCAGGCCGGTGACACCGTCGCCATCACCATCGACCCCGCCCGCCTGATGGCAGCGGCCGCCAAGGAGGACCAGTGACCACCCTGCTGGCACAACTGACCGACCTGCACATCCGCGAACCCGGCCGCCTGGCCTACGGCCGGCTCGACACCGCACCCTACCTGCGCGCCGCGGTGCAGGCGGTGGCGCAATTGCCCCAGGCGCCGCAGGCGCTGGTGCTGACCGGCGACCTGACCGACTTCGGCCGCGCGGCGGAATACGCCCACCTGGCCAGCCTGCTGTCGCCACTGAACATGCCGCTGTACCTGCTGCCCGGCAACCACGACGACCGCGACCAGCTGCGGCGCAGCTTTGCCGGCCACGGCTACCTGGGCCAGGACGACTTCGTGCAGTACACGGTGGCGCTGGGCGGCGGCCTGCGCCTGGTGGCGCTGGACACCGTGGAAACGGGGCAGAGCGCCGGCCGCCTGTGCCCGCGGCGGCTGCAATGGCTGGACCGCACGCTGCAGCAGCACGCCGGCGAGCCCATCGTGATCGCGATGCACCACCCGCCCTTTGAGACCCTGATCGGCCACATGGATCGCATCGGCCTGCTGCAGGGGGCCGATGAACTGGCACGGATCCTGGGCCAGCATCCCAACGTCGAGCGCGTGATCTGCGGCCACCTGCACCGCAGCATCGTCACGCGCTTCGGTGGCACCATCGCCAGCACCGCACCCAGCCCGGCGCACCAGGTGAGCCTGGATCTGGCCCCCGATGCGGCGTCCACCTGGACGCTGGAGCCGCCGGGCTTTCACCTGCATGCCTGGACCGGGCCGGGCCGCCTGCTGACCCACGTCGCGGCGATCGGCAGCTTCGACGGGCCGCATCCGTTCCACGATGGTGGCAAGCTGATCGACTGAAGCACGGCCAGCACGATGTCGGGCGGCGACTGGAAGGAACTCTTCAACGCGGGCTGTGCGGGCGATCTTGCGCTGGTCGCGTACCACGTGCGATGCGGGGTGGATGTCAACTATGCGCATCCCGAATTCCTGAGCACACCGCTGGTCGCAGCCATCCTGGCCGGGCAGGAAGCGGTGGCGCTGTTCCTGCTGGACCACGGTGCGATGCCTGATCTGGGTTCGGAACTCGATGGGCTCACCCCGATGCAGGCGGCGCGCAAGGCCGGCCTGGCCCGGGTCGAAGACCGGCTCGTCGAACTGGGCATCGAGCGGCCGCCGGTTGGCGGCGCACATCGGGTGAGCTGGTTCGGACGGCTGCTGCGGCGTGGCGGCCGCTGATCGGGTGGCCGCGGGTGGTGTCGAACTCGAACCGGGCATGGGTTTGCCGAGGCCCGGCG
>DAORNK010000616.1:0-1935 GCA_035440985.1 Rubrivivax sp. | reverse complement strand
TGCTCGGCATGCCCCGCGCCGACTCCGCACCCACGTCGAAGCCAGGTCGGTCCCAAGGCTTGGAGTTTAGGCCAGTTCCAGGAATTGCAAGAGCGCTGCCGGCCGACTCAGAACGATGTGCGCACCCCAGGCCGCCAGGTCGGCCCCTGGGCCCAGGTAACCCCAGGCGGCGGCGCCAGTGAGCATGCCCGCGGCCAGGCCGGCCTGCACGTCGCGTTCGTCGTCGCCAACGTACAGGCAGTCCTCCGGTGCCACCGCCAGGCGGCGCGCCGCTTCGAGCAGCGGTGCTGGATGGGGCTTGATGAAGGGAGTGCTGTCGCCACCCACCAGCACTCGGCCGTCTGCCAGCAACCCCAGCCCCTGAGCCAGGGGCACGGCCATGCGCAGGGCCTTGTTGGTGACGATGCCCCAGGGCAACGCGGCCTGCGAGAGTGCCTGCAGGACGGGCAGGACGTCGCCAAAGGCGGCGGACTGCTGCAGCAAACGCGATTGGTAGCGCTCCAGGAACTCCAGCCGGCAAGCGTCGTAGCCGGGCGCGCCCGGCCGCAGCGCGAAGGCGGCCCCCAGCATGCCGCGGGCGCCTGATCCGGCATGCGGGCGCAGTCTGTCGTAGGGCAAGGCCGGCAGACCGCGCTGCACGCGCATGTCGTTGGCCGTTCCGGCCAGGTCCGGGGCGCTGTCGACCAGTGTGCCGTCCAGGTCGAACAGCACGGCCGCCACACGCGGCATCAGGCTGGCCGGCGGCAAGCCACCAGATAGTTGACGCTGGTATCGCCGCTCAGGCGGTACCGCTTGGTGAAGGGGTTGTATTCCAACCCGCGGCTGGCCTGCAGCCCGAGGCCCGCGTCGCGGCACCAGCGGGCCAGTTCGCTGGGCCGGATGAAGCGCTCGTACTCGTGCGTACCCTTGGGCAGCATGCGCAACAGGTACTCGGCGCCGATGATGGCGAACAAGAAGGCCTTGGGGTTGCGATTGAGCGTCGAGAAGAACACCCAGCCGCCGGGCCTGACCAGCGTGGTGCAGGCTTGCACGACGGCGGCCGGGTCGGGCACGTGCTCGAGCATCTCCATGCAGGTGACCAGGTCGAAGGCCGCCGGTTTCTCGGCGGCCAGCGCCTCGGTGGCGATCTCGCGGTAGTCGAGGTTCTCGACCCCCGCCTCCAGCGCATGCAGCCGGGCCACGCCCAGCGGCTTGGCAGCCAGGTCGATGCCGGTCACGTGCGCCGCCTTGCGCGCCATCGATTCGGCCAGGATGCCGCCGCCACAGCCGACGTCCAGCACCGTCTTGCCCCGCAGGCCGGCCAGTTCGTCAATCCAGGCCAGGCGCAGCGGGTTGATCTCGTGCAGCGGCCGGAACTCGCTGTCCACGTCCCACCAGCGGTGGGCCAGATCACTGAACTTTGCAAGCTCCTGGGCGTCGACGTTCTGCATGAAGCGATGGTACCGAATGAAAAACCCCGCCGAAGCGGGGTTTCATGAGGTGAGCAGCGGCGCGTGGCGCCGCCGGCTTCACTTCTTGGTGCGCGTACCGACCACTTCCACTTCCACGCGGCGGTTCTTGGCGCGGCCTTCGGCGGTCTTGTTGTCGGCCACGGGCTGCTTCTCGCCCTTGCCTTCGGTGTAGACGCGGTTCTTCTCGATGCCCTTGCTCGTGAGGAAGGCCTTGACGGCTTCGGCACGGGCCACGGACAGCTTCTGGTTGGCCGCATCGCCACCCACACTGTCGGTGTGGCCGACGGCGATGATGACTTCAAGGTTCACGCCCTTGGTCTTGTCGACCAGGTCGCTGAGCTTGGCCTGCGCTTCGGGCTTGAGCTTGGACTTGGCGAAATCGAAGAACGCATCAGCCGCGAAGGTGACCTTCTCGCTGACCGGCGCGGGCGGAGGCGGCGGAGCGGCGGGCTTCGGCGCAGGCGCGGGCGCTGCGGGCGCAGCA
>DAORNK010000615.1:0-1939 GCA_035440985.1 Rubrivivax sp. | reverse complement strand
CCCGCCCACGGCCCACGGCGTGGGCCAGTTGAACTGCGCGCGCAGCCACAGCAGCGGGGCGCCGATGCGATGCTGGGGTTGCACCGCCAGCGGCCGGTCGCCCGCGTGGCGCACATGGTCGGCCAGGCGCGCCAGGCTCAGGCCGAGCACGGCCTCCAGGCCCATCATGCGCAGCGCCGCCACGGTCAGGCCCAGTTGTTCGATGGCACTGCGGTTGGCGCCCAGGATGGCCCCTTCGGGCGACAGCGCCAGCATGCCTTCACGCATGGTGCCCAGCATCTCGGGCCGCTCGTGCAGGCTCAGGCGCAGGCCGTGGCGGAAGCGGTCGTTGATCCACTGGTTCTCGATCATGCGTGCCGACATGCTGACCAGGGCCAGCGTGTGCGGGTGGTAGGACTGCTGGTCGCCGGTCACGTCCAGCACGCCCAGCAGTTGACCAGCGTGGTCGAGGATGGGCGCGGCCGAGCAGGTCAGGAAGTGGTTGGCGCGCACGAAGTGCTCGCCGCCGTGCACCAGGGTCGGCGCTTCGTTGAACAGCGCCGTGCCGATGGCATTGGTGCCCTTGCTGGCTTCGCTCCAGTTGACCCCCGGCGCCAGGGCCACGCGCTGGGCCTTTTCCAGGAAGCCGTTGTCACCCACCGCATGCAGGATGGTGCCCTGCGGGTCGGTCAGCACGACCATGCTGTGCGTGCTGACGATCTGCTCGAACAGCATCTCCATCACCGGCGCGGCCTGCTGGAACAGGCGGCGATGCTGCTCGATCGATTCACGCACCGCCGCCGCCGGCGCGGGGCTGATTTCGGGGACGGCCGAGGCGCTGACGCCCAGCGCCAGCGAACGCTGGTGCGAGTGGCTGATGGCCTGGAGGCGCTGGGCGTCTGCCCAGGGCGCGGCGGCCGGTTGGGCCAGCAGGGTTCGGGGCGAAGCGGGGCGTGAAGGCATGGTGTCCGAAGCGCGCAATGTACCTGCGGGCGCTGCATGCTGGGTGCAGGGCTGGGTTTCTCCCGTCCACATTCCTCTAGCATGCCGGGCATGCAGTTCCCTCCCCTTGCCTCCTTGCCCGCAACGGCGCCGCCCGGGCGGCGGTGCGGAGCGCGGCGGTGATGGACAAGCACCAGCCGACACGTGCCCGCAGCCGCGGACTGCTGGGCTCGTGGCTCTTCGTGCTGATCTGGCTGGGGGTTTGCACGTCCGCCGGCATCAGCGTGCTCGCCAAGGGATCCGATGCCATCACCGTCACCGTGCTCGCGGTGTTCACGGCCGTGGGCCTGGGCATGCTGGTCAAGGCCGTGCGGCAGACCGGCCAGGCGGTGCGGCACCAGGGTGCCGAACTGCGGTGCGATCCGCCGCAGCCGCGAGGCGGGCAGAGCGTGAGCCTGCAACTGCGCTCGCCCCGCGCCGCCCTGGGCCCGGTCACGCTGCGCCTGGCCGAGTACCGCATCGACGACAGCGATTCGAGCCCCCGCTCCCGGCTCGTCTGGGAGCAGCGCCGTGAGGCCACGTCCGTGGGCGGAGTCCAGACGCCCTGGCTGCAGGCACGTTTCGATCTGCCCGCCGATGCGGCGGCCAACGATGCCCGCCGCGAGGGTGACCGTGTGAACTGGCGCGTCGAGTGGCTAGACGCCGATGGCCAGGCCGAACTGAGCTTCGACCTGACCGTGCAGGCCGGGCCCGGCGTACAGGCGGAGCCAGCCGACCGCTGGGCGCCGCGCGCGGTGGACCTCTCCTCACCCGCCCATGCAGCCGTCGAAAGGGGCCCGCGTGCCGCCACGCTGCCCGAGGTCGCCTCGATGCACGAAGACGCCTCGGGCATCGAATGGCGCTTTCGACGCAACGGCTGGCGCGTCCTGGCCGGTTGCGCCGGCGTGGCGGCGCTGACCATGGAAAGCCAGGCCTGGCATCTGGCCACGCGTCAGCATGACGCCAGCAGCGCGCTGGC
>DAORNK010000614.1:0-1940 GCA_035440985.1 Rubrivivax sp. | reverse complement strand
GCAGGCGCTGGCCGCGGTCGCGCCGCTGCTGCGTGGACGGCGCTGAAGCCCCGACTGGCGCCGGACCTACCAGGCCAGCACCAAGGCGCTGAGCCCGGTGCCCAGCGCCAGGTTCAGCGCCACCCAGCGCCGGATCGAAGCCATTGCCGCCCCAGCGGCGGGCCACTGCGACGCCTGCACGGCCAGGCCCATCCGCCGCAACAGCACGAAGCGGACATGGCCGAAGACGACCGCCATCACCAGACCCACCACCGTCATGGCCGTCCAGTCCGGCGGCATCACGAAGCCCGCGGGTGCCGCTGCGATTGCCCGTGCCGCGATGCCGATCATCGCGGTGCCGCTGGCCAGGATCAGCAGCACGGCCACGAGCGCGGCGTTCAGAAAGCGTCGCAGCACATCGTGCATGAGCCGCAGGCGCTGCGCAGGTTCGAGCACGCCCAGCGCGGGGCGCAGAAAGAAGTGCGCAAAGGCCATCCCGCCCACCCACAGCACCACCGCCAGCACGTGCAGCGTCCTGAGAGTGTGAGAGGCAATCCCATGCACCCGCGTAAGCCCCCAGAACAGCCGCGCTCAAGGCGCCAACCGCAGCCGGGTCGGGGACCCGGCGAGGATTGGCAACACCGAGCGCGGCTGTTCTGGGGGCTTACCCGAAGGGCCGGGGTACCCAAAGGCCCTGAGCGGTGTTGCAGCGCTTGCCCGCACATGAGTGCGGGCGGCGCGCTGCGCCTTGCTCAGGGCCTTTGGCCACCCCGGCGCGGGTGCATGGGATTGCCTCTCACACTCTGAGCGCCAGGTAGCCCATCAATGCACCCCGTCCACGATCGGCGGCTGGTCACGCGGCGGGGTGAACATCTCGCCCACGTCCACCGCGTCGAAGCGGTACTGCTCGCCGCAGAAATCGCAGCCCACCTCGACCTGGCCGCGTTCGTGGATCAGGCTGTCGCTCTCTTCGCGGCCCAGCCCGCGCAGCATGCCCCGCACGCGCTCGCGCGAACAGCGGCAGACGAAACGGGGCGCCAGCGGGTCGAAGCAGCGAATCGTTTCCTGCCAGAACAGGCGATGCAGTATCTGGTCGCGGCCCAGGCCCAGCAGTTCGTCGTGCGTCAGCGTCGCCGCCAGCATCGCGATGCGGTTGAAGTCCTCCGACAGACCGATGTCGTCCTCGTTGCGACGACCCGCCAGGTTTCCCTCGCCCTGCACCGGCAGGCGCTGGATCAGCAACCCGGCCGCCAGCTCGTCATTGGCGGCCAGCACGAGCCGCGTGTCGAGCTGTTCGGATTGCAGCATGTAGTGCTCCAGCACCTGCTGCACCTGCTGCAGGGGTTCACGCCGGTCGCCATGCAGCGGCACGATGCCCTGGTAGGGCGGCTGACCCGGCTGCCGGTCGTGCGGGTCCAGCGTGATGGCACAGCGCCCCTTGCCGTGCTGGTTGAGCATGCCGGCCAGATCGGCGCCGGCCGCCACCTCCCCCACCACCTTGGCCGTGGCGCGGAGGGCCAGATCGGGCTGCACCTCGACCACCGCCAGGCGCACCGGGCCATCGCCATGGATCTGCAGCACCAAGGCGCCCTTGAACCGGATGCTGGCCTGCATCATCACGCCGGCGGCGCACATCTCGCCGAGCAGGTGGCGCACCTCCGGCGGGTGCGGCCCCAGCGCGCTGCGCCTTCTCAGCACCTCCTGCCAGGCGCCGGTCAGGCGCACCAGCATGCCGCGCACGGGCAGGCCTTCGAAGATGAACCGGGTGAGCTCGGACATGGCGGGCCTAGGTTGGCACCAGGGCGAGCCTGGGCAAAGCCGATAATTCTAGGGATGGAACTCAGGACGGCGGCCCTGCGGGCTTTGGAGTTGCACGACCCGACGCAGAAGGTCGCCGCCGTGTTGGCCCTGGATACAGCCGCGGGGCCGGTGGACCCGCAGGCCCGGCTGCAGCCGCAGCG
>DAORNK010000613.1:0-1942 GCA_035440985.1 Rubrivivax sp. | reverse complement strand
CCTTGATCGGCCCGAAGATCTTGGCGCAGAACAGGCCGTCGCGCTCGGGCTTGAAGGTGCGGTAGTTGATCGTCTCGGGCTTCTTCACCTCGCCGAACGACCAGCTGCGGATCTTCTCCGGCGAAGCCAGGCCGATCTTGATGGCGTCGAAGTGCTCGTCGGGGGTGAATTGCTTGAAAAGGTCCAGCAGTCCCTTCATGCGAATCTCCTAGTAGTCCTGGGGGTTGCCTTGATCGGGATCAGTCGCGCTCGAGCTCGATGTCGATGCCGAGCGAGCGGATCTCCTTGACCAGGACGTTGAACGACTCCGGCATGCCGGCCTCGATGGCGTGTTCGCCCTTGACGATGTTCTCGTAGACCTTGGTGCGTCCGTTGACGTCGTCCGACTTGACGGTGAGCATCTCCTGCAGGATGTAGCTCGCGCCGTAGGCCTCGAGCGCCCAGACCTCCATCTCGCCGAAGCGCTGGCCGCCGAACTGGGCCTTGCCGCCCAGCGGTTGCTGCGTGACCAGGCTGTAGGGGCCGGTCGAGCGGGCGTGCATCTTGTCGTCGACCAGATGGTGCAGCTTGAGCACATGCATGTAGCCGACGGTGACCGGGCGCTCGAAGGCGTCCCCCGTGCGGCCGTCGTGCAGCCGGGCCTGCGTGCGCGTGCGGGTCAGGCCCTTGCGGTCGGCGATGTCGTCGGGGTAGGCGAGCTCCAGCATGGCGCGGATCTCGCTCTCGGCCGCACCATCGAAGACCGGCGTCGCGAAGGGCACGCCCAGCGACAGGTTGCCGGCCATCTCGACGATGTCGGCGTCGCCGAGCGCCGCCAGCTGCTCGGGCTTGCCGCCGGACTTGTTGTACAGCTCCTCGAGGAAGGCGCGCAGCTCGCTGGCGCGCGCCTGCTGCTGCAGCATGTCCCCGATGCGCTGACCGATGCCCTTGCCGGCCCAGCCGAGGTGGACTTCCAGCACCTGACCGACGTTCATCCGCGAAGGCACGCCCAGCGGGTTGAGCACGATGTCGACCGGCGTGCCGTCGGCCATGTAGGGCATGTCCTCGACGGCGGTGATCTTGGACACCACACCCTTGTTGCCATGGCGGCCGGCCATCTTGTCCCCGGGCTGCAGCCTGCGCTTGACGGCCAGGTAGACCTTGACCATCTTCAGCACGCCGGCCGGCAGCTCGTCGCCCTGGGTCAGCTTCTTGCGCTTCTCGTCGAACGCCAGATCGAAGCCGTGGCGGGTCTGCTCGAGCGAGTTCTTGATGCTCTCGAGCTGGTTGGCGATGTCGTCGTCGGACGGCCGGATGTCGAACCAGTGGTACTTCTCGACGCCGGACAGGTAGGCCTTGTCGACCAGCGTGCCCTTGGCGATGCGCTGCGGGCCACCATTGACGGCCTTGCCGACCAGCAGCTTCTCGATGCGGTCGAAGGCATCGGCCTCGACGATGCGCAACTGGTCGTTGAGGTCGAGGCGGAAGCGCTTGAGCTCGTCGTCGATGATCTGCTGCGCGCGCTTGTCGCGCTGGATGCCTTCGCGGGTGAAGACCTGCACGTCGATGACGGTGCCGCTGGTGCCCTGTTCGACACGCAGCGAAGTGTCCTTCACGTCCGACGCCTTCTCGCCGAAGATCGCGCGCAGCAGCTTCTCTTCGGGTGTCAGCGTGGTTTCACCCTTGGGAGTGACCTTGCCGACCAGCACGTCGCCGGGGTTGACCTCGGCGCCGATGTAGACGATGCCCGACTCGTCCAGCCGCGCGAGCTGCTGCTCCGACAGGTTGGGAATGTCGCGCGTGATCTCCTCGCTGCCGAGCTTGGTGTCGCGCGCCATCACCACCAGCTCCTCGATGTGGATCGAGGTGTAGCGGTCGTCGGCGACGACGCGCTCGCTGATGAGGATGGAGTCCTCGAAGTTGTAGCCGTTCCAGGGCATGAAGGCGACCAGCATGTTCTGGC
>DAORNK010000612.1:0-1946 GCA_035440985.1 Rubrivivax sp. | reverse complement strand
TGCCCGGCAGGTGTGCATCAGCACCCCGCGTGCGCAGTGCCTGCGCGTGCAGGACGACGGCCCCGGGGTCACCCCGCCGCAGCTGCAGGCGCTGCGCGATGCCCTGGCGCAGGAGCGCCCCGAGCGCCCCGTGGGCCTGGGGTTGGTGCTGGCGCAACTGGTGACCCGTGCCCACGGCGGCGGCCTGTTCTTGCCTGGCGATGGCGCCGGTTTCGTCGTCGAACTGGACCTCGGCCCACGGCCTGCGCCGGCGGCAGTGCTACCCTCGGATGACGACAGCCGACGACCATGACCCGTCCAGCGCCGCCAGCCGATCCCGAATCCGCCTACAAGAGCCGAGGCGGCCTGGTGCGCATCTGGCGCGCGTTTCGCTACTCGGCCGCCGGCCTGCGTTCGGCGGTGCGCCACGAGGCCGCCTTCCGGCAGGAACTGGCGCTGGGCCTGCCGCTGGTGGTCCTGGCGGCCTGGCTGGCCCCAGGGCGCTGGCAGTGGCTGGTGATGGTGGGCAGCGTCGTGCTGGTGTGGATCGTCGAACTGCTGAACTCGGCGATCGAAGCGCTGGCCGACGCCCTCTCCGTGGAGCACCACCCGCTGCTTGGGCGCGCCAAGGACCTGGGCAGCGCTGCGGTGATGCTCAGCCTGGTGCTGGTGGTGGTGGCCTGGGTCACGGCCCTGTGGCCTGCGTAGAGCCAGGAGCGCGCAGCAGCCGACAGAAAGTAGGGCCGCTTCGGGGCAGGGACCGGGAAACGACCACAAAATAGCGGACAAGCCATTCCAAAGTGGGTGATCGTGGTGCCTGCGCCCTGGCGCCGGACCCCACTGCCGGCGATGGCGTGCCGCAGTGAAACGAAGAACACACGCCCGCATGGACTACCTGCATGACCGTGAACGCAGCCTGGCCTGCCTGCGCGCAGCCGTCTCGCTGATGGGCAAGCACGCAGCCGTGCTGGATCCGGTCAGTTACGCCGTCTGGTACGACTACGCCGCTGGCGGGTCGCCTGACCTGAAGCGGCAACTGGACGAGGTGACGGCCAAGGGCGGCCTGCTGGGTCAGGAGCGGACGCGTGAGCTGTTCGTGGCGCACCTGGCGCAGCGTGACGACGGTCCGACCCTGGAAGCGTTGCACCAGGTCCTGGGGCTGACCCAGGCGGTTTCACGATCCACGGCGATGGCACGCCAGGCCAACGACGAACTGGGGCGTTCGCTCAGCACCTTCGAGACCCGTCTGAGCGACCCGCCGGAACCGTTGGCCTTGGGCAACGCGGTGGTGGACATGCGCCAGGCCAGTGCGCAGACGCATCAGTCGATTCAGCAGGTCTCGGCCCTGCTGGCGCAGCACAGCGGCGAGATCGAACGCCTGCGTGGAGAGTTGGAGCAGGCGCGGCAGGAAGCCGAACTCGACGGTTTGACGCAGCTGCTCAACCGCCGTGCCTTTGACCGCGCGGTGTCCGATTGCCTGGCCCAGGTGCGCAGCGGCGAGCCCAGCCGCGCCTGCCTGCTGCTGCTGGACGTGGACAACTTCAAGCAGATCAACGACGGTTACGGCCACACCTTCGGTGACGAAGTGCTGCGCGCGATGGCGCGTGTGCTGCGCACCGTGGCCGCGCCGGGTGACAGCGTGGCACGTTTTGGTGGTGACGAGTTCGCGCTGTTGTTGCGCGCCCACCGGCTGGACGAAGCGCAGGCACTGGCCGAGCGGCTGCGCAACCAGGTGGCCAATGCGCGGGTGCGCAACGCGCAGGGCGACGAGCTGCGCGGCCAGGTCACGATCTCGGTGGGGGCCGCCGAGTGGGTCGTCGGCGAGGACGCCACCCAATGGCTGCAACGTGCCGACACGGCGCTGTACAGGGCCAAGCGCGGCGGCCGCAACCGCGTCGAGTGGGCCGCGGCCCAGAGCTTGTGAAGATATGAATCGTGCCCGCGTAGGCCCCTGCATAGGGCCAAAT
>DAORNK010000611.1:0-1955 GCA_035440985.1 Rubrivivax sp. | reverse complement strand
CGGGCCGCCCCAAGCAAGCCCGACCCCCTCGGGGGGCCGGCGCCGCGCAGCGGGGCCGAGGGGGCACCCAACCCCTACCTGACCCCGCTGATCATCATGGCACCCATCCCGCTGACCATCATCGGCGTGATGCCGGGCCATGCCCTCTTCAGCGCCAGCTTCACGGCCACCAGCATGATCGGCATGATCGCGCTGGCCGGCATCATCGTGCGCAATTCCATCCTGCTGGTGGACTTCATCGACCTGCAGGTGGCGCAAGGCGTGGCCTTCAAGGAAGCCGTGGTCAACAGCGCCGCGGTGCGCGCCCAGCCCATCGCGCTGACCGGCCTGGCCGCGATGACCGGCGCGCTGTTCATCCTGGACGACCCCATCTTCAACGGCCTGGCCATCAGCCTGCTGTTCGGCATCTTCGTGTCCACCCTGCTCACGCTGGTGGTCATCCCGGTCCTGTACTACGCGGCGAACCGGCGCCGGCTCGAAACCACAACCTCTGGAGCCTGAACACCATGACCGTCGACCGACTCATCCACATCTTCGCTGGCAGCTTCATCCTGCTGTCGCTGGCCCTGGGCGTGCAGGGCAGCCCGATCTTCGTCAACAGCTGGTGGCTGGCCTTCACCGCCTTCGTCGGCGCCAACCTGCTGCAGTTCGGCTTCACCAACGTCTGCCCGATGGGCTTCATCCTGCGCAAGTTGGGTGTTCCCGACGAAAAGGCCGTCTGCGCGCGCTGAGAAACCGGCCCCCCTACACACACCGTGGAAAGGCAAGTCAGAATGGGCACGCTTTCGAGACCGACAGGGGAGAGCTGCAACATGTCCGAACTGGCCGACACCAAGACGCGCACCGATCTGCTGAACCGCTTGAAGCGGGCCGAAGGCCAGTTGCGCGGCATCCAGCGCATGATCGAGGAAGGTCAGAGCTGCATGGACATCGCCACGCAGATGGCGGCCGTGCGCAAGGCGCTGGACAGCACCTATGTGCGCATGACGGTGTGCTTCATGCAGCAGGAACTGAGCCACCGCCTGTCCACGGGCGCCGCTGAAGCCGGGCCCGAAGCCCAGATCGAATCGGTGCTGGACGACGTGCAGGAGCTGCTGGGCAAAATCCGCTGAGGCCGCACCGAGCAGCCATCTGTATGGCTGCGAGCGGCTGCCGAAGGCCCAGGCGCCTGCACGCGCTTGGGCTGAACCCCGTCGGGCCTGTGCCCGGCCTTCCCCCGCGGCCCGAGGGGCCGCGCGAATCCGCCATGCCTCACCACCCCACCCCGCTCAAGTTCGTGGGCACGCCCTGGTACAGCCTGGTCATGGGCCTGTGCGGCCTTGCACTGGCCTGGCACCGTGCCACACCGCTGATGGGCGAAATGGCCGGCGCCGCTGCGCTGGTCATCGGCGCGCTGGCCGCGCTGGTGTTTGCCGTGCTCGCCGTGGCCACCCTGGTCCGACGGCAACGCTACCCTGCCGCCTGGGCCGAAGACCTGAACCACCCGGTGCGCCACCCGTTCGTCGCGGCCATGCCCATTTCGCTGCTGCTGCTGGCCACCGTCAGCGTGGCGCTGCGCGGGCCCGATGTGCTGGCGCAGGGCCTGTGGTGGACCGGCAGCCTGGGCCAGCTCTGGGTCACGGCCTGGGTGCTGTCGCGCTGGTGGCGCGGCAACCAGGCTGGCGGCCTGCAGTGGGCCACGGTCACGCCGGCGCTGTTCATCCCCATCGTGGGCAACGTGCTGGTGCCCTTGGCCGGCGTGCCGCTGGGCCACACCGAATGGGCCACCGCGCAGTTCGGCATTGGGCTGCTGTTCTGGCCCGTGGTGCTGGTGATGCTGCTGGTGCGGGTGGCCGTGGCGGGCCTGTGGCCCGAGCGGCTGCGCCCGGCGGTGTTCATCCTGATCGCGCCGCCGGCCGTCATCGGCCTGGCCGCGCTGCAGCGCGCGCCACTGCTCCTGCGCCTTGACGAGGCTG
>DAORNK010000610.1:0-1963 GCA_035440985.1 Rubrivivax sp. | reverse complement strand
GCGCCACGCAGAACCGCGTGCTCGCCCTGTTCCGCGACGAACTGGGCTATCGCGCGCTGGGCGACTGGACCGACCGCGCCGGCAACAGCAACATCGAGGAGGGCCTGCTCACTTCCTGGCTGGGCAATGCGGGATATTCGCCGGATCAGATCGGCCGCGCCCTCTACCTGCTGCGCACCGAGGCCGACAACCCCAACCGCAGCCTCTACGACAACAACAAGGCCGCCTACAGCCTGCTGCGCTACGGAGTCCCGGTGAAGACCGAGGCCGGCAAGGCGACCGAGACGGTCAGGCTCATCGACTGGGCCAACCCGCTGGCCAACGACTTCGCCATTGCCGAGGAGGTGACGCTGCGCGGCGGGCTGGGCGGGCACGAGCGGCGGCCCGATCTGGTGCTGTACGTCAACGGCATCGCGGTCGGCGTGGTGGAACTGAAGAACAGCCGCACCTCCATCGGCAACGGCATCCGGCAGAACCTGTCGAACCAGTCCCCGGAGTTCAACGCCTGGTTCTTCAGCACGGTGCAGTTCGTCTTCGCGGGCAACGATTCCGAGGGGCTGCAGTACGGCACCGTCGGTACGCCGGAGAAGTACTTCCTGAAGTGGAAGGAAGACGAGGCCGACAACCGCCGCTTCAAGCTCGACAAGTACCTGCTGAAGATGTGCGCCAAGGCGCGGCTGGTCGAGCTGATGCACGACTTCGTGCTCTTCGACGGCGGCGTGAAGAAGCTGCCGCGCGTGCACCAGTACTTCGGCATCAAGGCGGCGCAGGAGCGCGTCAGCGCCCGCACCGGCAACCGGGGCGGCATCCTCTGGCACACGCAGGGCAGCGGCAAGAGCATCGTGATGGTGCTGCTGGCCAGGTGGATCCTGGAGAACCGGCCCCACGCGCGCGTGGTGATCGTCACCGACCGCGATGAACTGGACAAGCAGATCGAGGGCGTGTTCACCGAAGCCGGCGAACCCATCAAGCGCACCAGCAGCGGCCAGGATCTGATGAGCCAGCTTGGCCAGGCCACGCCGCGGCTGCTGTGCTCGCTGATCCACAAGTTCGGCCGCAAAGGCGTGGACGACTTCGACGCGTTCATCAAGGAGCTTGCCGCGCGGCCCAGCCCCACCGTCGGCGAAGTGTTCGTCTTCGTCGACGAGTGCCACCGCACGCAGAGCGGCAAGCTGCACAAGACGATGAAGGCGCTGATGCCGGGCGCGGCGTTCATCGGCTTCACCGGCACGCCACTGCTGAAACAGGACGCGCAGACCAGCCGCGAGGTCTTTGGCGATTACATCCACACCTACAAGTTCAGCGAGGGCGTGGAAGACGGCGTCGTGCTCGACCTGGTGTACGAGGCGCGCGACATCGAGCAGAGCCTGGGCTCGCAGGCCAAGATCGACCAGTGGTTCGATGCCAAGACCACGGGCCTGAACAGCTGGCAGAAGGCGGCGCTGCGCGAGCAGTGGGGCACGATGCAGAACGTGCTCAGTTCTCGCTCGCGCATGGAGCGCGTGGTCGACGACATCGTGTTCGACTTCGGCGTGAAGCCGCGCCTTTCGAGCCAGCGGGGCAACGCGATCCTCGTGGCGTCGAGCATCTACGAGGCGTGCAAGTACTTCGAACTGTTCCAGAAGACCGCCTTCAAGGGCCAATGCGCGGTGGTCACCTCGTACAACCCGCTCGCCAGGGACGTGACGCTGGAGGAGACCGGCGCCAACACGCAGACCGACAAGCAGTTCCTCTACGACACCTACACCGCGCTGCTGAAGGGCGTGGACGCGCAGCCTGGCAAGTCCAGGACCGAGACCTACGAGGACCACGCCAAGAAGCTCTTCAAGGAGCAGCCGGCCAACATGAAGCTGCTGGTGGTGGTGGACAAGCTGCTGACGGGCTTCGACGCGCCGAGCTGCACCTACCTCTACATCGACAAGAGCATGCAGGACCACGGCCTGTTCCAGGCCATCTGCCGCGT
>DAORNK010000609.1:397-1969 GCA_035440985.1 Rubrivivax sp. | reverse complement strand
CTCGCCCGGCCGCCGCATCGTCTGGAATGCGTGGGCGGTGCTGGTGGCTGCCTCGGTATTGACGACCTGGCAACACCATTTCATTGACCTGCCGACCGGTGTGCTGGTGGGGCTGCTGTGCCTGTGGCTGTGGCCCGATCGCGGCACCCCACCGCTGTTGTGTGGCAACAGCGAGGCCACGCGCCCGCGCCTCGCCCTGGGGTATCTTGCCGGCGCCATGGTCTGCCTGCTGCTAGCGGTGCAGGGCGGCTGGGCGATGTTCGCTGCGTGGCCGGCGGTGGCACTCGCGCTGGTGGCGGTCAACTACGCCTGGGCCGGCGTCGTTGGCTTTCAGAAGCACGATGGCCGCCAGAGTGTCGCCGTGCGCTGGCTGACGGCGCCCTACCGGCTGGGGGCATGGATCAACAGCCGGTGGTGGACGCGCCGAAAACCCGCACCCGATCAGGTCGCTGACACGGTCTGGCTGGGCCGCCTGCCGACCCCTGCCGAACTGGCCCGGCATCGCTTCGATGCCGTCGTTGATGTCACCGCCGAATTCGACACACCGCGCAGGGTGGCCCGATCGCACAGCGTCCCGATGCTCGATCTGGTCGTCCCGTCACTGGCGACCCTGCGTCATGCCGCCTCGATGCTGGACGCCGCCGTCGCGAAGGGTGGCCAGGTCCTGGTTTGCTGCGCGCTGGGGTATTCGCGCAGCGCGCTCACCGTGGCCGCATGGCTGCTGCAAAGCGGCCGTTGCGATTCAGTCGAAGCGGCGATCGCCCGGGTCAAGGCCGCGCGATCACAGGTCGTGTTTTCCGACGCGCACGTCACTCTGCTCAAGGGTTTGCGCGATGCCCACCGACGATAACATCACGCCGCGCCTGGCGGCCGATGCTGCCGTCACCGCCGGTCTGCTCGACAGCGGCCGGTCACTCGCCTGGGCGAGCGGCATGATGCTGCTGATGACGGCCGTCGTCTGGCTGAAGGGGCACCCGGTACATTGGCCGGCACTCGTCGGCACGGTCGTGATGGCGTCTGTACAGGGGGTTCTTGCACAGCGCGTGCGTTTCGACGCCGGGATCTTCCGCCTCTGGGCATCGCGCTGGCATCATCCGCTTGCACCGGCTGCCGATCTGGCAGCATTCGATGTGCGCGTGGGTCGACAGACGCCGCCGGCCGCTTCCGTCGAGGCGGATCTCGCCGAACGGCGACGCGGCGCCATCCGGTTGCTGGTGTGGCAGGCTGCCTGCGCTACCCTGCAACTTGGCCTAACCGTCATTGCCCTTTGGCCCTGACTGCCATTCTTGCGAAGCGACGAGCCATGATCGAAAGACTGTTTGGCCTGCTGTTGTGCAACTTCGCCAAGCTGCTCACCGGCGTGCGCCCCCTGTGGCAGGACTGCGAGCCCGAAGCGAAGCTGCGCGTGTATTTTGCCAACCACCGCAGCCATGGCGATTTCGTCTTGATCTGGGCGGCGTTGCCGGCCGAGTTGCGGGCACAGACGCGCCCGGTCGCCGGGGCAGACTACTGGCTCGGCAGCCGCTTCAAGAGCTGGCTGATCAACGAGGTCTTCCACGCCGTGCTGGTGGA
>DAORNK010000609.1:0-311 GCA_035440985.1 Rubrivivax sp. | reverse complement strand
GATCCTGTTCCCCGAGGGCACGCGCAATCTCGGCGAAGCGCTGCTGCCCTTCAGGAGCGGCATCTTCCATCTCGCCCAGGCGATGCCGCGGGCGGAGTTTGTTCCGGTGTGGATCGAGAACCTCGGCCGGGTGATGCCCAAGGGTGCGATAGTGCCGGTGCCGCTTCTCTGCACGCTGACCTTTGGCGCACCCCTGACGCTGGGCCCTGGCGAAACCAAGGCCGAATTCCTTGACCGCGCCCGCGCCGCGCTACTCGACCTCGCCCCGCCGGCAAACTGACCCAGGACCCGCGATGAGCCCCGATCACACC
>DAORNK010000608.1:0-1984 GCA_035440985.1 Rubrivivax sp. | reverse complement strand
CCAACTGCTGGCTGTTGCGCAGGCCGGCGCAGTGGCCCAGCATCAACCAGACGTGGGGGCGCAGGACGGCGATGTGGTCGGTGATGGTCTTGGCATTGGCCGGCCCGACACCGATGTTGACCATCGTGATGCCGCTGCTGTCGGGCCGCACCAGGTGGTAGGCCGGCATCTGCGGCAGGCGCGGCGGGGTGGCGCCCGATTCCCCGGCGGGCGGGGCCGCGCCGCCGGCGCGCCGGGTCACCACGTTGCCGGGCTCGACGAAGGCGTCGTAGTCGCTGGCCGGGTCGGACATCAAGGCGTGGCCCAGCGCGATGAACTCGTCGACGTAGAACTGGTAGTTGGTGAAGAGCACGAAGTTCTGGAAGTACTCGGGCACCGTGCCCGTGTAGTGGCGCAGGCGGTGCAGCGAGTAATCCACCCGCGGCGCGGTGAACAGGGCCAGCGGTTCGGCTTCGCCCGGCCCGGCCTCGTGCGTGCCGTTGGCGATGCCGTCGTCCATCGCGGCCAGGTCCGGCAGGTCGAACAGGTCGCGCAGCAGCAAGCGCCGCTCGGCCGGCATCGAGCCCTCCAGATGGTCGTTCTCGGCCAGCGAGAAGTGCACCGGTATCGGCGATGAACTGGTGCCCACCTCCAGGCTCACGCCGTGGTTCTTCAGCAGCAGCCGGAACTGCTCTGCGTAGTAGCTGGCAAAGAGGTCCGGCCGCGTGAGTGTCGTTTCGTAGGTGCCGGGGCCGGCCACGAAGCCATAGCTCAGGCGGGAGTCGGCCCGCGCCACCGTGCTGGTGGCCACGCGCACGAAGGGATAGAAGGCGCGCACGCGGCCCATGTCCTCACCGGCGACGAAACGCTGCAAGGCATCGCGCAGGTGCTCGGTGCTGTTGCGGTAGATGGTTTGCACCTGCGCCAGCGCGGCTTCGGGGGTGTCGAAGCGGGCCGGGGCCGTGAACAGGGGAAGGGAGGGCATGGATGCGGGCCGCCGATGGTCGTCGGCCATTATGCGCAGTCGCATCCGGTCGGCTGCCGGGCCGGCCTGCAACCCCTGAACCGGCCCCCTGGCCACCCTGCACGACATCGTTTCACCCCCCGCAAATCGGTGGTGCCCCCCCTGATCGCGGGGAGGTTCGGTGCCCCAAGCGCCCAGTTCCATGCCTCGGTGCGCCCCTTCAGCTAACGATTGACTAACGGTCGCTCTCCAAAGTCCAGGCAACGCCTTGCAACGGAGAACCCCATGCGCGCTCGCCAACCCGCTTTCACCCGCTCGTCCGTAGCCCTGGCCGCTGCCGCCCTGGTGGGCACGCTGGCATCCACGCCGGCCAGCGCGGCGGTCTGCACCTGGAATGCCGCCAACGGCAACTGGGACGCGCTGGCCAACTGGCTGAACTGCGTCGCCGGCAACGGCAACCCGGGCGGTGTGCCGGGCGGCGCCGACACGGCCGTCATCGGCGGCGCTGGCGTGGTGACGGTGAACACGTCACAGGCGGTGAACACGCTCAACAACGCTGGCCAGATCAACATCGACGCCTTCCTGCTTACGCTGGGCGCGGGCGGCACCACCAACACCGGTGTCATCAACGTCGGCGGCGCAAGCACGGCGGCGCTGCAGGTGTTCGGCAACGTCAACAACGCCGGCGGCGTCATCAATGTCGGCAACGGCAGCGTCATCAACCAGTTCGGCACTTCCTTCACCGGCGGCACCATCAACACCAGCGGCACCGGCAAGGTCGCGGTGCAGGGCTTCTCGGGCGGCAATCTCCTCAACGGCGTGACGCTGGCCGGCAACATGGACATGGCCGGGGCGGGCCAGGTGTCACAGCGGGTGACCGGCGGCTTGGCGCTCGGTGGCACGGTCAGCGTGGGCAGCGGCAGCTACCTGAACTTCCAGGGCACGCAGACGCTGTCGGGCACCGGCTCGATCGTCTTCGCCGACAACAACGGCAACAACCGGCTCAACGTCGACGGCGCCGGCAGCGTGCTCACCATCGGT
>DAORNK010000607.1:0-1987 GCA_035440985.1 Rubrivivax sp. | reverse complement strand
CCGGCTTCGAGCAGGCCGACACGCGGCTGCAGGGCGTGGTGCCCTTGTACGGCAAGTACGACCTGCTCAGTGAAAGCCGGCCCGACGAGCACTTCGCCGACTACATGGCCACGAAGGTGATGCCGGGCACCCGCGAGGCCCATGCCGCGCTGTGGCGCGCGATGCAACCCACCAGCCACCTCGGCAAGCTGGATGCCGCCGAAGCACCGCCCTTCCTGGTGCTGCACGGCACGCACGACGTGCTGATCCCGCTGGCCGAGGCGCGATGGTTCGTCGAGCAGCTGCGCGCGCGTTATCCGGGCGAAGTGGTCTACGCCGAGCTGCCCTACGCCCAGCACGGCTGGGACGTGCCGCACTCGCCGCGCGCCGACCGCACCGTGGAGGCGCTGCAGCGCTACCTCGAGCTGCAGTACACGCGCTGGTGCGCGCGCCAAGGCATCGCCCCGACACCGGGCGAGGCGGCCACGGGCCAGCCGGAGCCGCTATCACCCAAGGCCGCGTGACATACCCGCCCGGGCACGGCCCTGCTGCGGGCAGGGGTGTCATGTAGTCCGTTCGGGGGGAGACCCGGGCGCGGCAGTCCCCGACAGTGCAGCCTCCCGACGCAGTTGCGCCAGACGCAGCTGCTCCCCGCACATCTGCACTGCAAGGCACGCACGCCGATGCTCACGCTGCCCGACGACCTCGAACGACTGGCACAGCGGCTGGCCGGCTGGTTGCAGCGCCGCCATCCGCAGCGCGACGCGCACACGGTGACCGGGCTCGTGCGCTCCGATGCCGGGTACTCCAACGTCACCGTGCTCGGTGAACTCGGCTGGCTGCAAGGCGACGAGCGCCAGTCCTTGCCCTTCGTGCTGCGCATGCAGCCGGCCACGAGTTCCGTCTTTCCCGACTGCGACGTCGTGCGCCAGTACCGCGTGATGGAGGCGCTGGCCGGCAGCGGCGTGCCGGTGCCGCGCCTGCTCGGGCTGGAGACCGATGCCGCGCCGCTCGGTGCGCCGTTTTTCCTGATGCAGCGCATCGATGGCCGGGTGCCGAACGAGAACCCGCTCTACCACCTGGAAGGCTGGTTCCACGACCTCGGCACCGAAGCGCTGCGCCGGCACTGGTTCAGCGGCATCGACACCATCGCCGCCGTGGCGAAGGTGGACTGGCGTGCGCGAGGCCTGGGTTTCCTGCGCCCGCAGCAGGGGCTGACGCCGCTGCAGAAGCAGCTCGCCTACTACCGCGACGCCGTGGCCTGGGCCGAAAACCTGGGGCGACCCTATCCGCACCTGCGCAGCGCCCAGCAGTGGCTGCTGGAGAACCAGCCGCACGACGAGCCGGTGGTGCTCTCGTGGGGCGATGCCAAGCTCGGCAACTGCGTCTGCCGCGACGGCCAGGTCGTCGGCGCGCTCGACTGGGAGCAGGCCACGCTGGCCAGCCCGGTGGACGACCTTGCGTGGTGGCTGATGCTCGACGAGTCGCTGTCCACCGGCTACGGCGTGCCGCGCTTGGCCGGGCTGCCCACGCGCGAGGAAACCGTGGCGCACTGGGAGCGCGCGAGCGGACATTCGGCCCGGCACCTGGCGTACTACGACGTCTTCGCCGCGTGGCGCATGGCCTACGTGATGGCGCGCATCGGCATCATCTTCACCGAGCGCGGCTGGGTGCCGCGCGAGTCCGAGATGGACCTGCGCAACGGGGGCGCCACGCTGCTGGCGCTGCACGCGGCGCGGCTCGGGTTCTGACGCGGGAGGCACGGGCCATGGCTGGCAGTATCGGACCGCTCGTCGCCGCCGACGAGGGTTTTAACCACCAGATCGTCGAGACCCACGCCAGCGTGCTGCAGGCCGACCTGTCGTGGACCGAGAAGGTCTGCGGCATGGCCTGCGCGCGCGACGGCGCGCTTTCGGTCAACTTCGGCTTCGGCAAGTACATCAACCGCAACGTCGTCGACGGCTACGGGGGCGCCAGCCGCGGTGTCGAGCAATGGACCGTGCGCGCC
>DAORNK010000606.1:300-1991 GCA_035440985.1 Rubrivivax sp. | reverse complement strand
GGGCGATTGTAGGCAGCGCCCCCCGCGGTCCCCGGCGTTTTCAGGCCCAGCACGGCGGCGCGGCCCGCGCCGCCAGATGGTGATTCGTCGGCCCGGCTTGCCGGCCGTCGGGCGCCCGGCCCGCCATGGCAGGCCGCTGCCTACACTGCGGCCGCATGAAGATCGACCGCACACTGCTCAGGGCCTCGTGGCAGGCCTGGCTCGGCGGCGGGCTGGTGAGCGTAGGGCCGCGTTGGCTGCAGTGGCTGTGGACGCTGCTCTTCTGCGCGGCCATGGCAGCCGCCTTCGCCATCATGGGCTACCTGGTGAAGACGCGCGACACCGGCTTCGCCTGGTACGACCTGGCTGCCTGGGCCGGCTGGTACGGACGCAACCTGGTGGTCAGCCTGACCATCGGCGTGATCATCCACGTGGCCTTCGACATCCTGGGCCCTATGGTCGGCGGGCCAGCCGCGGTGCGGCGCTGGCAGGCCTGGCAGCGCGCGCTGTTCTTCGCCGGCGTGCCGCTGATCTGTGTCGTCGTGGGCTGGCCGCTGGGCCTGTGGCTGGCCGGCTCCAACATGGCCATCTTCCGGCACCGGCCGGGGGCCGCCGACGTGTGGGCCGGGATGATCCTGTTCGCACTGATGCTGGTCGTCGTGTTCTACGTCTTCTTTGCCAGCGCGGCACGCCGCCACGACGCCGAGCGCCGCGCCACCGAAGCCCAGTTGCGCCTGCTGCAGGGCCAGATCGAGCCCCACTTCCTGTTCAACACGCTGGCCAACGTGATCTCGCTGATGGACCACGACCTGCCCAAGGCCCGGCGCGTGCTGCTGTCCTTCACCGAGTACTTGCGCACGGCGCTGGGCAGTCTGCGCCGCGACGAAGGCCCGCTGGCCCAGGAACTCGACCTCGCCGAGAACTACCTGCGCCTGGCCCAGGCCCGCATGGAGGACCGGCTGCGCTACAGCATCGAGGCCGACGACCTCGCCCGCGCCGTGCCGGTGCCGCCGCTGCTGCTGCAACCGCTGGTGGAGAACGCGGTCGTGCACGGTCTGGAGCCGGCCATCGATGGCGGCCATGTGCGCCTGCGCGCGCAGCTCGACGGCCCCTGGTTGGTGCTGGAAGTGCACGACGACGGCCTCGGTTTTGGAGCCCCGCCGCCGCGCGGCGGTGGCCATGGCATCGCGTTGGACAACGTACGCAGCCGGCTGCAGTCGCGCTACGGCAGCGCTGCCAGCCTGGAACTGTCGACCACCGGCACGGGCACGCACGCCGTGATACGGCTGCCCGCCGAGGCGGCCGCGCCCTGAGCCTGGCGACGCAGCACCCCAGCCCCCGAAGCCACCCAGCGGAGATGCCCCATGAACCCTGCCCTGCGACTGGCCCCCTTGCTGCTGTGCATGCACCTGGCAGCACCCGCCCTGGCAACGGCCCAGGCACCGGACAGCGCCGCGCTGCAGGCCGCGCAGCGTCAGGCGATGGCCGTGCTGGCCCCGATGGACGGCCTGTGGCGTGGTACCGCCAGGGTCACGCTGCCTGGCGGCGTGCAGCGCGATCAGGTGCAGACCGAACGCGTCGGCGCGATGCTCGGCGGCACGGTCAAGGTCATCGAGGGGCGCGGCTACGGGCCCGACGAGCGGCTCGATTTCAACGCCTTCGCCGTGGTGTCGTTCGTGCCGGGCACGGGCCGCTACCGCATGCACTCCCAC
>DAORNK010000606.1:0-290 GCA_035440985.1 Rubrivivax sp. | reverse complement strand
GCCAGCAAGGCGACTTCGACTTCGAGGCCCGGGCCGATGGCTTCGCCTGGACGATAAGCTTCGGCCCGGTGACGGTTCGCCACGTGGCCGTGATCGAGGGCGACCGTTGGACCGAGACCGGCGAGCGCGTGCTGCCGGGCCAGCCACCGGTGCGCACCTTCGAGATGACGCTGCGCCGCATCGGCCCGACCGACTGGCCCGCCGCCGGCGCGGTACCCGCCCGATGAACGCGGGCGTCGACACCGCCACCACGGCGCTCATTGCCGACGACGAGCCACACCCGGCGCGCG
>DAORNK010000605.1:315-2006 GCA_035440985.1 Rubrivivax sp. | reverse complement strand
ACAGCCCCATCGCCCTGGCCGCGCTTGGCCTTCTGGCTGCCTGCGCCGGCCCCGGAACCCTGCCCGGTGATGACCAACCGACCCTGGCCAGCCTGGCCGGCCGCCGCATCGAGATCCAGCCCGACGCACCCGGCGCGCTGCCGGCACTGGACGAAGCACGCACCATCGCCGCCTACCAGCAGTTCCTCAACGCCGCACCCCGCGCACCCCAGCGGCCCGAGGCCCTGCGCCGCCTGGGTGACCTGGAGATGGACGCCGCCGATCGGCGTGCCGCCGAGGCCAGCGGCGGCGGCGCCGAGATCCCCGACTACCGCGTCGCCATCGAACGCTACGAGACCTTCCTCAAGGCCTACCCCAAGGATCCGCGCAACGACCGTGTGCTGTACCAGCTGGCACGCGCCCAGGAGCAAGGCGGCCAGCTCGAAGCTGCGCTGCAGACCTTGACGAAACTCGTGCAGGATCATCCGGCCACGATGCACGCCGAAGAAGCGCACTTCCGCCGCGGCGAGATGCTCTTTGCCATGCGCCAGTACGCCCCCGCCGAAGCCGCCTACGCCACCGTGCTGCGCCAGCCCACGCGCACGCCCTTCCACGAACGGGCGCTGTACATGCAGGGCTGGTCGCTGTTCAAGCTGGGCCGCATCGAAGAAGCGCTGAAACCCTTCTTCGGCGTGCTGGACGCCAGGCTGGGCCACCTGGATGCGGCCGACCGCGACCAGCCCGACCTGGCCGCCGTGCGGGCCTTGAGCCGCGCCGACCGCGAGCTGGTCGAAGACAGCTTCCGCGTGCTGAGCCTGAGCCTGGCCAGCCTGCAAGGCGCGGAAAGCATTCCCGCCCACATCGACAGCCCGTTGCGCGAGAGCTACCAGTACCGCGTCTACCTCCAGCTGGCCGACCTGTACGGCAAGCAGGAGCGCATCAAGGACGCCGCCGACACGCTGGCCGCCTTCGTGCGCCGCCAGCCGCTGCATGCGCAGGCGCCGCTGCTGCAGGCGCGCGTGGTGGAGATCTACGCCAGCAGCGGCTTCGCCACCCTGGCCCTGGCCGCCAAGAAGGACCATGTGCAACGCTACGGCGCCGACAGCGAATTCCGTCGCGCCAACCCCACCGGCTGGCAGATGGCGCAGCCCCTGGTGCAGACGCATCTGGCCGAGCTGGCGCAACACCACCACGCGTTGGCGCAGAAGAGCCGTGCCGCGGCCGAGGTGGATGAAGCCGTGACGTGGTACCGCCAGCTCCTGGCGGCGATGCCCGCCGGGCCGGCCGCGGCGCAGCAGCGCTTTCTGCTGGCCGAGCTGTTGTTCGAGAACCAACGCCACGCCGATGCGGCCGTGGAATACGAATCCGTGGCCTACCACGCACCCGGCACCGCGCGGGGCGCCGATGCCGGCTACAGCGCCTTGCTGGCCTACGCTGCATTGGAAAAGGCCGCCGCCGACCGCACGCCGCTGCAGCGCCAGGCCGCCGAGAGCGCACTGCGTTTTGCAGCCGCCTTTGGCGATGACCCACGCACCGGCACCGTGCTGGCCAATGCGGCGCAGCAGTTCGACACGCTGGGCGAGGGTCCACGCGCCCTGACCGTGGCGCGCCAGGCCCTGGCCCTGCAACCGCCCGCACCGGCCGAAGCACGGCGCGTGGCCTGGGTGGTCATCGCCCACCAGGCCTTCGATAGCAGGACCCAGGCGCAAGCC
>DAORNK010000605.1:0-248 GCA_035440985.1 Rubrivivax sp. | reverse complement strand
AGCCTTCGTGCAGCGCCAGGCTGCGGCCATCTACCGCCAAGGTGAACTGGCACGCGAACAGAACCGCACGCGCGATGCGGCGGGCCACTTCGCGCGGGTCGCCATCCTGCCACCGCTGGCCGCCACCGCTGCGCTGCGCGCCAGCGCGCTGTACGACCGCGCGGCCACGCTGATCGCGCTGAAGGACTGGTCCGCGGCCGCGCTGGCGCTGGAAGACTTCCGCCGCCTGCATGCCGGCCACAGCCTGC
>DAORNK010000604.1:388-2031 GCA_035440985.1 Rubrivivax sp. | reverse complement strand
CCAGGGTGCGGGCATCGCCGGCGGACAGGTCGGCCCGCAGGCTGGCGTCGAGGTCCAAGGCTTGCCGGGAGATCGGGCTCAGCGAACTGAGTTCGGCGCGCCACAGGTCGCCACGTGCCAGCAGCACCACCGCAGCAGCGGCGGCCAGCGCCAGCAAGGGCCAACGCCAGCGCGGCAGGGCCTTCATCAGCCCCGCACCCAGACGGCCCAAAGGCCGACGCAGGCCTTTGCCGCGGGCACCCTGCGGCATCAGCGAAGGCATCACGAAGCGCGTGAAGGCGGCTGCGCCCACCAGGCCTGCCACCGAGAACACACCCAGCTGGGCCAGGCCCGGGAAGCCGGAGAAGACGAGCGCCGCGAAGCCGCACACGCTGGTCAGCAGCCCCAGGCGCATGGTGGGCCAGCTGGCGCGCTGCCAGTGGAAGAACCCGCCGGCCCGGGCCTGGATCAGGTAGTAGATGGCGTAGTCCACGGCCTCGCCGATCAGCGTGGTGCCAAAGCCCAGCGTGATGGCGTGCACGCCGCCGAACATCAGGCTGACGGTCGCAATGCCCACCAGCACGCCGCTGGCCACCGGCAGCAACGCCACGCCCAGC
The DNA here is from genome assembly GCA_035440985.1 of Rubrivivax sp. GTDB lineage: Bacteria > Pseudomonadota > Gammaproteobacteria > Burkholderiales > Burkholderiaceae_C > Rubrivivax. The sequence continues at coordinate 1,435 of DAORNK010000604.1, read as the reverse complement.
GCCAGTACCGAGCCAAATGCCACCAGCAGCAGCGCACCGGCCAGCACCGTGCCGGCGGTGGCCAGCCAGTGGATCTCCTTTTCGATCTGCGCGCGGCTGTCCACGCCGAACACCGGCGCGCCGCTGACCAGCAGCTTCAGCCCGGGCTTGTTCTGAGCCGCAAAACTCGCGCGCACCTGCTGGATGGCCACGGCCTGGGCGTCCAGATCGGCGCCCGGGGCCCGCACGGTGGCCACCAGCAACGCGCGGGCGCCCTGGCGCGATGCCCAGACGCCTTCTTCGCTGCGCGGCGCGCTGCTGGGGATCAGCCCTTCGGCGATGCGCACCGTCTCGCCCGTGGGGTCGCGCTCCAGCAGCGGCTTGACGGCGCCACCGGCCGGAGGGCCCAGCAGCGACAGGGGCTCGTTGATGCCTTCGCGCAGGCCGTCGGCCGTGAAGCGCTGGGCGGTCACTGCCGGGCTGAGCTGGTAGCGGTTGTCGACAAGCCAGCTGCCGATCTCGCCGTAGGCGGAGGTTTCGCCGTTCTGCACCTGCTCGAACAGGCCACTGGCGCGCATGGCTCCTGCCAGCGCGCGCGAAGCATCGGCGCGTTCCGGGGCCTGCCCACCTTCGATGGCCAGCAGCAGCGTGCGGGCGGGCACGCCGGCCTTCAGCTGTTCGATCAGCAGGCGTTGCTGCGCGTCGGGGTTGGCGGGCAGGAAGGCGCTGAGATCGGTGCTGAACGGCGTGCGCAGGATCTGCACGAGCGCAGCCACCATCAGCACTGCCCACAGCACGACCACGCCCCAGCGGCGCCCTGGCGGCGGTGGGGCGGGGTGTGCCGCGCTCACGCTCATCGTCTGGTGGTTCAGCGCGTGCCGGGTGGCAGCGCCTGCAGCGCCTCCACCGCCATCACCGAGCGGTCGCCGCCGCCCAGCCACAGCGCCACGCTGCGCACATCGCTGGCCAGGCCGGCGATCTGCAGCTCGCGCACGTGGGTGGCCAGCCGGGCGTCGCGCGGCACCAGGGTCAGCATCCAGCGCGCCAGGTTGCCTTCCAGGCGCACCT
>DAORNK010000604.1:0-269 GCA_035440985.1 Rubrivivax sp. | reverse complement strand
CGGCGCCTGCGCGCCCAGACCCGGCTGCCCATCGTCATGGTCTCGGCCAAGGGCTCCAGCGTCTGCCGCGTGAAACGATCCGGCGCCACGAAGCTGAGCACGCCGCTGGCGCGCAGCGGGCCGTCGAAGCCGCTGACGAAGCGCTCTTCGGTGAAGCGCGCCTGGCCGCTCTTGTTGCGCGCCAGCTGGGCTGACAGCGCCGCCAGGTCGAAGCCCGCGGCCCAGCTGGCACCGGCGGGTGTCGCCCAGGCCAGGGCCAGGCCGGCGCG
>DAORNK010000603.1:0-2039 GCA_035440985.1 Rubrivivax sp. | reverse complement strand
CCCGGTGCTGGTGGCCTGCGGCGAGGCCGACGCGCTGACACCCCCCGAGCACGCCCGCGAGATGGCCGCCGCGATTCCCGCTGCGCGGCTGGAGATCGTGCCCGGCGCCGGGCACATGCTGACGATGGAACAGCCGGAGCGGGTGGGCCGCCTGCTGCGCGCTTGGCTCGCCCGGGTCTGAAACCTGGCGGTGCACCCGCAAGGGTTCCTGGCCAGCCCCTGCCGGGGCCTCGGGGTCTCGCCTGGCGCGGGCCCCGACCCGGAGCCTCTCAGCCGAGTGCGCGCAGCATGTTGCGCACGACGGTCTGCGACCAACCGAACACGCTGGCCAGCGCGCCGGCCAGGTCGTCGTTGGAGAAGCCGGCGTCGCGCATCGCGCGGGCGATCACATCGAAGGCCGCACCCGCGTTCTTCAGCGCCTGGGCAATCGCGGTCGTGTTGACGCCGAGCTGGTCCTTCAGCGCCCGCACGATGTCCGCTTCCGAGGCCTGCAGGCTCTTCAGGGCTGCGACCAGGGCGTCGAGTTGCACCTGAATCTGCAGCAGGTTGGTGGCGATGTTCCTGAGCGCCTGCGCGACCTGGTAGCCCTGTCCGTAGACCTCGTAGCGCAGTACCGCGACCATCACGTTCAGGGTGCCGGCCAGCGCGGGGCTGGCCGCCTTCCAAGCCGCTGCCAGGACGCTGCCCAGCCGCAGGCCGTTGATCCCGATCAGCATCATGGCGCGGGCGATGTCCACGAGCATCACGGACTCGTTGATCAGCATCGTCAGGGTCACCACCAGCACGGCGTCGCTGACCGACACCGCCGCGAGGAACAGGCCCGGTATCGAGGTCGTGCTGTTCACGGTGATGGCGACCACGCAGACCACGGTCGCCACCATGATCGTGGCGATCGCGGCCACCATTCCCCAGACCCTCGAGCACTCCGCGGCCTTCTCGGCCTTGCCCGCGCTCAGCCGCGAACCCTGCAGGCGCAGCGCGGTGCGCGTCAGCGTGGGCGTATCGATGCCCCACAGGCCACCCAGGATCGACCCGAAGTGGACTCGGTAGGCGATGAGATCGCGCTCGCCTTCCACCAGCACTGGCTGCTTGAGCAACAGCCCCATGAGGCGCGTCAGCGAGGGATTCCAGACGGTGCGCACGGCGACGGCGAAATCGCTCATCGCGGCCCGCGTGGCGGGGATGTCTTGGCGCAGCACGCCCCCGGCCAGGGCCCGGTAGAAGGCAGCGGAAACGGGCGCTGGTTGGGCGGGCGTCAGGTTCTGCCGTCCGAAGCTTGCGCGCGGGTCCAGCCCCGCGCGGGTGGCCACGGTCGTGACCGGCGCGTGCGGCATCGTCCCGATGCGCGACGCTCCGGCAGCCGGTTCGTTGGCCAGCCGGAAGCACTCCTGGACAAAGGCCTCCAGCGTCTGCTGTGCGAGCTGCGCCGCACGCGCCCTGGCGAGAATGGCTTCACTGTCCATGGAGTCTCCTGCGACACGGCATCGGCGAGCGGCGGGTGCGCCGTTCATGCCTTCACAGCCTTTCGGGCCGCCGATACCGCGAGCCTACTCCGGGCCGGTCGCCTGCTGCCTATCGCTTTCACGCAGGCTCGCAGGGAGGACCAGGTCCGCTGCGCTTGCTCGCCAGAGGCGTCGCGCGTCGGCAGAATGACCGCCTTGCGTCACTCCCCGACGTGCCCATCCCGAGGCAGGCCTTGGACAGCAACGACAACGGATTCGAGCCGTCCGTGCCCTTGTGCCAGCTCAGGGATGCCCTCTGGCTCGACACCGCCGGTGTGCAGGGCGCAGACGCCCGCCTGAGCCGATGGAAGCGCAGCGTGCGCCGCCTGCAGGCCGCGATGGGGGGCGCGAGCCTGCAGGCCCAGTGGCAGGGACTGTGGGCGGCGGCGCGATGCGACCCCGGGCAACTGCTGCCCAGCCGGCGCGAGTTGCTGGATGAGGTGCTCGGCCACGCCGGCGCCCTGCGCGACCGGCTGCCCATCGTGACCACCGAGCTGACGCTGTCCAACCCGGCGGCGTTTGCGCAGCGCCTGTGCA
>DAORNK010000602.1:0-2042 GCA_035440985.1 Rubrivivax sp. | reverse complement strand
ACACGCGCCAGACCACGCCCCAACTGGCGCAACGGCCCGTGATCAGCTTTGCGCAGGTGACGAGCTGCGGCACCAACACCGAGGTCTCCCTGCCCTGCATGTTCGCACCGGTGGGCCGGCGCGACTACGACGAAGACCGGGTGCGCGGCAGTCAATCGCTGCTGCATGTGCTGGCCCGCGCCGGCGTGGGCGTGCACTGGCTGGACAACCAGAGCGGCTGCAAGGGCGTGTGCGAAGGCCTGCCCGCGCAGGAGGTGGTCAAGCTCGATCCGCCGGGCCTGTGCCAGAACGGGCGCTGCCTGGACGAAGCCCTGCTGATCGGTCTGCCGGAGCGGCTGGCCCAGGCGAGCGCCCAACCCGGCAGCCAGCTCCTGGTGCTGCATATGCTGGGCAACCACGGGCCTTCCTACTTCCGCCGCTACCCGCCAGCCTATGAACAATTCAAGCCGGCCTGCCAGCAGGACGATCTCGCGCGCTGCAGCCAGCCCGAAATCGTCAACGCCTACGACAACGCGCTGCTGTACACCGACCACGTGCTGGCGCAGTTGCTCGACATCCTGAAGGCCCGGTCACAACAGGTCGACTCGGTGGTGCTTTTCGTCTCCGACCATGGTGAGTCGCTGGGCGAAAACGGCCTGTACCTGCATGGCCTGCCCTACGCGATCGCGCCGGATGTGCAAAAGCAGGTGCCGATGCTGATGTGGTTCTCGCCCGGCCTGAGCGGCGCCGACCTGCCCGATCTGGCCTGCCTGCGTCAGCGTGCCCTGGCCCCGGCCGCGCATGACCACCTCTTCCACACGCTGCTGGGCTTGCTGGACGTGCAGACGCGGCTCTACGAGCCGGCATGGGACCTGCTGCAGCCTTGCCGCAAGCCATGAGTGCGGACCAGGACCCGTGGCGCGGGCGCGCGCCGCTACCCCTGTGGCGCCGGCACCCCGATCTGGCCATCACGCTGGCGGGGCTGCTGCTGTTGCTGGCCTGGGATGCCACCGGCTGGGATCTGGCCGTGGTGGGCCTGTTCGGCGATGCCGGCGGCTTCGCCTGGCGCGACGCCTTCGCCACCAGCCAACTGTTGCACGGCGGCGGCCGCGTGCTGGCCTGGGCGCTGCTGGGCAGCCTGGCCTGGGCCGCCTGGAAGGCCGGGCCCGGCCCCGGGCCGGGCAGCGCGGAACGCTGGCGCTGGCTGGGTGTGATGCTGCTGTGCGTGCTGGCGGTGCCCTTGCTCAAGCAGTTCAGCCACACCAGTTGCCCATGGGATCTGGCGCGCTTCCATGGTGTGGCACGCTATGTGCCGCATTGGCGATGGGGCATCGTGGACGGTGGGCCGGGCCGCTGTTTCCCGTCCGGCCATGCGGTGGCGGCGTTCGGATTCTTCGGCCTGTACTTCCTCTGGCGGCGCCATGACGCACGACGCGCACGCCACTGGCTGCTGGCCGTGCTGGCCATGGGCCTGGTGTACGGCCTCGGTCAGCTGATCCGCGGCGCCCACTACCCCAGCCATACGCTGTGGTCGGCCTGGCTATGCTGGGTGATCTGCGCCAGTGCGGCCTGGTGGATGGCGGGCCGCAACCAGGCAACGGGATCGCAGTGACCCGCGGGCTGCCGGGCGGCGCGTCTGGCGGCAGCTCACCACTTGCAGCCGCCGGCCTTGCCCAGTGCGTCGGCCGCCAAGGGCACCACGGCCAGCAGCCCGGCGCCGGCATAGGCCTTGCGGCAATCGACTTTCGCCGCCTTCTCGATATCGCGGGCCAGCTTGTCGTCCAGTTCCGGCGGGCGGGGCAGAACCGGCAGCACCCCGCGCGAACTGCCACGCGAGAGCTCACCGCCTCGCGGGCGCGAAAGCTCCAGGTTCAGCCGCGGCACCGCGCTGGCGGCGTTCGAGGCCTGCGTGGGCGAGGGCTTGGCGGCAAGAGCGTCCTTCGCGATGGTCACGAGTTCGTCAAAGATCGCCGGGTTATGAATGGCGAGCTGGCTGAGGCTCTTGCGATTCAGTTCCACACCGGCCAGGTCGAGGCCGTGCATGAACTGGCTGTAGCGCAGAC
>DAORNK010000601.1:0-2057 GCA_035440985.1 Rubrivivax sp. | reverse complement strand
CGTGACCTGCTGGCCCAGGATGACCCGCACCGCCGCTTCGAATCCGTCCACCGTGCCGGGCAGGCGCAGGCCCGGCCGCGGGGCCACCGGCAGCGTGGCCAGCACGGGGTCGATGCGGCCGGGGTCGGCATCCAGGTCCAGCATGCGGCGCACGGCCTGCAGCACGGCGCCCAGCACCGGGCTCAGGCTGGGTGAGGGTGTCAGCCGGACTTCGTGGCGCTCGGGCACGAAGGCCAGGTTCAGCCAGCCCGGCAGCCGCTGCCCATGGTGCATCCAGGCCACGGTGCGCCGCAGTTCCAGGCCTTGCACCTGCTCGACGCCGGGCAGATGCCGCCGCGCGAAGAAGCCCAGCAGGGCCGGCAAGTCCAACGGTGGGCGATAGGCCAGGCGCAAGCTTGCGGCCTGCGGTGCATGGCCGCCTGCCCGGCGCAGCTGCGTGGGGTTGAAGCGATAGCGCTCGGCAAAGGCGGCGTTGAAGCGGCGCAGGCTCTCGAAGCCGCTGGCCAGCGCCACCTCAGCCACCGGCAGCGGTGTATCGGTGAGCAGTTGCTTGGCCAGCAGCAGCCGCTGCGTGGTCAGGTAGTCCAGCGGCGCCACACCATGGGTGGCCTGGAAGATGCGCCGCAGGTGGCGATCGCTGATGCCCAGCCGGGCGGCCAGCCGGGGCAGGCTCAGCGTGGCGCCGCCGTGCACGGCCTGTTCGATCAGCACCGCCGCCGAGTCGGCCAGGGTGCGCGACGAATCCATCTGCGACAGGCCGGGGGCTATCTCCGGCCGGCATTTCAGGCACGGCCTGAAGGTGGCCGCCTCGGCCAGCGCCCGGCTTTCGAAGAAGCGGCAGTTCTCGCGCCGCGGTGTGCGCACGCGGCACACCGGGCGGCAGTACACACCGGTGGAGGTGACGCCGACGAAGAGGCGCCCATCGAAGCGCGCATCGCGCGCCTTCACGGCAAGATAGGCGGCATCGGCGTCCAGGACCATCCGGCCATCATAGGTGGCGGCCGTGCCGCCGACTGGCCGTTTTCGGACCTGTGCCTGGGCGCCGACGCGCCGTTTACACCCCGGCGGCGGCGATCAGGGCTTGAGCGTGAGCAGCCAGCTCAGCACATCGGCCTTCTCGGCCACCGTGCACTCGCGGTTCAGCACATCCTTGCAGTTGTTCTTGAACCAGCCGTCGACCTTGCTGCGGTCGGTGAAGCTGGTGGGGTTGAAGGCCGGTGCCAGCGCCGGGATGGGTTTTTCGGACAAGGCGTTGCGGCCCGCGCCGGTGGGCGTGTTGCCGTGGCAGGAAGCACAGCTCCAGCCCATGTCACCCGTGCCCTTGGTGGTGAAGAGCTTCTGTCCCCGTTCCGGTGATGCCGGTGCGCCGGCCTTGGCGGTGTACTCGGCCAGCAGTTCGGTGGGCTTGGCCGCCTGGGCCGTGGGCAGCAGCGCGGCCAGGGCCAGCAGCGCCACCGGCGCTTGCGAGAGGGTGAACAGCTTCATGTCATCTCCTTCGTGGGCAAGCCACCGCAGGCGGGCTGACCTCCGGCGTGCCGACCTCGTGGGTGGCGGCCTCTCAGCCCGGGCTTCCGCTGGTGGCGCCAGTTGATTGGACGCCGCGGTGCGGGCCCCGTGTTTGTCCAGGCTCAATCCCTGGTTCGGCCGGTGTTGACGCGGATCACATGGCCTTGAAGAGGTGCACGTAGGCGCGGCTGACCGGCAACTCCTGGGCATGGCCCCGGATGCGCAGGAACAGGCGGCTGTTCTCATCGCGCCGCGTGCCGGCCAGGTGCGCCAGGTTGACGATGGTCGAGCGGTGCACCTGGACGAACTGCCCCGGGTCGAGTTGCGCGCCCAGCTCGGCGATGGGGGTGCGGATGAGATGTTCGGCGCTGGCCGTCTGCACGCAGGTGTACTTGTCGTCGGCGCGGAAGAACAGCACTTCCTCCACCGGCACCTGGTGCATCAGTTCGCCGGCGCTGGCGCGCACCCAGCGCAGGCGTTCGGGTCCGGCTGCGGCCGGCATCAGCCGTTGCAGCGCGGCCAGCAGCTGCGCATCGGCCGGCGGCTCGGCC
>DAORNK010000600.1:314-2058 GCA_035440985.1 Rubrivivax sp. | reverse complement strand
CGCGCGCCGGGCAGGCCACGCGCACCACGCGTTCGACATGCACGTCGCGTTCGATCACCGCATCCAGCAGCGCCTGCAGCTCGGCACGCTGGCCGGCGTAGGCCTCGCCGGCAAAGGCCTGCCAGTCCTGCGGCCCCAGCTCGCGGCGGCCGGCCACGCGGGCCAGCACTTCGGCCACCAGGCCACCGCGCGAATGGGTCAGCAGGTGCAGCCGGGCGCCCTTGGGCAGGTGCTGCACCAGGGTCAGCGCGTTGGCGATGGGGCTGGCGCCCAGCGTCGGGTGGTCCAGCGCATAGACCCGATTGCCGTAGTGGCGGAACAGCGCCTTCACCTGCTCCGGGTGCTGCTCCCACAGCTTGCCGAACGTGCTGCTGGTCTCGACGAAGGTGCCGTGCACCAGCACGAGCAGAGGTTCGGTCGACGGGGGCACGCTGGCCAGCCGCAGCGCGGGCTGCGCCTTCAGCGGTGCGAGCAAGCCGGCTTCGGGCATCTGATAGACGCCGGGGTCGACCTGGGAATCCACCTTGTCGCGCAGCATCGCCGCGCCGATCTGGGCCAGGTCTTCGCTGGCGCGCCCGATCAGGATGTCCAGCCCGGCCAGCAGGACGCGGCCGAGCGAACCGCGGCTGCGTGACGGAGAAGCCTGCTCCAGGCCCTGCCAGACGAGCTCGGCACCCACTTCCACCGTGTCGGGCGAATCGGCCGCGGCCTCGCGGGCAGAGCGCGAACGCTTGCGCGCGCCCTGGCCGAGCAGCAGGTCGCGTGCGGTTTCGGGGTGCAGGGTGAGCGAAGGGCCGCCGGCCACGTGCAGCACCACGATGTCTTCGCCGGGCACCGCGGTGACACGGACAGGCTCCCCCGTGGCGCGCGTGCTGCCCAACCGGACGGAAGCCTTGATGCGCAGCCCGTCACCGGCCGCCCCACCAGCAGGCCCGCCGCGTGTCGCACCTGCTGGCGCTGCGGCCTGCAACTGGCCCGGCACGATGAAGTTGATGGGCGTGTTCTTGCGCGTGTCGGCCATGCCTTGCTCCTGGGGCCGCCCGGCGTCGTGGTGGGGCGGCCTGCGAGCATCGGTGCAAAGTGCCCGCCGATCAAGCCCGGCGTTGCGCCGGAGCTAGGGATGCCCTCTTCAGGGTGTGCCGCCTCCGCCGAGGATGATCTCGGCCTGCGTGATGCGCTGCACCTGCACCGGCGCCACACCGGCCAGCAAGCCCAGCCGCAAGGCTGCCGTGTAGCTCAGGTCGATGACGCGGCCTTCGACGAAGGGCCCGCGGTCGTTGATGCGCACCACCACCTCGCGCCCATTGGCCGGGTTGCGAACGCGGGCATAGCTGGGGATGGGCAGCGTGCGGTGAGCGGCCGTCATCGCGTACATGTCGTAGGGCTCGCCGCTGGCCGTGGGCCGGCCGTGGTACTTGCGGCCGTACCAGCTGGCGCCACCGCTTTCCACCCAGGGCAGATCGGCCGTCATCGGGACGTGGCTCTGACCCAGCGCCACGTAGGGCTTGTTGGGGCCGCCGCTGCGCAGCGGCTCGATGCGTGGCACGGCATCGGGCACACGCTCCAGATGGGCCGGCGGGTTGAGGGGCGGGCCGTCGCGCTCGGCAATCGCCGGGCCGCGGCTGGCGCAGCCCGCCAGCCCGATGGCGACCACGATGGCCGGCCAGGACAGGGATGGCGCGTCAGGGGGCATGCTGGACTGCTGAGTGATCCGCGGTGAGTCTAGGGCCAGAATCCGCGCATG
>DAORNK010000600.1:0-206 GCA_035440985.1 Rubrivivax sp. | reverse complement strand
ACACCGATGCCCGCATCGCGCACCGCCTGCTCAGCCAGCAGGCGGTGCAGCACGACGCCATGCTGGCCATGCTGGTGCTGTTGCAGCCCATGGGTGGCGATGCCGGACCTGGGCCCGAACAACGCCTGCCGGCCCTGGTGCCGCAGGTGCTGCAGGTGTTGCGCCGCGGCCCCGGCCAGGCCTGGCCGGCCGACTGGGCCGGCGCC
>DAORNK010000599.1:0-2064 GCA_035440985.1 Rubrivivax sp. | reverse complement strand
CGCTGGCCTCGCCGGACGAGGCGCGCTCGATGCTCGGGCTGCGCACTGTGCGCGGATGATCGTCCGCGCAGCGCGGCACGCAGCATGAAGCGCTGGCAGGCCGACGCGCTGCTGCTGGTCGTCGCAGCGGTATGGGGCGTGACCTTTGCCGTGCAGAGCGCGGCGATGCAACACATCGGGCCGCTGGCCTTCACCGGCCTGCGCTTCCTCGTCGGTGCTGCGGTGGTGGCGCCGCTGGCCTGGCGGGAGTGGGCCATCGGGTACCGCCACGGGCGGAGCCACGACGGCGCCGACGCGCTGCGCGTGGCCGGCCTGGGCCTGATGCTGTGCCTGGGTGCCGCCTGGCAACAGTTCGGCGTGATGAGCACCACGGTCACCAGCGCCGGTTTCCTGACCGTGCTGTACGTGCCGGCGGTGCCCATCCTGGCCTGGGCGCTGCGGCGCCAGGCTGCCGGACCGGCGATCTGGCTCTCGGCGCTGGGTTGCATGCTCGGCACCTGGCTGCTCGCGGGCGCAGGACGCATCGCGATGAACACCGGCGACGCCTGGGTGCTGGCCTCCGTGCTGCCCTGGGCACTGCACGTGCTGTGGGTGGGCGAGGTGGCGCGCCGGATGGCCGCGCCTTTTGCAGTGGCCTGCGGCCAGTTCCTGGCCTGCGGCGTGCTGAGCCTCGCCTGGGCGTCGGTGAGCGAGCCGCTGACGCTGTCGATGATGGCCGGGGCCGCACCCGCGATCGCCTTCGCCGGCCTGCTGTCGGTGGGATTCGGGTTCACCGCGCAGGTCGTGGCTCAGCGCAACACGCATGCCGCCGATGCCGCCATCCTGCTGTCGTCGGAGACCCTGTTCGCCGCGCTCGCCGGCTTCGCCTTCGCCGGCGACCGCCTGGACGCCAGCGCATGGGTCGGCGCGGCGCTCATCTTCGCCTGCATCCTGGTGGTGCAGCTGGTGCCACTGCGGCGCACGCCGCCCGCGCCCGCATAGGCCAGCTGGGCGCGGCGGCCACCTCAATAGAAGCCGATGCGCTCGCGATAGCGCATCGCGCGCTCCTGGTCGTACTGTTCGGCGTCGAACGCCTCGCCCTGGATGGCGCGGTGGACCTGGCCGCCGGTGGGCATCGAAGCCGGGTCGACGAAGTGCTGCGCATCCCACAGCTGCGAACGCAGAAAGGCCTTCGAGCACTGGGTGTAGGCCTCGGCGATGTCCACCAGCACGCCCAGCCGCGGCGGCTTGCCTTCCACGGCGCAGGGCGCGAGCAGCTCGGCGTCGGTCGTGATCGTGGCACGGCCGTTCACGCGCAGGGTGTCGGTGACACCGGGCACGATGAAAAGGAGGCCCACATGCGGGTTGATCAGCATGTTGCGCAGCGAATCGGCCAGCCGGTTGCCGGGGCGTTCGGGGATGAGCAGCGTGCGCTCATCGAGGATGCGCACGAAACCCGCAGGGTCGCCTCGCGGGCTCAGGTCGCACTCACCCGCCGCGCCGCTGGTGGCGATGCAGACGAAGGGTGAGCGTTCGATGAACAGGCGTGTTGCATGGTTCAGGCGGTTGCTGATCTTGGCGCAGGTCAGCTCGGCGGGCATGCCGATGAGCGCGCGCAACTGCGCCTCGGTTTCGATGATCTGGCCGGTCAGGCGATGAGTCGAAGTGGTGGTCATCGGATTCCTGGGTGACGTGGTTCGGTGTCGACCCTGCCGGCCCCGGCGCGCAGCCGGTGGTCGATCGGGCTTGGTTTGCACGGGTCGCGGGCCCCGTTAGCATGCGTTCATGTTAGCCCGCCCCTTGCCTGCCCTGAAGCGCCTGGCGCGCCAGTACGGGCCCGGTCTGGCGGTGCGCAAGCTGGCGCTGATGCGGCAGCTCGCGCGCACGCGGCTGCCACGGCCGGCGGCGGTGCTGGACCTGCACGAGACGCTGTGCTGGCTGCGTGCCTACCCGGACGACGCGGCGGTGCAGCAGCAAGCGGCGCTCATGCTGGACAGCTTTGCGCAGCGTGCCGATCTGCGGGCGCACCGCGATGCGCTGGCCGACAGCGGCATCGCAGGAACCGCCATCCACTACCGCTTCTTC
>DAORNK010000598.1:1229-2065 GCA_035440985.1 Rubrivivax sp. | reverse complement strand
CGGCATGTCGCGCTGCATGCCGGCGGGCTTTCCGCCGCCCAGTCGCTTGGCATCGGATACGGATGGCAACGTGCTGCCCATCAGGGCCACGATCAACGCGCTGACCAGCCAGTTCTTCATGGCGTCAATTCCTTCAATGGAAAACGATGGATGCGAATGCAGAACGGAGTGTGGGGCATCGCGCATGCCCGTCGCAATCCGCCCCTTTTGGCCTTGCGGGCCGCGGGTGCAATGTTGCACCGGCCCCGCCCGGCATCATCTGGGGGTGCAGACGGCGCGTGCAAGCGCCGCCGGGCTGCAGGCAGGTCTGAAAAGCGAAAGGTGCAAGCGAATGACGTTGGCCGTGTTGTGGGTACTGGTGGTGCTGCTGATCCTGCTGGGCCTGGCCGGCACCGTGCTGCCGGCGCTGCCCGGACCCCTGCTGGTGCTGGGGGGCATCGTCCTCGGGGCCTGGATCGACGACTTCACGCGGGTCGGCACGGGCGCCCTGGTGTCCATTGGCGTGCTGGCCTTGCTGGCCTGGGCGCTGGACCATCTCGCCGGGCTGCTGGGGGCCCGCCGCGCCGGCGCCAGCCGTGAAGCCCTCGTCGGCGCCGTGCTGGGTACCGTCGTCGGGCTCTTCATGGGCGTGGTGGGCGTGCTGTTCATGCCGCTGGTGGGGGCCGCCGCGGGCGAATACCTGGCTCGCCGACACGAGGCCCAGGCCAGCCACCGCGCGATGAAAGTCGGCGTCGCCACCTGGATGGGCATCATGGCCGGCCTGTTGGCAAAGGTGGTGATCAGCTGCATGATGGTGGGCGTTTTCGTCGTCGCGCTGTGGTGGTGACAGGCGGGTG
>DAORNK010000598.1:0-1219 GCA_035440985.1 Rubrivivax sp. | reverse complement strand
CAATGCGGGGATGAGCGCTGCCAGATGGGTTGCCGGGTGGTGGCTTTTTTGTGCGCTGCCGGGCCTGGCGGGTGCACAGGCGGCCTACGACCGCAGCTTCGAGCGCGAGCTGTACAAGACGCGCCTGGAGCACGAGGTCAAGTTCCGCGCGGCTGCCATCCAGGTGGCCTGGGGTGCGGAGGCGCTGTGCGATGCGACCACGCAGATCGAACCCTTCGTGCTGCTGTCGTCGCACGCGATGCAGCTCAAGCTCTCGGAACGTGACCTGAGGCTGTTCACCGAGGTGACGGGCATCGACGAACGCTGGCGCGTGGTCTGGGCCGATGAAGCAGCGCCGGACGAACTGAAGCTGGGCGATGTCGTGGTGGCCGTTAATGACCGGCCCTTGCCGGCCAGCGGTACGCGGCTGGAGGTGTCGGCGCTGTTCCGCGGTGGCGCGGTCGTGACGCTGGACGACCAGGGCTTCTGGGACGTGATGCTGCAGGCGCGCCACGAAGCCGCGGCTGGCAAGCCCATGCGCGTGACACTGGCCGGTGGGCGGCAGTTGCAGGTGGAGACGCAGACCGGCTGTGCGGGCAGCGTCACGGCCAGCGCCTTCGACAACGACCCGGACACCTTCTGGCGTCTCGGCACGCAGCGCGCCAAGATTCCAGCCAACGCGATGCTGCAGGCGCGCGAGCGCGACGAGTTCCGCTGGCTGGCGGCGTTCGGGACCTACTTCCAGGCCAGCCAGAGCGCCATCGCGGCGGTGCAGAAGAGCGAAGGTATGAGCACGGGTTTCCTGGTGGGCAAGATCCTGTCCATCACCGTGCCGGGCATGGGCATGCTGCTGTCGGCGGCCGAAGCCCAGGCGCAGAAGGCCATCGCGGTGGACGGCATCGTGGGCAGCGCCGACCTCTTTGCCAACGAAGTCGTGGCCTCGCTGGGTGGCGACCCATTGGCCGGACTGCGGCTGAGCGAACGCCTGCTGGCCCAGGGCAGCAAGGTCGAGGCGGTGCTGATGGACGAGTTCCGGCGTTCCAACGCGGCGGAACACGCCCGTCGCATCAAGGCGCTGCAGGCCGCGCAGATCGAGCGCGAGCAGGCCGAAACCCGCCTGCAGGGTACGTCACCCGCCGCGCCGAAGTTGCAGCCATCGCGTTCACCCTGAGGACGGCGCCGCCTGCTCAGACCCGACTTTGACAGTTCCAAGTGACACGCCCTCGTAAGTTCGCGCAGC
>DAORNK010000597.1:0-2068 GCA_035440985.1 Rubrivivax sp. | reverse complement strand
CCTGCAGGCGCAGCGTGGCTGCAGCCGGCAGCGGCGCGAGCGCGACAAAGGGGTCCTGCACCAGCGCCAGCGGCCGGTCGCCGGCGGCCGCCCAGGGCAGCGAATCCAGCGGCAGGCGAAAGCCCATCGGCGAGTCACCCGGCATCAGGTACAGCCGCTCGTCGCGCAGGAACCAGGGTCCGGTGACCCAGGCCGGCCCCGCCATGCCCACCTGCCACTCGCGCTTGAGCGGCAGCAGATAGCCCACCTTTGCATCCAGCCCCTGGCTGAAGACACGGCGCAGCCGGGCGCGTTCCATCTCGTCGTCGAGCCGGGCGTCGAAGGGATCGACGTTGACCGGCAGGCGGCGCTCGCGCCACAGGTAGTACCAGGTGTCCTCGAACGCCGGCTGCACGAAACCCGTGTCCAGGCCCAGCCGGCGCGTCAGCGCGTGCGTGAAACGCTCGGCATCGGCTGCGGTGTACTGGTGGTCGTCGCGTTCGTCGGCGAAGAGGGAGGGGTCGTTCCAGCAGGGCTGGCCGTCGGCGCGCCAGCAGATGCTCAGCGCCCAGCGCGGCAGTTGCTCGCCCGGGTACCACTTGCCCTGGCCGAAGTGCAGAAAGGCTCCCCGCCCATACTTGGCGCGCAGCCGATGCACCAACTCGGTGGCCAGGCCGCGCTTGGTCGGGCCCAGGGCGTCGGTGTTCCACTCCGCGGCATCGCGGTCGTCGACCGCCACGAAGGTCGGCTCGCCGCCCATCGTCAGACGCACGTCCTGCTCGGTCAGCTGGCGGTCCACGGCATGGCCCAGGGCCACGATGTCCTGCCACTGCGCCTCGCTGTAGGGCAAGGTGACCCGCGGTGACTCGTGGATGCGCGACACCTCCATATGGTGCGAGAAGCTCACTTCGCAGGCGTCCACCGCACCACTGACGGGCGCTGCCGATCCGGGCTCGGGGGTGCAGGCCACCGGTATGTGGCCTTCGCCGGCCAGCAGGCCCGAAGTCGGGTCCAGGCCCACCCATCCCGCACCGGGCAGGTAGACCTCGCACCACGCGTGCAGGTCGGTGAAGTCGGACTCCACTCCGCTGGGACCGTCCAGCGACTTCACGTCGGGCCGGAGCTGGATCAGATACCCCGAGACGAAGCGCGCGGCAAGCCCCAGGTGCCGCAGGATCTGCACCAGCAGCCAGCCGGTATCGCGGCAGGAGCCGCTGCGCGTCGTCAGCGTCACTTCGGGCGTCTGCACGCCGGGCTCCATGCGGATCAGATACTTGATCTCGGCCTGCAGTCGCTGGTTCAGCGCCACCAGGAAGTCGATCGTGCGCGTCTTCTCGCGCGGGATGCTCTGCACGAAGGCCTTGAAACGCGGCGAGGCGGCGTCCAGCGGAATGCGCGCCAGGTAGGGGGCCAGTTCGTGCGCCTGTTCCGGCGCGTAGGCAAAGGGCACGTGTTCGGCTGCCGGCTCCAGGAAGAAGTCGAAGGGGTTGAAGACCGCCATCTCGGCCACCAGGTCCACCGTGACCTTGAACTCGCGTGTGCGCTCGGGGAAGACCAGGCGCGCCAGGTGGTTGGCAAAGGGATCCTGCTGCCAGTTGATGAAGTGGGTGGCCGGCTCGACACGCAACGAGTAGCTGAGGATGCGCGTGCGGCTGTGCGGCGCCGGGCGCAGGCGCACGACCTGGGGCGACAGCGAGACCAGCCGGTCGTAGTGGTAGTGCGTGACGTGGTTCAGCGCGACATGGATGGACACGGGCTCGGGCTCCTGGGCGTTCGCAAGGGTGCTGGCCAAGGCTTGCAAGCTGCGGGCCATCTCGCCGACGGCGAGGTGATCGGGCTGCGAAACCGCGGCTCTCAGGGTGCCGCGGCCGGCCCGGGATGATGCCAGTAGCGGCGCGCTCGCCGGCGCTCGCATTCGGCCGGCCCCTGCGGCGGCAGATGCCAGGCACCGCAGGCATCGCTGCGCTGCACGGGCACACCCAGGCGCCGGTAGCGTTCGATGACGTCCGGCGCCGGGTGGCCGTAGCGGCTGCGGTAGCCGGCCTGCACCAGCGCCACACCGGGCTGTACCGCTTCGATGAACGCTGCG
>DAORNK010000596.1:0-2073 GCA_035440985.1 Rubrivivax sp. | reverse complement strand
ACCCAGTCGGCGTCGAGCTTGAGCGCGTCCTTCCTGGCCAGATCCAGCGCGGCGAACACACGGCGCGATTCATAGGCGGTGTTCACCAGCAGCAGGCTGCTGCCCAGCACGGCGGCCAGCAGGAGCAGGTTCAGCTTGCTCAATTCGCGACCTCGGTGCGCTCGGCCACGCGCAGCACGGCCGAGCGCGAACGCGGGTTGGCCGCGATCTCCGCGGCCGATGGCTTGATGCGGGCCAGCGCGCGCAGCCGAAGCGGCTTGGGCGGGGCCATCGGTGCGCGGCGGTCCACCACCTCGCGGCTTTCGCGCGCGATGAAGGTCTTGACGATGCGGTCTTCCAGCGAATGGAAGGCGATCACGACCAGGCGTCCTTCGGGGGCGAGCAGGGCCAGCGCGGCCGTCAGGCCCTGTTCGAGCGCTTCAAGCTCGGCGTTGACATGAATCCGAAGAGCTTGAAATGTGCGCGTTGCAGGGTCCTGGCCCGGTTCGCGGGTTTTGACTGCACCAGCCACGAGCGCGGAAAGCTCCCCTGTGCGGCGCACGGGAGCCCCGTTTTCGCGGCGAGCGACAAGCGCCTTTGCAATCTGAGCAGCAAACCGTTCTTCGCCATGCTCACGAATCACCTCTTCGATCTGGCGCTGATCGGCGCGTTGCAGGAAATCGGCCGCGGTCTCGCCGCGGGTGGTGTCCATGCGCATGTCCAGCGCTGCGTCATGGCGGAAACTGAAGCCTCGTTCGGGGTTGTCGATCTGCGGCGAGCTCACGCCCAGGTCCAGCAGCACGCCCTGCACCTGCCGGATGCCCAGCGCGGCCAGGTGCGTGGCCATCTCGGCGAAACTGGCGTGGCGGATCACGAAACGCGGGTCCTGGATCGATGCGGCTGCAGCGATGGCTTCGGGATCCTTGTCGAAGGCCACCAACCGGCCGCCCGGTCCCAGCAGGGCCAGCAGGGCGCGCGCGTGCCCGCCGCGGCCGAAGGTGCCGTCCACGTAGATCCCATCGGGCTGCGTCACCAGGGCCTGCACGGCCTCGGTGAGCAGCACGGTGGTGTGGGACCATGGGCTGCCGGTGCTCACCGGATGACCAGATTGCGCAGCGGCTCGGGGCGGCCCTGGGCGATGGCCGCCGATTCGCGCGCTTCATAGCGCGCCATGTCCCACAATTCGAAGTGCGAGCCGACCCCCATGAACTTGACATCCTTCTGCAGCCCCGCCCACGCGCGCAGCTCGGGCGGAACGAGCACGCGCGTGCCACTGTCGATCTCGACCTCGGTGGCGCTGCCGATGAAGATGCGGCGCCAGGCGTCGTCGATGGTCGGCAGGCCCAGCAGGTGGCTCTCGAACTGCTCCCAGACGGGCAGCGGGTACAGCGAAAGGCAACCGTCTGGGTTCTTGACGATGACCAACTGGCCCTGGGTGCTGGACATCAGCTCGGGCAGCCAGCGGGCGGGCACGGTGATGCGCCCCTTTGCATCCAGCGACAGTACCGGACCCCCTCTGAAGACCATCTGACCCACCCAGCCCCACAAACCGACACCAAGTCCCACTCTACCCGTTGTGGCGACGGGGGTCAACGCCTTTTCAGGGCAAAAAATCAATTAAATCAAGCACTTACCAACCAGTCTTCAGGCGGGTTTCGATAGAAAAAACCGTTCCAAATGAATGACTTGGGGGAATTTTTGAAAGTGCTTTGTGAGGTCTGGCCGGCGCGATGGGACACGGCATGTATGCGCCGGGCACCTCAACGAAGCTCGGCAAACCTGCGAAGGCCTCGGCAACTCCCCAATGCCCTCGGTCAGTTTCTAGCGCGCTGTCCCGGTGTCCAGCACGCTAACCGCTGGCCGTCCCGAAGGCGGTTCGGACCCCGCAAGCGGTGTACCGGCGACCCCGTGCACCCGGGGTCGACAAGCTAAGTGCTTGTCCCATCAACGAAAACCGCACGGTGTAGTGATAAGCTCTCAGAAGCCATCTTAACTTGACGGCTTAGCCCTGCTCTGCCGCATCAATGGCAACCAGTCTTCAGATTCCGCCCCACGAGGTCCAGCGACGGCTGGCCCTGGACAACCCCTGGTGGA
>DAORNK010000595.1:0-2093 GCA_035440985.1 Rubrivivax sp. | reverse complement strand
CGGTTTAGCGCTCCGAAAAAGGCAAAACGCCCGGTGCCTCAGCCTCGGGCGTTTTTTCGTTTCCATTAGACGGGCTGTGACGCATGATCGTGAACTCACGTCACAGGCCGCACGTCGGCGTACTCGGGTTCGTCTTCCTTCGCCAGTTCGGCCTTGCTGCCCAGTTCGTCGGCGGGGGCCTCAGCATCGCCCGTGGTCTTGGGCACAGTGAAGCCGCCTTCGGCAACGAGGCGCGCGAAGCCGCGCTGGCGGCCCGCCACGTGCAGGAACTGGAAGCCAGCGAGCGGCGCTTCCACAGCGCCTTCACGCACGCTTCGATCGGCATGGCCCTGCTGGCCTTCGACGGCCGCATCCTGCAGGCCAACCCGGCGCTGCGCGAGCTGCTGGGCCGCAGCGGCGACGAACTGGTGCAGATGCACATCCAGGAGTTGGTGCATGAAGGCGACCGCGCGACGCTCGAAGAGCAGCTCGGTCTGACCGATGGGCGCGATTTCGAAGGATTTGCAGGCGAACTGCGTTGCCGCCACCAGGACGGCGAGCCGGTGTGGGTGGCGGCGCACTGCAGCTTCTTCTCGGAGCCCGGGGCCAGCGCGCCCTGCCTGATCCTGCAGCTGCAGGACATCACCGCCCGGCGCAAGGCCGAAGAGGGCCTGCACCACATTGCCTTCCACGATGCGCTGACCGGCCTGCCCAACCGGCGCCGCTTCCACGAACACCTGGAGGCCGCCTTGCAGCGTGCACAGGCCGACCCGCAGGATGCCTACGCGGTGATGTTCCTGGACTTCGACCGCTTCAAGCTCATCAACGACAGCCTGGGCCACAGCGCCGGCGACGAGTTCCTCGTGCAGGTCGCGCGGCGCATCCAGGCCAGCCTGCGGCCGCAGGATGTGGTGGCGCGGCTGGGCGGCGACGAATTTGCCGTGCTGGTCACCCACCTGGAGCACGAACGTGCAGCGGTGCACCTGGCCGAACGGCTGATGGAAGTGCTGCGCCTGCCCTTCCCGGTGGCCGGCACCGAGCTGACCACCAGCGCCAGCATCGGCATCACCTTCAGCGCCCTGGGCTACGCACGCACCGAGGACGTGCTGCGCGATGCCGACACCGCGATGTACAAGGCCAAGGCAGCGGGCAAGGCACGCTATGCGCTGTTCGATGCCAGCCTGCACACCGAGGTGGCGGACCGCCTGCGCCTGGAAGGCGACCTGCGCCACGCCATCGACGACGGGCTGCTGAGCCTGGCCTACCAGCCGATCTGCGAACTGGGTGGCATCGCGCCGGGGCGCATCGCCGGCTTCGAGGCGCTGGTGCGCTGGGTGCACCCGGCCGATGGCAGCATCACGCCGGCCGGCTTCCTGCCGATCGCCGAAGAAGCCGGGCTGATGCCGCGGCTCACCGACTTCGTGCTGCACTGTGCCTGCCGCCAGCTGCGACAGTGGCAGTTGCTGGACCCGAGCTACGCGGCGCTGAGCATCAACGTCAACATCTCGGCGCAGGACATCGCGCAGCCCAGCTTCGTGGCCCGGGTCACGCGGGCCCTGATCGAAAGCGGCGTGCAGCCGAGCCACCTGTGCCTGGAGCTGACCGAGGACATCCTGATGTCGCGCCTGGAAGCGGCCTGGCCGGTGCTGGAAGCGCTGCGCCAGCTGGGCGTCACGCTGGCCATCGACGACTTCGGCACCGGCTATTCCAGCCTCAGCCACCTGTCCACGCTGCCCATCGACGGCCTCAAGATCGACCGCAGTTTCGTCAGCCGGCTGCAGGGCGGCGCCAACGAAGTGGCGGTGGCGCGGGCCATCGTGCTGCTGGGCGCCTCGCTGGGCAAGGCGGTGGTGGCCGAGGGCATTGAAACCGAGGCGCAGCGCGAGCTGCTTCGCGGGCTGGGCTGCGCCCTGGGTCAGGGCTACCTGTTCGCCCGGCCGGCTCCGGCCAAGCACGTATCCTTGCACCTCGAGCACCTCCTGCGGCAGGCACCGGGCCTCACACCCTGGCGGCCACCGGCCGGCCGGGAGTTGCTGCTGCACTGACCATGACCGCATCTGCCCTGCCCGCCCTTCGACGGCACCAGACCCGCCGCCGGAGGGCCGTGTGAGCCT
>DAORNK010000594.1:0-2105 GCA_035440985.1 Rubrivivax sp. | reverse complement strand
GGGAAGAAGGACAGGCTGATGTCCTTCAGGATCTGCCGCTTCGGCGGCACGATCTTGCCGACGCGGTTCATGGTGAAGACGTACTGGGCCATGGCAGGGTGGGGATCCGGTTGCGTTCGCAAAACCTCTGATTATCGGCGACCGGGACCGAGGGCGTTCGGCCGCCGTGCGCCAACCGATGGCCGCACACCACGAAGGGCTACTTGAAAACCGCGTCGGCAGGCCCATTTCAGCCCTGCCCGACTCCCGGGCTGAAGAAGGAACGCCATGCACACTGCCTCGATGACCGTTGAAGCCGACGCCTCGCTGGTGAGGATCACGCACCTGGTCTATGGCCTGCACGCGCTGGGACTGGCGTTGGGTGCCTTCGGGGCGGCCAGCGTGCTGGGGTCCTTCCTGTTCGGCTGGCCTTCCATCATCGCCGTCATCATCAACTACGTGAAACGGGGCGAGGCGCGCGGCACCTGGCTGGAGTCCCACTTCGACTGGCAGATCCGCACCTTCTGGTTCGCGCTGGGCTG
Source organism: Rubrivivax sp. (assembly GCA_035440985.1). Classification (GTDB taxonomy): domain Bacteria; phylum Pseudomonadota; class Gammaproteobacteria; order Burkholderiales; family Burkholderiaceae_C; genus Rubrivivax. The sequence goes on along the minus strand of DAORNK010000594.1, from coordinate 1,584 downwards.
GGCGCTGCTGGTCGGCTTGGTCTCGCTGCCGCTGACGCTGGTGTTCGGCCTGGGCATCGCCACCTGGGTGGCGGGGCTGTTCCTGCTGGGCGTGTGGGCGATCTACCGCATCGCGCGCGGCTGGCTGCGACTGAATGCACGCCAGGCGATGCCCAGCGTCTGACGCGGCGGCGTCATCGGCCGCGGCGCTGGGGCGCTGCGCATAGAATGCGCCCCAGCGCCGTGGCTTCCAGTCATCGCGGCGCGGTCGATTCCGACACACCGCTTTCCTCGCGCCTACCCGACTGGTGCACCCGCCCTGGGTGACAGCAGGCAGCGAAAACGGCCCTCCGCGGGCCCACCGTCTCACATGCCATTCACCGATCTCGGCCTGGCCGAGCCGCTTCTGCGCGCTGTTCGGGAACAGGGGTACGACACACCGACCCCGATCCAGGCGCAGGCCATCCCACAAGTCCTGAAGGGCGGCGATCTGCTGGCTGGCGCCCAGACCGGCACCGGCAAGACGGCCGGTTTCGTCTTGCCCATGCTGCAGCGCCTGATGGCCGCGCCACCCAAGCGCGACGCCCGCGGGCGCGTCGTCATCCGTGCGCTGATCCTCACACCCACGCGCGAGCTGGCTGCGCAGGTCGAAGAGAGCGTGCGCACCTACGGCAAGTACGTGCCGCTGACCAGCATGGTGATGTTCGGTGGCGTGGGCATGCAGCCGCAGATCGACCGCCTGCGCAAGGGCGTGGACATCCTGGTGGCCACGCCCGGCCGTTTGCTGGACCACCATGGCCAGCGCACGCTGGACCTGAGCCATGTCGAGATCTTCGTGCTCGACGAGGCCGACCGCATGCTGGACATGGGGTTCATCCACGACATCAAGAAGGTGCTGGCCATCGTGCCGGCCAGGAAGCAGAGCCTGCTGTTTTCCGCCACCTTCAGCGACGAGATCAAGGCCCTGGCCGACCGGCTGCTCAACGCCCCCGCCTTGATCGAAGTCGCCCGCCGCAACCAGACGGCCGAGACCATCGCGCAGAAGATCCACCCGGTGGGTCGCGAACGCAAGAAGGAACTTCTGGCGCACCTGATCAAGTCCGGCGACTGGCACCAGGTGCTGGTCTTCACGCGCATGAAGCACGGTGCCAACCGGCTGACGGATTACCTGAACGACCAGGGCATCACCGCGATGGCCATCCACGGCAACAAGAGCCAGACGGCGCGCACCAAGGCCCTGGCCGACTTCAAGGCCGGTGACCTGCAGGTGCTGGTGGCCACCGATATCGCCGCGCGCGGCATCGACATCGACCAGCTGCCGCACGTCGTCAACTTCGAGATGCCCAACGTGCCCGAGGACTACGTGCATCGCATCGGCCGCACGGGCCGCGCCGGTGCCACCGGCGAGGCGATTTCGCTGGTCTGCGTGGACGAAGACATCTTCGTGCGCGACATCGAGAAGCTCATCAAGCGCAGCATCCCGCGCGAAACGGTGGCCGGCTTCGAGCCGCCCGTCGGGGAGAAGGCCGAGCCCATCGTGCTGGGCCGGATGACCATCGGGGTCGGCGGCACGCAACGCAGCGGTGCGGGCGGCGGTGGCCGCCC
>DAORNK010000593.1:0-2109 GCA_035440985.1 Rubrivivax sp. | reverse complement strand
CAGGAGGACGCACGCCGGCGCTCTGCCGCACGGCAGGCCGCCCACGTCGTGCAACGCGTGCCGTCGCGCACCACGCTCATCGGCACCGGCCCCAGCGCCCGCATCACCGGTGGCATGCTGCTGCTCGAAGGGGTGGAGGACATCATCGTGCGCCACCTGCACCTGGCCGACGCCTACGACCACTTCCCCGCCTGGGATCCCAGAGACAACGGCCACGGGGAATGGAATTCGGAGTACGACAACCTCTCGCTGCGCAACGCCCGCCGGGTCTGGATAGACCACTGCACGCTGGACGACGGCGACCGGGCCGACCAGGCCGAGCCGCGGCGCCTGGGGCGGCGCCAGCAGAAACACGACGGTCTGCTGGACATCACGCGGCAGTCGGATCTGATTACCGTTTCCTGGAACCACTTCCGCAACCACGACAAGACCGGCCTCGTGGGCGGCGGTGACCGCAACACGGCCGACGAAGGCCGGCTGCGTGTGAGCTTCCTCCACAACCACTGGGATGGCGTCAAGGAGCGTGCACCGCGAGTCCGCTATGGCCAGGTGCACCTGTTCGACAACCTGTACACGGTGCGCGACCTCGCCCGGCATGGCTACAGCATCGGCGTGGGCGTGGGCTCGCGCATCGTGGCGCAGGACAACGCCTGGGAAGCGCCGGCCCTGCTGCCCGCCTCCAGGCTGCTGCGCTGGTGGGGAGGCAGGACCTTCTCGGACAGCGGCTCGCGCCTCAACGGTCAACCCGTGGACCTGCTGGCCACGCTACGCAGCGCCAACCCCGGCGAGACGTTGACGCCCGATGTGGGCTGGCAGCCGCTGCTGTTCGAACGGCCGTCCAACTCAGCCACCACGGCCGACCGCGTGCGGCGCGGTGCCGGGTCCGCAGGTGCCGACACAGCCGCGCATTGAGAGCCGTCCCGGTTGAGAGGACAATACCGGTGAAACGCCAGCCCGAAGAAATCAAAACGATGGAAGACGACGCATACGACGCCCGACAGCCGGAATCGGTGGCTGCGGTCCTGAAGGTATTTGCCATCCTGCAGGCACTGTCCGAACGCAACGAAACCGGCATCTCCGAGCTCTCGCTCAGGCTGGCCATGCCCAAGGCCACCGTGTACCGCTTCCTGCAGACCATGAAGACCCTGGGCTACGTGCGCCAGGAAGTGGACAGTGAGCGTTACGGCCTGTCGATGAAGATCTTCGAACTGGGCGCCAAGGCGCTGCAGTACCCGGACCTGGTGGAGATCTGCAAGCCGCACATGCAGCGCCTGTCGGACGCCACCGGCGAAACGGTGCACCTGGGCATGCTGATCGACAGCGAAATCATCTACGTGCACAAGGTGGACAGCCGCCACATGCTGGGCATGTACTCGCGCGTGGGACGCCGCGCGCCGCTGCACTGCACGGCCATCGGCAAGGTCCTGATGGCCTGGGAAGCGCCGGCCCGCCGTGCGCAGATCCTCAAGGGCTGCGACTTCAAGCGTTACCGCGAGAAGACCATCACCACCCGCGAAGGCTTCGAAGCCGAGCTGGAGCGCACGCTCGCGCAGGGCTTCGGCCAGGACCGCGAGGAGTTCGACGACCACATCCGCTGCGCCGCCATCCCGATCTTCGACCGGCTCAACCAGGTGGTGGCCGGTCTGAGCGTGAGCTTCCCCAGCTTTCGCTACGACCTGGCGCGCGAACCCGAACTGGTGGCTGAACTGCGCGAAGCCAGCCGCGACATCTCGCGCCAGTTGGGATGCACCACATTCCCGCTGGACGCAGCCGTGGGCAAGGTGCGTTAGCGACGCGCGTCCTGCCCCGGCTGAACGGCCGCTGCGGCACACCCCACGGGGCTATCATTTCGGAGCCCTCTTTCCCGAGCCTCCCCATGAACACATCCCTCGTCATCACCGTGATCGGCCCCGATCGCCCCGGCCTCGTGAGCCGGCTGTCCGACGTTGCGCAGCAGTTCGGCGCCAACTGGGAGGAAAGCCGGATGGCCAGCCTGGCGGGCCAGTTTGCGGGCATGGTTCACTTCGACGTGCCGGCCGCCAAGGTGGACGGCCTGGCGGCAGCCTTCCGCCAGCTCGAGAGCGCCGGCCTGCAGATCCTCGTCGCCCG
>DAORNK010000592.1:0-2124 GCA_035440985.1 Rubrivivax sp. | reverse complement strand
TGGCCGGCGGCCTGCAAAAGCAGTGCCTTGCCCATGAATCCGGCCAGCGGCGGCACACCGGCCATCGCCACCGCGGCCACGAAGAAGACCATGCCCAGCGGCGCCCAGCCGGTGCTGAAGGCGCGGGCTTCCAGCCAGTCGCTGCCGCCGCGTGCCGTGGCGATGTGCTCGGCCAGCAGGAACCACAGCGCCGCTGCCAGCGTGCTGTTGATCAGGTAGAAGAGGCCGGCGGCCAACGCGTCGCGCGTGCCCAGGCCGATGGCCAGCAGCAGCGTGCCGGCCGATGCCACCACCGCATAGGCGATCAGCATGCGCAGCTGTCGTGCGGCCAGTGCGCCCAGCGCCGCCAGGACCAGCGTGGCCAGCGCCAGCGCCGGCAGCATGGGTGATGCCACACCGGCCAGCGGCCCACCTTCGGGGCCCAGCAGCAAGGTGCTGGTGCGGGCGATGGCGTAGACGCCGACCTTGGTCATGATGGCGAACAGCGCGGCCACCGGGGCCGAAGCGGCGGCATAAGTGTCGGGTAGCCAGAAGTACAGTGGCAGCAGCGCCGCCTTGACGGCAAACACCACCAGCAGCATCAGCGCCGCCGCCTGCGCCAGCCGGGCCTGTGCCGGCGGCAGCAGGGGCAGTTTGTGCGCCAGATCGGCCAGGCTCAGCGTGCCGGCCACGCCGTACAGCAGGCTCACCGCGATCAGGAACAAGGCCGACCCCGCCAGGTTGAACACCACGTAGTGCAACGCGGCCCGGTGCCGCGCGCGCGTGCCGCCGTGCAGCAGCAGGCCGTAGCTGGCGGCCAGCAGCAGTTCGAAGAAGACGAAGAGGTTGAACAGATCGGCCGTGAGGAAGGCGCCGCACAGGCCCGTCAGCTGGAACTGGAACAGCGAGTGGAAATGCCGCCCCTGTCCGGCTTCGCCGCGCCCTGCGAACCACAGCGCCGCATTGGCCACCAGCGCGGTGAGCACCAGCATCAGCGCGCTCAGCCGGTCCAGCGCCAGCGCGATGCCCCAGGGTGCACGCCAGTTGCCCAGCAGATAGGCCGCGACCTCGCCGTGCGCGGCCTGTTCCATCAGCCGCGCGGCCAGGATCAGCAAGGCGCCCGTGGCCAGCAGTGAGACCGGCTTTACGGCGCGCGAGCGGGCCTTCTCCAGCACCAGCAGCAGTGCGCCGGCCACCAGCGGCAGCACGATGGGCATCACCAGTGCATGGCCGCCCAGCCAGGTGGCGGTGGCGGCGTTCATCGCCGGGGCTCCTCGCCGTCGACATGGTCGCTGCCGGTGTGCGCCCAGGTGCGCAGCGCGATGACCAGCAGCACCGCGGTCATGGCAAAGCCGATCACGATGGCCGTCAGCACCAGGGCCTGCGGCAGGGGGTCGGCCAGTGTGGCCAGCGATGGCGTTGCACCGGGCCCGACGATGGGCACGGCCTGCGTCTTCACACGACCCATCGCAAAGATGAACAGGTTGACCGCGTACGACAGCAGCGTCAGCCCGAGCACGGTGTCGAAACTGCGCTCGCGCAGCAGCAGCCAGGTGCCGCAGCCGGCCAGTGTGCCGATGCCCAGGGCCAGCAGCAGCAACATCAGTGCCCCCCCGTGCGGCCCGAGAGCCGGGCCATCGACAGCAGCATCACCAGCGTCGCGCCCAGCACCACCACGTAGACGCCCAGGTCGAAGGCCGACGCACTGGCCAGTGGCACGCCGCCCACGCCGGGCAGCCAGGGGTAGTCGTAGCTGCTGGTGAGAAAGGGTGCACCGTAGATCCAGCTGGCCGCACCCGTGCCCGCCGCGATCAGCAGGCCCCATCCGATCCAGGCGCGGTGGTCTTGCGAGGCGCGCGCCGCCACCCAGCGCTGGCCGTGCGCCACGGACTGCAGCAGCAAGGCAATGGCCAGCACCAGGCCGGCGATGAACCCGCCACCGGGCTGGTTGTGGCCGCGCAGGAACAGGTGCACCGAGACCAGCAGGGCAAAAGGCAGCACGGCGCGCGCGACGATCTGCAGCATCAGCGGGTGGCGATCGGCCTCGCCCCCGCCCACGGGCAGCGGCGCACCGGCCGCCACCGGCGCCAGCAGCGCATGGATGATCAGCGCGGGGAAGAACACCTGATAACAGATATGTTCGAA
>DAORNK010000591.1:1595-2134 GCA_035440985.1 Rubrivivax sp. | reverse complement strand
GCTTGTGCACGGCGGCCTCGATGCTGCGCTGGTGGCGGCGATCGCCACGGCTCATCCAGTCGTTGCCCCGCAGCTCGTCGAGCATGGCGCCGCGGATGCGCTGGGTGGCGAAGGTCTCGAACTGCACGCCCTGGCTGGCGTCGAAGCGTGACAGCGCATCGTTCAGCCCGATCATGCCGACCTGGATCAGGTCGTCCAGTTCGACATTGGCGGGCAGCTTGGCGATCATCTGATGGGCCAGACGGCGCACGAGAGGGCTGTATTGCTTGAGCAGGACGCCGGCGTCGAGTTGTCCCTTGGCGGTGTACATGGCGGTCCTCTATCTCAGAACGGATCGGTTCAGGGTCCGGGCAGGCAGCGGCAGCGGCGACAAGGGCATCGCGCCCAGCCCGCGCGCGGTCTCGTCCAGCGCCAGTTGCGCCGCCAGCAGCAGGGCCAGCGCCTCGTCCGGCGGCTCGCCGGGATCACCGGCGGGGTCCACCAGCGCGGTGTGCAGCAGCGTGGCACCCAGGAAGTTGTCGGCACAGTCGGCCAGGCTC
>DAORNK010000591.1:0-1435 GCA_035440985.1 Rubrivivax sp. | reverse complement strand
CAGCGCGTCGGCGTGCAGCAGGATCACCTCGGCCTGCGGCGCGGCGGCTTGCAGGGCGTCGATGAGACCGCCGGCCGAGCCGCGGGTATCCACGTAGGCACGCGGCAGGCCGCGTGCCGGCAGGTAGCTGACCAGCGCGGACAACGGCTCGATGCCGGCCGCCAGATCCAGCGCCGCCAGCTCATGCGGCGGCGGTGAGCTGGCGCCGGCATCCACCACCAGCACCGGCCGCCCCTGCGCGGCGTACACCGCAGCCAGCCGGTCCAGCACCACGCCGCTGAAGGCCACGTGGGGGTTGGCCGCCAGAGGCAGCACGCGGCACGAGCGCCCGGCAAACAGGCGGCGCAGGCCTTGCGCCTGATCCAGCGGTGCCGGCTGCGAGGGGACGTAGAAGTCGCGCATCATGATCGCTGACCGGCAGGGGCTCAGACGCTGGCGACCGGGGCGCCGGCGCGCGTCAGCGCCGAGGCCGGCAAGCCGGCAAACACCAGGTTCATGTCGCCTTCGTCCATGCGCCAGGCCGGCCCGCCGCTGACCTTGAGCGCGCGCTGCACCAGTGCGTTGGCGGACAGGCGGTGCCAGTCTTCGGGCACGCGCTGGCCATTGGCAATGGCCAGCACCTTGAGCTTGTGGCGGATCATCGCGTCCAGCGCCGGACCCAGCTTGACGGCTTCGTCCAGCTTGGACAGCACCACGCCGCGGCAACCACCGGCACCGTAGGCGGCCAGCTGGTCCTCGATGGTCTCGCCCTGGGCCGACGCGTTGACGACCAGCAGCCGGCTCACCGAGCGGTGCGAGATCATCTCCAGCAGTTCACCGGTGCGGCTGTCGCGCTGCGCCATGCCGGCGGTGTCGATCAGCACCAGGCGCTTGCCGGACAGCAGGTCCAGCAGGTCTTCCAGCGAAGCCCGATCGTGCGCGGTGTGCACCGGCACGCCCAGGATGCGGCCGTAGGTGCGCAGCTGTTCGTGCGCGGCGACGCGGTAGGCGTCCAGCGTGATCAGGCCCAGGTTGGCCGCGCCGTGCTTGGTGGCAAAGGCGGCGGCCAGCTTGGCCGTGCTTGTGGTCTTGCCGACGCCGGTGGCACCGATCAACGCGTAGGTGCCGCCCACGTCTTCGAGCGCGCTCTCGCGCTCGGCCGTGGGCAGGTTGCGCTCCAGCACGCCGGCAGCCCAGGCCATCTCGTCCAGGTCCATCGGCAGGCTCTCGACCAGCTTGCGGATCAGGGCCGGCGAAAAGCCGGCATCGAGCAGCTTCTGCGAAAGCTGCGCCTGGCGCGGGTGGCGCTGCAGCTTCTCCATGAAGGCCAGCGCACCGAAGCGCTGCTCGATGAGGCCGCGCATGCTGCGCAGCTCGCTCATCATCTCGACCTGGTCGTTGTGGGCGGCGATGATCTGCGCGGCCGAGGCCGCCTGGGCCGCGGCGCCGGCATCGG
>DAORNK010000590.1:0-2135 GCA_035440985.1 Rubrivivax sp. | reverse complement strand
TGGCGGTGGTCGTCGGCGTCTGGCTCAGCGATCGCTGGGCACCCGGGCTGGCCCAGCTGCTGGCCGGCGGCTGGATGCGTGCCAGCAGCCTGCCGGCGGCGCTGCAGCAACGCTGGCTGGATCTGGTGGCCCTGCTGCTGGGCATCGCCTTCACGCTGCCGCTGGCCGCGGTGGCCGCCCGGCGGGCCGGCTTTCACACCTTGCTGGGGGGGCTCGGAAGCTACTTCAGCCGGCCGGGCGCCGCCGCCTTCCTGCTGCTCATCGTGCTCTACAAGCTCGGGGATGCCTTTGCCGGATCGCTGATGACGGCCTTCCTGCTCAAGAGCATGGCCTACAGCCCGGCCGAAGTGGGGGTGGTCAACAAGGTGGTGGGCCTGTGGCTGACCATCGGTGGGGCGCTGCTGGGCGGCGCGCTGATGCTCAAGCTGGGCCTGTGGCGCGCGTTGATGGGCTTTGGCGTGCTGCAGCTGGTGTCCAACCTGGGCTTCTGGTGGCTCGCCGTCAGCGGCAAGGGCGTGCTGCCCGGCACCATGCTGCCGGCCTTCGACTGGGGTTTCGTCAAGCTGGCCGCACCGACGCCGGTGGATGGCGGCCTGCTGATGGTGGTGGCCTTCGAGAACCTCAGCGGCGGCATGGGCACGGCGGCCTTCGTGGCCTTCATGATGAGCCTGTGCGACCGGCGTTTCACGGCCACGCAGTTCGCCCTGCTCAGCGCCTTCGCGTCGGTGGGCCGGGTGTGGGTCGGGCCGCTGGCCGGCGTGCTGGCCGAAAGCATCGGCTGGCCGGCCTTCTTCCTCGTGAGCACCGTGCTGGCGGCGCCTGCGCTGCTGATGCTGTGGTGGCTGCGCCGAGCGGTGGGCGCGCTGCAGGACGGGGCTTGATGGCTGCATGCCCCGCCCCAACGTGGTGACCTGCCTAGAATTCCCTTCCTTGCCAGACTCCCGCGGCCCATCAGTGATGCCTGTTGCTGCCCATTCGACGCCTGCGCACACCGGCTGCGGCCTGTGTGCCCTGCGCTCGAGGCGGCTGTTCACCAGCCTGCTGGGTGCCGGTGCTGCCGGCCTGCTGGGGACGCCGGCCCGGGCCCAGCCGGCCGACCCGGAAGAAGGCCTGCGGCGCGACGTGGGCCGCAACTCGCGTTTCACGAACCTGATACCGGCCGAGAACCTGGAAGCTGCCGCGGCGCAGCAGTACCAGCAGATGCTGCGCGAAGCCGCGCAGCAGCGGGCGCTGGGCAATGCGGACCATCCGCAGGTCGTGCGCCTGCGCGCCATCGCCGGGCGCATCGTGCCGTTCACGGCGCCGTGGAACGGCCGCGCCGCGCAGTGGCGCTGGGAGGTCAACCTGCTGGGCAGCCGCGAACTCAACGCGTTCTGCATGCCCGGCGGCAAGATCGCGTTCTACTTCGGCATCCTGCAGAAGCTGCAGCTCAGTGACGACGAGGTCGCTGCCATCATGGGCCACGAGGTGGCGCATGCGCTGCGCGAGCACGCCCGCGAACGCATGGGCAAGACGGCCGCCACGCGCGTCGGGGCGGGTGTGCTGTCGGCCTTGCTGGGTCTGGGCGGTGCGGGCGACATGCTGCTCAACGTGGGCGGTCAGCTGCTCACGCTGAAGTTCAGCCGCGAGGACGAAACCGAGGCCGACATCGTCGGCATGGACCTGGCGGCCCGGGCTGGCTACGACCCGGCCGCCGGCGTGTCGCTGTGGCAGAAGATGATGCAGGCCAATCGCAGCGCGCCGCCGCAATGGATGTCCACCCACCCTTCCAGCGACACGCGGATCAAGGAGATCCAGGCCAAGCTGGTCAAGGCGCAACCCTTGTTCGACAAGGCCCCCAAACCGGGCCAGCGCTTCGCGCCGCCCAAGGCCTGAAGGCCGGTCACAGCGGGGGCAGCACCGCCACCTGTCGCACCAGTTCGCGGATGCTGGCGGCCCCGGTCTTGCGGCGCGCGCTGCTGATCTGCGTGCGCACGGTGGCGACAGCCACACGCTGGCAACGGGCGATCTCGACCGGGCGCACGCCAGCGCACAACAGCGCCAGTACGCGGCCCTCGGCCGGTGTCAGGCCGACGCAGCACGCCAGGTCCTGCGCGGCCGCCGCCGGCCATGCGCCGCCCCACCCAAACGCCACG
>DAORNK010000589.1:0-2155 GCA_035440985.1 Rubrivivax sp. | reverse complement strand
ACGAGGTGTATTTCGACATGCTCGGCGAAGTGCTGGAGCGGCTCATCGACGACGGACGCTGGCGCCTGATCGACGTGAGCGTGATCGACGCCAAAGCGGCCCGCCGCCAGGCAGTGCCGGCATGACGTCCAAGGCCGGCGACTGCTGGGTGGTGTATTCGCCCAACGAGTCGGCCATCGGCGACAGCGCCGGCTTCTGGTCCAACGAGTTCGGCTGGGTCCCGTTCGACCAGGCGACGTGCTTCTCGGCGGAAGAGACCGGGAGCTTGCAGCTTCCGATCTCCACTGGCGGTGATGCGCGCTTCGTTCCATGGCAGGAGGCCCGGCGGCACTACGGCTGACGCCGAAGCCTACCGGCCGCATGCCCCACGGGCCTTCCATCCATCCGGGTGGAGGGCCTTTTCTTTTCCATTCCACACAGGAGATTTCAATCATGTCCCTGCGATTCAGAGGCTCCGACCTGCGCCCCGTGCTGGCCGAGGCGATCGCCACTCAGGGCCGCGTGATCCTCGCCAAGGATCAGGGCGTGTACTTCCTCGCCGAGCGCGGGGAACGACGCCCGGACGGTCGGGTGAAGCTGTTGGCCTATGCCGTCGGCTGCAACCCGGATACCGATCCGTTCGATGACTGGTGGGAGCTGGCACGCGCCGAACTGGGCGGCGACGACTTCGGCGAGTTCTTCGATCCGAAGGAAGGCGTCTTCGCACGCATCCTGCACGGCACGGACGACCTGATGCTGTCCGCCACCGCCACGCATCTGTCGCTGGAGGTGGTTCCCCCGGCATAGCGCAGCAACCGCCGCGCGGGCCCTCGCAGCCCCCATCCGGGGGCTTTCCTTTCTTCGTACCGCGGCCACCGCCGCGCGTGCGCGCTCGTCTCCGGCCGCCATGGCCTGCCTCGTCGGCCTGCCGCCGACATGCCCACGGAGACGACCGCATGCACGACCCGTTCAAGATCACCCAACCCACCTGCATCAGCTTCTCCGGGGGACGCACCAGCGCGTACATGCTCTGGCGTGTGTTGCAGGCCAATGGCGGCCTGCCTGCTGACACCGTGGTCTGCTTCGCCAACACCGGCAAGGAAGTGGAAGCGACCTTGCGCTTCGTGCGCGACTGCGCCGAACGCTGGCAGATGCCGATTCACTGGCTGGAATACCTGCCCATGGAGCCGGGCTTCATGCTGGTCGATTTCGAGCGAGCCAGCCGTCAGGGCGAACCGTTCGAGGCGCTGATACGCAAGCGCCAGTACCTGCCCAATCCCGTGGCGCGCGGCTGCACGACCAGCCTGAAGATTCGCCCGATGCACCGCTTCCTGCGGCACCTGGGCTGGACGGACTGGGACCAGATGATCGGCATCAGGGCCGACGAGCAACGGCGCGTCGCCAAGATTCGCGCACGCGGCCACTCCACCGAATCGACCCACGAAACCATGTGCATGCCGCTGGCGGATGCCGGCGTCACCGTGCGCGACGTGGGCACCTTCTGGCAGGCGCAGCCGTTCGACCTCGACCTGCTCACGGTCAACGGACGCACGCTCGAAGGCAACTGCGATCTGTGCTTCCTGAAGCCGCGCGGGCAGCGCCTGGCCCTCATCAAGGCCCGGCCCGAAGCCGCCGTGTGGTGGATTCGCATGGAATCCCTGAACTTGGCGAGCAAGCCCAGCGGCGCTCGGTTTCGCGCCGATGGCCCCAGCTACGCCGACCTGGCGCGCTTCGCCGCCGACCAGGGCGACCTGTTCGATGCCGCCGAGGAACCGCTCGCCTGCTTCTGCGGCGATTGATGCTGTGCGCACGGCATTGGCCTCGCCACGGCTGCAACTGGTGCCCGTGTCGCTGCGCACCGCCAATGCCTTCGTGCAGGAGCACCACCGACACCACCGCCCGGTTCAGGGGGCGAAGTTCGCGCTGGCGGTCACGCTGTCCGGCAGCGACAGTATTTGCGGCGTGGCCATCGTCGGTCGCCCGGTCGCGCGTCACCTGGACGACGGCTGGACCCTCGAAGTCACCAGGCTCTGCACCGATGGCGCGCCGAACGCCTGCAGCAAGCTCTACGGAGCCGCCTGGAAGGCGGCTAAGGCCCTGGGCTACACGCGGCTGATCACCTACACCTTGCCCGAGGAAGGCGGTGCCAGCCTGCGCGCTGCCGGCTGGCGGCTGG
>DAORNK010000588.1:0-2158 GCA_035440985.1 Rubrivivax sp. | reverse complement strand
CACGCGGTCGGCAGCCCGGCCCGCTTGTGCCAGCGTGCCTTGCGCCGCAGCCACCAGCGGGGCGGCCTTGCGGTCCAGGATGGCCGACAGGCGCGCCAGCGCCGCCGTGGCAAGTGCCAGGTCGGCCATTGTCTGCTTCAGTTCGGGTCCGGCCAGCAACTCCCGCGCGGCGCTCAACGTGGCGGTCAGATCCTGCGTGATGCGGGTCACGTCGACCCGGTCGAGCTGATCCTGCAGGCTCTGAAAGCGTGTCAGCGTGGTGGGGATCTCCACCATCCCGTCGGTGGTGCGCTGCGCGGGCTGGCCGCCCCCACGCAGGTCCAGGTCGATGTAGAGCTGTCCCGTGAGCAGGCTCTGGGTGGCGAGCTGCCCCGACAGGCCACGCTGCACCAGCGCGGGCAGCGACAGCGCCGGGTCTTCGGTGGCATTGCCACCCTTCAGGTCATGGATGCGCTGGCGGTCCAGCGCAACCACGACGGGCACCGTGAAGCGGCCACTGTCGTGCACCACGCCGATGGACTGCACGGCCCCGATGCGCACGCCACGGAAGACCACCGGCGCGCCCACCTGCAGGCCGAACACCGAACCGCGAAAGTGCATCACCGCCGGCTCGGCGCGGGTCAGGAGCCGCCCGCCCCAGACCAACACCACGGCCACCAGCAGCAGGCCCAGGCCCACCAACGCAAACAGGCCCACGCGGGCCGCATGCGGGCGCGGCGTCATGTGTCGCGGCCCCGGTGCAGGAACTCGCGCACCCGTGCGGGACCATGGTCCAGCAGCACCTGCGGCGCGTCCAGTGCGGTCATCGTCTTGTCCACCTCATCCAGAAAGAGCACGCGGTCGGCCACCGCGAACACGCTGTCGATCTCGTGCGTCACCATGACCACCGTGGTGCCCAGATGGTCACGCAGCCGGAGTATCAGGCCGTCCAGCCGGGCCGCGTTCACCGGGTCCAGGCCGGAGCCGGGTTCGTCCAGGAACAGCAGGGTCGGGTCCAAGGCCAGCGCGCGGGCCAGCGCGGCCCGCTTGCGCATGCCGCCGCTCAGTTCGGCAGGCATCAGGTCGAAGGCGCCGTCCAGCCCCACCAGGGCCAGCTTCAGCCGCGCGCGCTGCGCGCAGGCGGCCTGCGACCAGGGACTGAACAGCCGCATCGGCAGCATGACGTTCTCGCCCAGCGACATGGCGCTCCACAGTGCACCGGCCTGGAACATCACGCCAAAGCGCCGACGTCGCATCGCGAGTTCGGTTTCGTCACCGTCGTACAGGTCCTGCCCATGCACCTGGACCAGGCCCGCCAGCGGGGGGGCCAGGCCGATCAGGTGGCGCAGCAGCGTGCTCTTGCCGCTGCCGCTGGCGCCCACGATGACAAAGACCTCACCCGGCGCGATGGCGAAATCGAGCCCGCGCTGCACGACCTGCCGGCCGTGGCCCGCGGCCAGGCCCTGCACGCGCACGATGGGACCTTCCATCTTCAGAAGCCCAGGCTCTGGAAGACCACCGTGCTCAGGCACGCGGCGGCGATGATCCACACCAGGCCCTTGACGACGGCACGGGTGGTCGCTTCACCGACGGCCTGCGCATTGCGGCCGGCATGCAGGCCCTCGCGGCAGCCGGCCACGGCCAGCAGCACCGCGTACAGCGTGCATTTGACGACCCCGATCCACAGGTGCGTCCAGGTCAGCGCGTCACGGCACTTGTGCAGGTACTCCGCGACGGGCACGCCATACACCAGCCAGGCCGGCAGCGCGCCGGCCAGGATGCCCACCAGACCGGCGTAGGCCATCACCAGCGGCGCCACCAGCACCAGGGCCAGGATGCGCGGCAGCACCAGGTGATCGATGGGGTCCACGCCCAGCGCCCGAAGCGCATCGATCTCTTCGCCGGCCTTCATGGTGGCGAGCTGGGCCGCAAAGGCCGACCCCACCCGGCCTGCCAGGATCACGCCGGTGAGCAGGCCGGCCAGCTCGCGCACCATGCCCACGGTGACGATGTCGGCGATGAAGGCCTGCGCGCCCAACCGGTCGAGCTGGGCGCCACCCATGTACGCCAGCATCACGCCGACCAGGAAGCAGGTCAGCGAAACGATGCCGATGGACAGTGGCCCCGTCTGGTCGATCTGCCGCAGCAGTTCGCCGGCACGCAGGCCGCTGCGGCCCCG
>DAORNK010000587.1:0-2174 GCA_035440985.1 Rubrivivax sp. | reverse complement strand
ATCACGGCTCGCCTCACCGTGGCGCCGGCCGGCCTGCCGGCTCTGCCGCTCAAGGTGGTGAACACCGACTACCGCAGTGGCGGCTACACGGTCAACACGGCCAATGCGGTGGCCGACAAGACGCTCTTCGATGTGCGGACGATTCCGGGCACGCCGCCCGACCTGAGCTTCGTGGACACCGATCCCAAGCTGGCTGCCGTTTCGGCAGTGGCGCCCGCTTCGGCAGCCTCCGCGCCGGCCTCGCTGAGTGCCGGCGAACGCATGTTCGTCAGCATCTTCGGGATGAAGCGCGCAACCTATCGCAACCAGCCCGGACTGCGGGTCTGTGCGGCACCCTGCACGGCCGCCGACGTCAACACGCTGCTGCAGGACAACCCGGACCGCGTGATCTGGGTCGAGGGCGATCTGACGGTCGACGCCGACATCGGCACCCCAGGGGTCACGCCGGTGTTGCTGGTGGTCAATGGCGACACGCTGACCTTGGACGTGGACCGCATCGTCCACGGCTTCGTCTATCTGACCGGCGACGGCGCCGCGGTGGCCAACACGTCCACGATCGCGATCCTGGGCGGCTCGCCTCAGATCCAGGGCGCGCTCGTCGTCGAGGGGCGTCTGGTGACGACGGTGGTCGGAGGGCAGTTGACCGTGACCTACGACGCCACGGCGCTGGACCGTCTGCGCCGGACATACGGAAGCTGGGTGCGCCTGGGCGCGGCCTGGCGTGACTTCAAGGTGGCGCCATGATGCAACTGCAATCCAGGCCTTTCCAGCGGGGCCTCTCGCTGATCGAGGCGCTGCTGGCCCTGGCCGTGATGGGCCTGGGCATGATGGGGCTGGTCGGCGTGCAGTCGACCTTGCGCAACACCTCGGACGTTGCCAAGCAGCGCTCCGAAGCCGTGCGCATCGCCCAGGTGGAGATCGAACGCTGGCGCGCATTCACGGCGCTGGCCGGCGGCGGTGGCACCAACTATGTCGACATGGCCGACGCGGCGGCCGCCATCGTCGGCACCAATGCGAGCTTCACGCGCACGACCGACGTCACCGCGATGGCCGCACCGCTGCCCGGTTCTGCGCTCTCGGTGACGGTGGCCTGGAAGGACCGCACGGATCAGGACCAGAGCGTGCAGTTGTCCACCGCGATCGCCGCCATCGCCCCCGAACTCGCCGGCACGCTGAGCGTGCCGGGCGACGGTGATGTCGTGCGCCAGCCCCTTGGCCGCAACCGTGGCATACCTCGTCTGGCCAAGGAACTGGGCGGCGGCAACAGCGGCTGGATACCGCCCAACTCGCCGGGTATCGCGTGGGTCTTCAACAACACCACCGGCCTGATCTCCCTGTGCAGCACGACGGCCGCCGCCACCGCGGGCCTCGTCTACGACCTCGTCGCCCCCGGGTCCAACAACGTGGTCTGCACGGCCGACAAGGCGGTGCTGGTCTCCGGCTTCCTGCGCTACGCGCTGGGCGCGGCCCAGCCTACTGCCGCACAGGCCGCGGCACCACCTTCGTCGCCCAGCGACGCGCCGGCCTCCAACCTGATGGAGGTCTGGGTCAATCACGCCACGGTCGGGTTTGTCTCGCCCATGCAGTGCGTCACCGAGCATGTCAACCCGGGGCCCGGCGTGCCGGACGCCCACACGGCCTACTACTGCGCGGTGCCCGTCACGGTGATCCCCGGGGTGACGCCGCACTGGACGGGCAGTCTGTCGCTGGGCCCCGCCGCCAGCATGGCCCCCGCTCTGGCGACGGTGGTGACGACCAAGCTCAAGGCCTGCCGCTACCACACCGCGGCCAGTTACGCGCTGCAGTCGGCGCCGCTCACGAATCAGAACTTCCTGCTGATGCGTGCCGGCGACGGCGCTGCGGCCTTCACCTGCCCCGCTCCGACGACGGCGCACCAGCCGAACGCCTGAACCCCGGCCTGAACCCTGGCCTGAAACCCGGCCGCAGCCGCACCTAAACTGCGGCCATGACGCCGCTGGACCGCACCCGTCTGCTCGAAGCCCTGACGCTGGCCGAGAGTTCCTTCGGCATGACCGAGCCCAATCCCCGCGTGGGCTGCGTGCTGGGGCTGGCCGATGGCAGCGTCCTGGGGCGCGGCGCGACGCAGCAGGCCGGGGGCCCGCACGCCGAAGTGGTGGCACTGCGCGATGCCGCGGCTGCGGGCCATGCGCTGG
>DAORNK010000586.1:0-2179 GCA_035440985.1 Rubrivivax sp. | reverse complement strand
CTGTGGGGTGGCGTGCGCTACTGGGACGGCCAGTTCGACGACGCCCGCTACTGCGTGCTGCTGGCCCGTACCGCCGCGTCGCGCGGCGCGCTGCTGCTCAACCACATGGAAGCCACCGGCCTGCTGCGCGAGGCCGGCCAGGTGCGCGGCCTGCGGGTGCGCGACAAGGAGACCGGAGTCGACCAGGAACTGCGCGCGCGCTGCGTGGTCAACGCCACCGGCGTGTGGGTGGATGAAGTGCGCCAGATGGACCGCGACGCCGGTGCGCCGCAAGCCAGGCCCATGGTGGCGCCCAGCCAGGGCGTGCACCTGATCGTGGACCGCAAGTTCCTGCCCGGCAGCCATGCCATGCTGGTGCCCAAGACCGAAGACGGGCGCGTGATGTTTGCCGTGCCGTGGATGGGCAAGACCATCCTGGGCACCACCGACACGCCGCGCGAGGACCTGGCGCGCGAGCCGACGGCGTTTGCCCAGGACGTGGGCTTCATCCTGCACGAAGCCGGCCGCTACCTGGCCAAGGCGCCGCAGCGCAGCGACGTGCGTTCGGTCTGGGTGGGCCTGCGCCCGCTGGTCAAGCCGGTGGGCGAGGACGCGAGCAACACCAAGGCGCTGTCGCGCGAGCACACGATCCTGATCAGCGCTTCAGGCCTGGTCACCGTGACCGGCGGCAAGTGGACCACCTACCGCAGCATGGCCGAGGACGTGCTGCAGCAGGCCATGGAGCGTGGCCTGGTGCCCAAGCGCCCGGGTGGCGTGACGGTCCGCCTGCCCCTGCTGGGCGCGGCACCTGGCCGCCCCTTGGGCGAACCGGCAGGCGAACACCTGTATGGCAGCGAGGTCGAGCTGCTGCGCAGCCTGCCCGGCGCCGGCAACTGGCTGTGGCGGGACCCGGAATCCGGCCAGGGCAGCCTCAGCGAGGCGATGGTGCGCTTTGCGGTGCGCTACGAGATGGCCCGCGACGTGGAAGACGTGCTGGCGCGGCGCAGCCGCCTGCTGTTCCTGGACGCGGCCGAATCGGCACGCCAGGCGCCGGCTGTGGCGGCCATCCTGGCCGAGGAACTGGGCAGCGGGTTCGACGCCGCAGCGTCCACCGCCAGTTTCGTGGCGCTGGCCGGGCTCTACGCCACGCTGCCCTGACGGGCGCCGGTCAGGGGCCCGCGTACTTGACCGAGCAACCGTAGGCCCGCGTGCTGGGTGTGCTGACCGGCTTGCCGGCCAGGGCCTCGGCCAGCGCGACCTTGACGTGGTTGGTGGCGCTGGCGATGTCCGCCGTGCTCGCCGACGGCTTGCTGTCGATCGCGCCCGCGTAGATCAGCTTGCCGGCAGGATCGACCACGTACAGGTGGGGTGTCGTGCGGGCGCCGTAGGCCCGGCCCACCTGGCCGTCGGCGTCCATCAGCGTCGCGGTGGCCTGGGCCTTGTGCCCTTGCATCCACTGCGCCAGCGCCGCCGGCGCCTTGTAGTCGCCATGGCTGGCGGCGGTGGAGTTGATGGCCAGCCAGGCGACACCCTTGGTGGTGGCTTCGGCCTGGGTGCCCTGCATGTTGCCGCTGTCGTAGTGCTTCTGCACGTAGGGGCAGCCGGGGTTCACCCACTCCAGTACCACGTGCTTGCCCTTGAAATCAGCCAGGCTCACGACCTTGCCGCTGGTGTCCGTCGCCTTGAAGGCGGGGGCGGGCTGGCCGACGGTCGCGGTGGCTGTGGCGCTGCCGGCGGCCAGCAGCCACAGGGCGGTGGTGAGCACGAGTTTCATGGGGGTGCCTCTCGGGTCAGTGGCCGGGCAGCGCCGCGAGGGCGCTGCGCACTTCTGTCGGGCTGAGAATTTCGCTCAACAGCGTCGGCCCTGCACCGGAAGGGGCATACAGCGCGTAGACCGGCACGCCGCTGCGGCCCAGCCGCGCCAGTTCGGCGCTGATCGCAGCGTCGCGCCTGGTCCAGTCGGCGCGCAGCAGCAGCACGTTGCGGGCCTTGAAGTCAGCCAGCACCTCGGCATCGGCCAGCGTGCTGCGTTTGTTGAACTGGCAGGTCACGCACCAGGCGGCGGTGAAGTCGACGAACACGGCCCGCCCCTCGGTACGAGCCTGGGCCACGCGCTCGGCGGACCAGGGCTGCCAGGCCAGCGGCGTGCCTGGCACCTGGGCCGTGGCCTCGTGGCGCCAGGCCGGCAGGGCCCACATCA
>DAORNK010000585.1:0-2179 GCA_035440985.1 Rubrivivax sp. | reverse complement strand
TGGCGCTCAGGCTGCCGCGGACTTGCGACGCGCTGCCAGCAGGCCCAGGCCGGCCGCCGCCAGCAGGCCCAGCGTACCGGGCTCGGGAACCTGGCCGGGGGGGTCGCCCGTGATCATGTCCTGCGAACCCCGACTCTCCAAGGTCATCACGTACTGGCCGTCAAGAGACGCCGATTGGCCCATCGCGCCGAAGAACTTGCCGAGGTAGGTCGCCGTCTGGTCGGTACCCGAGGCGATACCGGTGGCGCTGAACAGGCCGCCGCCGAGATCCCATGCGTTGGTGTCGCTCTCGTACTTGCTCTCCCAGATGCCCAGCTGGATCGCGGCAGCGACGTAGCCATTGGCCGGATGCAACCAGGCGAACTTGTCATAGCTCGCCCGGCCCTGGTTCAGGACATCGTTGACGGCGCCCAGGAAGTCCAGCGTACGAGCGAGTTCGCCAGTCAGGTTGATCGTGTAGTCGACCACCCAACCCCCGTTGATGTGCTCGTACACGTCGTAGCAGTACATGTAGAGATCGTTCAGACCGTCGACGAAGATGCTCTGGTTGACGCCGGAGAACGTCAGCACGGTGCCCTGGAAGCGACCGGCGGCTGTGCCCGCGGTCTGCGAAGCGGCGCCTACGGCCTGGCTTGGAAACGTGATGCTCACGTTGTCATAGGAAGGAGCGGCCACGCCATTGAAGATGTCGTTGTCGAACAGGACACGCACCGTAGCGGCCTGACTGGTGGCCGCCCCTGCGAGCAGCGCGGCGCAGACCAGGGAAGTCTGCAGATACATTGGGACGGATTTCATGCGGGAAGCCGATGCGGGTTTGGATGTAACGAAGTGTGTATGCGTCTCCCGAAGTGAAGCTACCCCGCAGGTGGGCGTTCCCGCCGACTGGCGGGGGTGGCCCGTGACATGGTGCACGGGCGGGCCGGCTAGTCTGTGGGTCGCCGCAGCAGCCAGATGGCGGCGATGCCCAGCAGCACGAAGTTCGTGAAGCTGTAGAACTCGTACGGCACGCCCAGCAGCGTGGCGGCGGCATCTGCGCACGAGGCATAGGGCGCAAAGACCTCCGGCCAGCGGTTGTCCAGGCCCGTTGCCGACATGATCCGGTCGGCCAGCGTCAGGTTGCACGAAGCGCTGGCTGCGGCGACGAAGTGCTGCCAGAGCGCGGCGGCCATCCCGCTGGCGGCCAGCGTCGTCATCAGCAGGGCCATCGCGCGGCGCGGCCAGGTCGCGCCCAGCGCCAGGCCGATCCAGGCCGTGGCGCCGATGGACAGGAAGATCAGCCGCTGTAGCACGCACCAGGGGCAAGGCTGCATGCCCAGGCCATGCTGGGTGAACAGGGCGATGCCCACGGCCACCACCGGCAGCGTGCCGGCGCCTATCCAGACCCAGCGCGCCGCGAGGTTCATTCCACCTCGGCGATGAGTTCGATCTCCACGCAGGCGCCCAGCGGCAACTGCGCCACGCCGAAGGCGCTGCGCGCGTGCGCGCCGATCTGCGGGCCAAAGACCTCCACCAGCAATTCGCTGCAGCCGTTGGTGACGAGGTGCTGTTCGGTGAAGCCGGCGGTGCTGGTGACCAGGCTCAGCACCTTGACGATGCGCTTGACACGCGCCAGATCACCCACCGCCGCCTGCAGCGTGCCCAGCAGATCCACGGCAACGGAGCGGGCGGCGGCCTTGCCTTCTTCGGTGGTCATCGTCAGGCCTAGCTGGCCGACCCAGGGCTTGCCGCCTTGCTTGGCGATGTGTCCGGACAGGAACACGAGCGATCCCGTGCGCACGAAGGGGACATAGGCAGCAGCCGGTACCGCCAGCGGCGGCAGCACGATGCCCAGGGCTTGGAGGCGCTCTTTGACGGTCATGGGGCGTCCTTGTGGGGGTGCGTGGACAGCCCCTCGGGGGGTCAACACGGCTGGTGTCGAATCCTACACTGGCCCTCCATGTCAACATCGCCCGGGCCCGCCCCACGCTGGGTGCTGCCGGCCCTGGGGGTGCTGGCGGGCACGGCCGTGCAACTGCAGCAACCCGCTCTGTTGCCGGCGCTGGCCATGGCCGGCGTGGCCGGGCTGGCCCTTGGCGCGGCGGGTTGGGGCTGGAAGCGGCGTGAACGCTGGTCCGGCACGCTGCTGCTCACCCTGGCGGCCGCGGTGCTGGCCCTTGCCGCTGCCAACGGCCGCGCAACG
>DAORNK010000584.1:0-2181 GCA_035440985.1 Rubrivivax sp. | reverse complement strand
ACACCCGGCGAGGCGTGCAGCAGCGTGGCGTGCCCCCGTTGCCCGGCCAGCGCGCGGGCCAGCGGTTCGGCCAGCCAGGACAGGGGCAGTTCGCCATCCGGACCGACGACCAGGCTGCCTACCACCATGGCCGCCGCTCGACTGCGGTCAGGATCTGCTGCCATACGGCGTCGACCGGGGCGTCGGCATCGATCTTGGCAAAGCGGCCCGGATCGGCCAGCAGCCGCGCCTGGTAGCCGGCCATCACGCGCTCGAAGAAGGTCAGATCCTGTGTCTCGAACCGGTCGGGCGCGCGCACCGCGGCGCGGCGCCGGGCCGCGGTGGTGGGCGGCAAGTCCAGCCAGAGCGTCAGGTCGGGCTGGCGGCCCTGCTGAACCCAGGTTTCGAGCTGAGCCAGGATCTGGTGATCGAAGCCGCGACCGCCGCCCTGGTAGGCAAAGCTGGCATCGGTGAAACGATCGCACAGCACCATGGCGCCCCGTGCCAGGGCCGGCTCGACGTGGTGCACCAGGTGGTCGCGCCGTGCAGCAAACACGAGCAGCGTTTCGGTCAGCACGTCCATGGGCTCATGCAGCACCAGCTGGCGCAGGCTTTCGGCCAGCGGCGTGCCCCCGGGCTCGCGTGTCACCACCACTTCGTGGCCGCGCCCGCGCAGCCAGGCGCAAAGCCGTTCGATGTGGGAGCTCTTGCCCGCCCCGTCGATGCCTTCCAGGGTGATGAAGCGGCCGGGCTTCACCGGCCGCCGCGCTGATAGGTGTTCACCGCGCGATTATGGTCGGCGAGGTTTTCGCTGAAGACGCTGCTGCCGTCGCCGCGCGCCACGAAGTACAGCGCCTTGGTGGCCTGCGGGCGTACGGCCGCCGTCAATGAAGCCTGGCCCGGCAGCGCGATCGGCGTCGGCGGCAGGCCGCCGCGGGTGTAGGTGTTGTAGGGCGTGTCGGTCTGCAGATCGCGCTTGCGCAGGTTGCCGTCGAAGGCCTCACCCAGGCCGTAGATCACCGTCGGGTCGGTCTGCAGCGGCATGCCGATGCGCAGCCGGTTGACGAAGACACCGGCCACCAGGCCGCGGTCGGCCGGCAGGCCGGTCTCCTTTTCGACGATGGATGCCAGGATCAGCGCCTGCTCGGGCGACTTCAGCGGTGAGTCGGGTGCGCGGTCCGCCCACGCCTGGGCCAGGCGGCTTTCCAGTGCGCGGTGGGCGCGCCGCAGCACCGTGATGTCGCTGACGCCGCGGGCGTAGGCATAGGTGTCGGGAAAGAACCGCCCCTCGGCGGCCGTGCCGGCAGCGCCCAGGGCTTCCATCAGCTGCGCGTCGCTCAGGCCGACGGTGGTGGGCTTCAGATAGGGCGCCTTGGCCAGCGCCGCGCGCAGCTGGCGCAAGGTCCAGCCTTCGATGAAGCGCAGTTGTTCCAGTGTCTGCTCACCCTGGACCAGTTTGTCCAGCAGGCGGCGTGGCGTGACACCGGCTTCCACAGCGTAGCTGCCGGCCTGGATGCGGCGCGCCTGGCCCGACCAGCGAAACCACTCGTAGAGCAGGCGTGGGGAGGTTTGCACACCGGCGTCGACCCAGGCCTGAGCGATCTCGCGCGGGTTGCTGCCGGGTTCGATGGACAGCTCCGCCGTCGGCGCGGCCAGCGGCAGCGGGCGATCCAGCCAGGTGTAGGCGGCCAGCGCTGCCACCCCCAACGCCACCAGCGGCAGCGCCAGCAGCCACCACCACAGCGCCAACCCTGCTTCGGATCTTGCCATAGGGTGCTGATGATAATGAGGGCATGTCAGACGCCAGCCCCACCCTGCCCCCGCCCGAAGGCTGGATACGTTGGTGACGGACCGGGACGACGACTGGGGCGTGATCCGCGCCCAGGGCGAAGACGCCCGCAAGTTTCTGCACGGCCAGCTGACACAGGACATCGAGCACCTGGCGGCCGGCCAGGCACGCCTGGCCGGCTATTGCTCGGCCAAGGGCCGGCTGCTGGCCACCTTCGTCATCTGGCCTGCGGCCGAGGGCGAACTGCTGCTGGCCTGCAGCGCCGACCTGCTGCCGGCCGTGCTCAAACGTCTGGGCATATTCGTGCTGCGTGCCAAGTGCAAGCTCAGCGACGCCAGCGCCGACTGGCCCCTGTGGGGCGTGGCCGGCGCGGTGCCGGGGCTGGCTCGCGCTGCCGCCTGGACGCACGAGCG
>DAORNK010000583.1:944-2187 GCA_035440985.1 Rubrivivax sp. | reverse complement strand
TGTGGCTGGCCTATTTCAGCCGCGTCAAGGGCCAGGGCGAGCGTCACGTGGCCGACGCGGCCGCGGGCCGGCGCATGCGGCTGTGGGCTTACGGGCACGTGCCGCTGTACATGGGCATCGCCAGCCTGGCCGCCGGCACCGTGGCGCTGGCCACGCCCGGTGCGCTGAACCCGGTCAGCGGTGCCATCTACGGTGGCGGGCTGCTGCTGGCCTGCTTGGGCCTGGCGCTGCTGGGGCGTGCCCGTCCCGGGCCTGCCGATGACTGAGCTGCGGTGCACTGAGGCTGCCGGCCACGAAGTTGGCCAGCCCCACGGTTCAAGGGCGACGCAGTGGCTGCGGCTCCCCGGCCGGCACGGGCTGCATCTCGAATCGCAGCCGGCCGCCACGCACCAGATCCGCATGTGAGACGGCGGTCGGCGCAAGCGTGCGGCCGTCCAGTGTCGGACGGGCGGCGTACGGCCGGCGCGCAGAAAGGCCCGTGGCTTCAAAGTGCAGCATGCGCCCGCTGCCCAGTTGCAGGGTCGCCGCCGGCACCAGCGGCACGCCCAGCACATACTGCCCGCTGGCTGGCACCACGGGGTACAGGCCCAGCGTGGACAGTACGAACCAGGCGCTCATCTGTCCGCAGTCGTCGTTGCCGGTGATGCCGTTCGGGCGGTCGCTGTAGAAGCTGCTGGCGATGCGCTGGACAAGCGCATGAGCTTTGTGCGGTGATGCCGTCCAGGCATACAGGTAGGCGATGTGATGGCTGGGCTCGTTGCCGTGCGCGTACTGGCCGATCAGCGCCTCCTGACCCAGGTGCTTGTTGTCTCCTGGCCCCTGCACGCTGAAGAAGCGGTCCAGCCAGGCCTCGAAGGCCGCGGGGCCGCCCATCAGGTCCACCAGGCCCTGCGGGTCGTGCAGGGCCGGGGTCAGCGTGTACTGCCAGGCGTTGGCCTCGGTGTAGTCGCCGGGGTTGTTCATCGGGCTGGTGGGCACCAGCGGGTCGAAAGGCTCGCGCCAGCGGCCGGCGCTGTCCTTGCCGCGCATCATCTGCTTCCGTGCGTCCCACAGCTGGCGCCAGCCCTGGGCGCGGCGCGCGAAGCGCTCGGCCAGGTCCTCACGGCCGAGGGCCCGCGCCACGCGCGCCACGGCGTCGTCGCCGATGCCCAGCTCCAGCGTCAGGCTGACCGACTCGTTGGCGATGCGGTCCAGCGGGATGTAGCCGAACTGCTCGTAGGCGCTCCAGTCGCGCTGTGCCCAC
>DAORNK010000583.1:375-759 GCA_035440985.1 Rubrivivax sp. | reverse complement strand
GCGGTGGTGCGCCAGCAGCGTGTTCACGAAGCCCGGCACGCGCTCGGGCACCAGCAGCGTGAACAGCGGGTGCACGCCGCGGAAGGTGTCCCACAGGCTCAGCGTGCTGTAGTAGACGCCGCCGGGCGCGGCCATCACCTGGCCGTCCGGGCCGCGCACGCGGCCGTCGGCGTCGGCGATGTCGCTCGGGTGCAGCAGCGTGCGGTACAGCGCCGAGTAGAAGATGCGCTTGAAACGCGCGTCGGCGTCGATCGTGAGGCGCGCCAGCAGCCGCTGCCACTGCCCGTCGGCCGCGGCGCGCACCTGGTCGAAGGACTTCGCGGCGTCCACGGCCAGGTTGCGCCGCGCGCCGTCCACGTCCACCGTCGACAGCGCCACGCGGGC
>DAORNK010000583.1:0-227 GCA_035440985.1 Rubrivivax sp. | reverse complement strand
TGCCGGTGATCTCGCCGCGCGCGGCGTCCACCTGCGACTGCGCGTGCGTCACGCGCGGCCCGTCGCCGAACAGCAGGCCGTGCTGCAGGTCGACCAGCACCTGCACGGTGCCGGGCTTGTCGAAGGTGTAGCGGTGCACGGCCACGCGCTGCGTGGCCGTGAGCTCGACGCGCACGCCGTGGTCCGGCAGCGTGACCCGGTAGACGCCGGCGCGGGCGCTCTCGGTC
>DAORNK010000582.1:0-2203 GCA_035440985.1 Rubrivivax sp. | reverse complement strand
CATTGCGCCAGACGCTGAGCGTCACGGTCTCGCCCGGCTGGCGGCGCTCCAGCACGGCCAGCATGTCGTCCAGGTCCGTCACGGGTTCGTCGTTGATGGCGGTGATCACGTCGCCCGCGATCAGTTCGCCGCGCGGGCCGCGCCGGAAGGGCTGCAGCCCGGCCTTGGCCGCGGGCGATTCCGCGCCGACGCGCACGACCACCACGCCCTTGGGCAACTGGAGGCTGCGGGTCAGCTCCACCGGCCCGGCGGTGACGCCCAGGGCTGGCCGTACGAAGCGGCCATCGCGGATCAGGCGCGGCACGATGCGGTTGACTTCATCGGCCGGGATGGCAAAGCCAATGCCGGCGCTGGCGCCGCTGGGGCTGGCGATCTGCGTATTGACGCCGATCAGCCGCCCGGCCGAGTCCAGCAAAGGCCCGCCGCTGTTGCCGGGGTTGATGGCGGCGTCGGTCTGGATCACGCCACGGATCGTGCGACTGTTGAAGGATTCGATCTCCCGGTTCAGCGCGCTGACGATGCCCGTGGTCAGCGTCTGGTCCAGCCCGAAGGGGTTGCCGATGGCGTAGACGCGCTGGCCCACCTGCAAGTCCCGGCTGCTGCCCAGGGCGATGGGCGGCAGCTTGTCCTTGGGGGCTTCGATGCGCAGCACCGCCAGGTCGCGGTCCGCAAAGGCGCCGACCAGCTGGGCGTCGAAGGTGCTCTGGTCGGCCAGCGTGACGCGCGCGCCGTTGGCGCCCTGAATGACGTGGAAGTTGGTCACGATATGGCCGCGCTCGTCCCAGACGAAGCCGGTGCCGGTGCCGCGGGGCACCTGTTGCACGTTCATGCTGAACAGGTCGCGCTGTGCGCCCAGGCTCGTGATGTGCACCACGCTGGGCGAGTTGCGCCTGAAGATCTCGATGTGCGCCTGCTCGTCGGCCGCCAGCGGCCCCCGTGGGCTGACGGTGCGCGGCGCCACTTCGATGCGGCTGTGCACGCCCGCCGGCGCCAGCAGGATGGCCACGACGGCCAGACCGGCCACGCCGGCAGCGGCCAGCCACGAAGCGGGGCTTGAGATGAGCTTCATGATGTCGGAAGGGCGCAAGCCCGATGCGGAGTCGAAGACGGCATGCCAGTTGGGGGCGGGTTTCGGGAGCGTCAAGCCACGACGAAGGAGGCCGCCGCGGTGGCGACCAGGGTGCCGGCGTTGTCCTGCAGGCGCATCTGCGTGCTGCCGATGCGGCCGCCCAAGCGCGTGACTTCGGCCGTCGCCGTGAAGCAGGGCCCCACGCCCTGGCGCAGGAAGTCCACCCGCAGGTCGATCGTGCCCATGCGCGTGAAGCGTTGCGCCAGCTGCGGCGGACCGTCCTGGGGATGCCGCTCGGCGATGGCCACCAGCAGGGCCAGGCCGGCCATCGAGTCCAGCACGGCGGAGATCACGCCGCCATGCAGGCGGCCGTAGGCGTAGTGGCCCACCAGGTCGGGGCGCATGGCGAACTGCGCGCGAACATCGCCGGGCTTGACGGAGAGGATCTGCAGGCCCAGCACGCGGTTGAAGCTGACCAGTTCCTGGAAGATCTCGACGATGGTGGCATCGACGAGCGCCTGTTCGGCCGCGCTGCGTGGTGGGTGCGGGGGATGGCTCATGCCGCGGATTGTCCCGCGGCCGGCAAACGGTAGCATCGCCAGGCGGCAGCCTGGGGTTTGACGCCAGGCAAGGAGGCGGTGATTGGGCAGGACCGATCTGGGTTTCAGCTGGCGACGCCGCAAGGGTGGCGAGGTTGAAGTGCTGCACCATGGCCGGCTGGCCAGCACGTTGCGCGGTCGCGAGGCGTCGGACTTCCTGGCCGAGCTGGAGGGCGCGGACGCCGAGGCCCAGCAGCAGCTGATGGCCCGCCTCACCGGCAACTACAAGCGGGGCAACGAGCGCACGGCAGCCCGGCATCCGCGCAACAGCGGGCGCGATCGCGATGAGCCTGCCTGAGCTGGGCCCTGCGCGCGAGGCCATAGCGGCCTGCCGGCACCGGCCGGGTGGCCTGTGCGTACTGACCGGCGCGGGCATGAGTGCCGAGAGCGGCATTCCGACCTTCCGCGACGCCTTGACGGGCTACTGGGCGCGCTTCGATCCCGCCGAACTGGCCAGCGTGGCGGGCTTTCGGGCCGACCCGTCGCGTGTCTGGCGGTGGTACGCCGAACGCCGCGAGGGCGTGCGCGGCGCGCA
>DAORNK010000581.1:0-2203 GCA_035440985.1 Rubrivivax sp. | reverse complement strand
GGGCGCGGCCCGAAGTCCGGCCGCGTGACACCCACGCGCGCCAGGCTCTTCAGCGCTTCGTCCAGCGCCACGGCCAGCTGGCGGTCGCGCTGCGGCGCGTTGAAGGCGTCGTCCTGCGGTGCGTTGGCCACCGCCACCTGCGGGTCGGTGCCGTAGTTCTCCACGCCCCAGCCCACGTCCTTGAACCAGAAGCTGTACTCGGGCTGTGTGGTTTCGGTGCCGTCGATCAGCTTGTGGCGCGGCCAGATGCCGATCACGCCGCCCCAGGTGCGCTGGCCGACCAGGGTGCCGATGCCCATGAGCTTGAAGTTGTGGCTGAAGATGTCGCCGTCGGATCCGGCCTGCTCGTTGGTCAGCGCCACCACCGGGCCGGCGGGGGCTTCGTCGGGGTAGCAGCTGGGCTGGCCCCAGCGCTGCATGGTCCAGGCGATGCGGCGGCGCGCCACCTTTTCCAGCAGCAACTGGCTGACATGGCCGCCGCGGTTGAAGCGCACGTCCACGATGAGGGCGTCGCGGTCGCACTCGGTGCCGAAGTAGCGATGAAATTCGGCGAAGCCCGCGCTCATCATGTCGGGCAGGTGCAGATAGCCCACGCGGCCGGCACTGGCTTCGTGCACCCAGGCCCGGTTGCGCTCCACCCACTCGCGGTAGCGCGCCGGCGTTTCGTCGGCCAGCGCCGTGATCAGCACTTCGCGCCGCGTCAGCGTGCCGTCGGCCTGCTGCCTGGCCAGCGTCAGCGCCACCTTGGCGCCCGCGTGCTGCACCAGCAGGGCCTGCGGCGGCTGGTCCGGCGTCAGGGCCTGGCCCCCGATGGCCACGATGCACTCACCCGGCTCGGCTGCCACACCCACGGCGTTGAGCGGTGAATCGGCCTGGGCATCCCAGGCATCGCCCTGCACGGTGCGCAGGATCTGCCAGCCGTGGTCGGCAGGCGCCAGGTCCGCCGCCAGGTGGCCCAGGGCCAGCGCCGGTGGTTTGCGGTGGTCGCCGCCCATCTCGTAGGCGTGCGAGGTGCCGAGCTCGCCTTGCAGCTCCCAGATCAGGTCGGACAACTCGCCGCGCGTGGCCACGCGCGCCAGCAATGGCGCATAACGCTCGCGCATCGCAGGCCAGTCCACGCCCGACATGTCGGCCACCCAGAAGTGATCGCGCTGCAGGCGCCAGACCTCACCGAAGATCTGCGCCCACTCCAGCGGCGGATCGACTGCCAG
Source organism: Rubrivivax sp. (assembly GCA_035440985.1). Classification (GTDB taxonomy): domain Bacteria; phylum Pseudomonadota; class Gammaproteobacteria; order Burkholderiales; family Burkholderiaceae_C; genus Rubrivivax. Next base: position 992 of record DAORNK010000581.1, on the reverse strand, counting down.
GCGCACCCGCGCCAGGTCGATGTGGCCGCTGCTGCGAGAGGGCTTGGTTTCACCCGGAGCCGAGTCCTTGTCTTCCGGCTTGCGCGTGGCACTGATGGCGCGCAGGCTCTGGCCCGCGCGCAGCAGCAGGCTGTGGCCATCGTGGGCCAGCACGAAGCGGTCGGCCTGCGCGGCCAGCGTATTGACGTCGCCGCTGGCGAAATCGAATACCTGCACCTGGCCCGGGCCCTCCTTGTGGCCACCACGGCCATGTGCACCGGCGATGGGCAGGGTGGTCCAGACGACCTTGCCGCCAGCCGCACCCGCGATCTGGCCGTAGCGCCCTTCGGGCACGGGAAAGGCAGCGACGCGGCGCGCCAGGCCAGCGGGCTCCACTTCGGGCAGCGGGTCGGCCTTGGTCGCCGGGCCGTCACCGTGCTCGTCACCATCTTTCAGTCCCTTCGGGGCCGGCTCGAAAGGCGCCACGCCGCCGGCCTGCAGCGCCAGCAGGTAAGGCCTGGCGGCTCGTGGAAAGCTGAGCTCGAACTGCACGCTGTCGTACACCGGGTCGTAGGTGCGCAGCGACAGGAAGTACAGATACCTGCCGCAGGGGCTGAACGCCGGGCTGTAGTCGCGGAACTCGGGTTGCGTGGCCAGCAGGCTGCGACCGCTGGCAGGGTGCACCAGCAGGATGGCGGTGTGGCGTGGGCTGGTGGGCAAGGTGCAGGCCAGCCATTGCCCGCAGGCCGACCAGGCGGGGTCCTCGATGCGACCGAACTCGCTGTGCGCCACGCGCTGCAAGGCACCGCTGGCCACGTCACCCACCCACAGTTCGTTGCGGTGGTTGGTGATGGCCAGCTGGCTGCCCAGCGGCGCGGCACTCATCGCGGTGACGCGGCCCAGCGCCCACGGCAAGGTGCGCGTCGCGCCGCCTTGCAGAGCCTCGATCTGCTCTTCGCCGCTGGCGTCGCTGGCCAGCACCAGGGTCTGGCCATCGGCCAGCCAGGTGGGCA
>DAORNK010000580.1:0-2214 GCA_035440985.1 Rubrivivax sp. | reverse complement strand
CCCAGCGACCCGCGCTCCTGCATTACACAGGCGAGAGCGGCGATGTTGATGGTGTGCTGGCCCTTGTTGTCGGCCGTGCCGCGGCCGTACAGCCGGTCGCCATCCTGTGCCAGCATCCAGGGACCCTGACCCCGGGTCCACGCGCCGTCCTGGCCGCGCACGACATCGCCGTGCCCGTACATCAGCACGGTGGGCAGGGCCGGTGACTCGTGGCGCGTGGCGATCATCAGCGGCCCGTGGGCCGTGTCCGGGTTGGCATGCAGGCTGAAGTCGAAGCCGAGTGCCGCCAACGCCGGGCCGAGCTCGTCGGACAGATAGGCCGCCAGAGCCGGCAGCGTGCCGGGCTCCTGGCTCTCGGTGCGCACGGCCACGCGCCGTGCCAGATCGCGCACGAAGGCGCCGCTGTCCAGGTGGGCGACCGCCGCCGCCAACGCGGCTGCCCGGCTCAAGGTCTGCTCACGAGCTCGAAGTGCTCGACCACCGGCGGCTGCGCGAAGAAAGGTCCGATGATGGCGCGCCACTCGACGAACAGCGGGCCCTGGCGGAAGTCCACCGTATGGTCCTCCAGGCGTTCCCAGAAGATCTGCAGGACGTAGCGCTCCTTGCACTCGATGCCTCGGTTGACCTTGGCGCCCTTGAAGCCCTTGGCGCGGGTGGCCACCGTGGCCAGGCCATGCTGGATGGCAGCTTCGAAGGCGGCGTTCTGGCCGGGTTGGATGCGGATGTCGGCGATTTCGAGGATCACGGTGCGCTTCCTTGGTGGCTGAACCCGCGAGTCTAGAGTGCAGGCCGCGCTTGCCGCTACGATGCCGCCCCATGCCGGACTGCACCACGAGCCCCGCTTGCTGAAGGCCGACAGCGCGCGCGAGCGGGGCGTGGGCATCGCGTTGCTGTCGCTGGCCACGGTTTGCTTTGCGGTGCTGGACACCACCGCCAAATGGCTGGTGCAGGATCTGCCGGTGATGCAGGTGGTGTGGTTGCGCTTCGTCACCCACGTGCTGCTGATGGTGGCCCTGCTGGCACCCCATCACGGCCGGCGCCTGCTGCGCATGCACAGCCCGCGCCTGCAGCTGTTGCGCGGCGTGATGCTGTTCTGCGTCACGGGGCTGAACTTCTGGGCGCTGCACTACCTGCAACTGGCCGAGACCGGGGCGATTCACTTTTCCGTGCCCATCCTGATCGCGCTGCTGTCCGCCTGGTGGCTGGGCGAGCGGCTGGATGCGCGGCGCTGGGTGGCCATCCTGTGCGGGTTTGCCGGCGTCCTGCTGGTCATCCGCCCGGGTTCGCAGGCCTTTCATCCGGCCATCCTGCTGAGCCTGGCCAGCGCCTTGCTCTATGCGGGCTTCAATCTGCTGACGCGGCGCATGGCCGCCACCGAAACGCCGGAAACGACGCAGCTGGCGTCCGCGCTCAGCGGCGCGGTCCTGCTCGCGCCGGTGGCGCTGTGGCAGTGGCAGGCGCCGGCGGACGCTGCAACCTGGGGCCTGATCGTGCTGTGCGGCCTGGTCGGCGGCGTGGGTCACCAGCTGGTCGCGATGGCCTATCGGCATGCATCGGCGGCCGTGCTGGGCCCCTTCCTGTACCAACAGATCCTGTACATGACCCTGGGCGGGTGGCTGGTCTTCAACCAGGTGCCCGACGCCTTTGTGCTGGTGGGTGCGCTGGTGGTGGTGGCCAGCGGTCTGGCGCTGCTGGCGCTGGAAATGCGCCGTCGCTGAGCCCGGCAGCGGTAAGAAGTCACACGGCGGCGTTGGCCGGCGCCCTGAACTCAAGTCCAGGACCGCTTGGCCCGAAAACCCCTGCAGGGGTCCCCATGGTGGGTGGCCTGCCGGTCTGCGGGGGTTTCATGCCGAACACGATTGCCGTCGAGGAGTTGCGCGTCGGCATGTTCATCCATCTGGATGGGGGTTGGCTTTCGCACCCCTTCCCGCTGTCGAGCTTTCGCATCGCTTCGTCCGAGCAGATCCAGACCCTGCGGGGTCTGGGCCTGGCCCAGGTGCGCTGGTCACCCGAGAAGAGCGAGCTGCCGCCCTCGCCCGAAGAGATCGCCGCAGCGCAAGCGGCGGCGCTGCAGGCCAGCAGCAGCCAGGCCGAAGAGCGCGCCCACCAGCAGCGCCGCGAGCAGCTCGCGGCGCAGCGCGAGGCAACCCAGCGCTGCGAACGCCAGCACGCCGAAGCCGCCAGGGCCTGGCGCGATGCCACCGACGCGGTCGG
>DAORNK010000579.1:0-2219 GCA_035440985.1 Rubrivivax sp. | reverse complement strand
GACCTGGGCCACCCGCATGCGCCGGTGTGGCTGGATGCGGCCGCGCGCACCGCGCAGGAAGCCGCCGACGCGCTGGGCGTGAGCCTGGGCCAGATCGCCAAGAGCGTGATCTTCCGCCGGCGTGCCGACGAGGCTGCGGTGCTGGTCGTCACCTCGGGTGACCGGCGCGTGGACGAAAAGCGGGTGGCCGCCATCACCGGGCCGCTGGGCCGCGCCGACGCGGACTTCGTCAAGGCGCGCACGGGCTTTTCGATCGGTGGTGTTTCGCCGGTCGCGCATGCCTCACCCTGTGTCACGCTGATCGACCGCGACCTCTACCGCTTCGACCTTATCTGGGCCGCGGCGGGCCATCCCAATGGGGTGTTCCGGCTGGCGCCACAAGACCTGGCGCGGCTCACCGGTGCACCGGTGGCCGACGTGGTGCAGCCGTGAACGGCAGCCTGCGCCCCGGCGTGGCCTCGCCCTGCGTCAATGTCTGCCGGATGGACGAAGCCAGCGGCTGGTGCCTGGGCTGCCGCCGCACGCTGGAAGAGATCGCCCAATGGTCGGTGATGGATGACGAAGCCAAACTTGCGGTCTGGGGCCAACTGCGCCATCGTCGGGCCGGCCGCGTGCCGCCGGTCGGGCCGGCCGAGCCCGGAGCGCCGGCATGAAGTCGCTGGTCTTTCACTTCGACCCCATCTCGCCATTTGCCTACCTGGCTTTCGAGCGCCTGCCGCAGGTGCTGGTGGGCTGCAGTTACGCTGTCGAGTACCGCCCGGTGCTGCTGGCCGGGTTGCTGCAGCACTGGGGCCAGAAGGGGCCGGCCGAAGTAGAGCCCAAGCGGGCCTGGACGTTCCGGCAGGTGCACTGGCTGGCCCAGCAGCACGGCATCGCGCTGGACACCCCGGCCCAGCACCCCTTCAACCCGCTGCCCCTGTTGCGGCTGGCACTGGCCAGCCGGGCCGACCTGCAGCCCAACCGGCGTGTCGTGCAGGCACTCTTCCGGCATGTCTGGGTGGGAGGTGCCGACGCATCGGCCCCCGAGCGCCTGGCCGCGCTGACCGAAGAAGTGGCGCCGGTGCTGGACCCTGCCAGCCCGGCCGTCAAGCAGGCACTGCGCGCGTCCACCGAGGCGGCCGTGCAGGCGGGTGTCTTCGGGGTGCCCAGCTTCGAGTGCGAAGGCCGGCTCTTCTGGGGCCTGGATGCCTTGCCCATGCTGCGTGACGCGATGGTCGGTGGCGCCTGGTTCGACGGCCCGGCCTGGGATGAGGAGGGCCGGCCACGTCCGGGTGTGCAACGCACCTGAGGGCAGGGAGCATCCTGGCCGCGATTCGGCTGGACGGCGAACATGGCCTGCCAGGTCAAGAGCCTGGCAACGCTTTCGACCCGATATCAGGGTTTCCTCAGGGGTGTGGGCTTTGTCGGCTGGGACCGTCGCTGCACGGCATGTGCCCCGGGACCGCGCGCGGCGTCGCCAGCGAGGCAGAATCCCCACCAGAGCCGGGTGCTTTTGCATGCCGGCTTTGCGGGCCGTGTAAGTCAGCACCAAGCCTGCCGTCAGCCCACGTTGGCTTCGCGTCAGAGGTGGGTCAGTACCTGTACCGATAGTCGCGACCGAACGCCGTCCACCGGGCGGTTCCCAAGATCCCACTTCCCAGGAGACGGACATGGAAGACAACATGGTGCAGCGCATCGCGACGCACCCCTCCTACATCAAGCTCAAGGCCGCGCGCACCAGCTTCGGCTGGTGGCTGACGCTGGCCGGGATGGTGGCCTACTACGGCTTCATCCTGCTGGTGGCCTTCAACAAGCCGCTGCTGGCACAGAAGATCGGCGGCGGCGTGACCACGCTGGGCATGCCCATCGGCGTGTCCGTCATCGTGTTCACCATCATCATCACCTGGGTCTACGTGCGGCGCGCCAACAGCGAGTTCGACGCCCTGACCGATCAGATCGTCAAGGGAGTCGTCAAGTGAGCTCGAACACCATACGGGTGCTGGCCAAGGTGGTGGCCGTCTCCGCGGTCACCGCCGCGGGCGTGGGCGCTTTCGCCGCAGGGGCGGATCTCGGCCAGGCCACCAAGCAGGCCACCAACTGGACCGCGATCATCATGTTCGGCATCTTCGTCGCGGCCACGCTCTTCATCACCAAGTGGGCGGCGGCCAAGACCAAGAGCGCGGCCGACTTCTACACCGCGGGCGGCGGCATCACCGGCTTCCAGAACGGCCTGGCGATCG
>DAORNK010000578.1:0-2231 GCA_035440985.1 Rubrivivax sp. | reverse complement strand
TGGGCGACGCCGCGCTGACCGTCCGTGACGCCGACGCCGGCTGGCCGGCGTACGCGCCCGGGGTTCGGCGACGGGTGCTCTGGCAGCGGGATGGGCAGGCTGCCCTGCTCTACCACGCGCAGCCCGGCGCCGCAGTGCCGCAGCACGCGCACGGGCACGACGAGGAGTGCCTGATGGTACAGGGCGAGCTTTTCCTGGACGACCTGCTGCTTCAGGAGGGGGACTACCAGCTGGCGCCGGCGGGCACCGGTCACCGTGTCACCGAGACCGACACCGGCGTCGTGATCTATGCCCATGGTGATCTGGACCTGCAATTCGTGGCCTGATGGCGCGGGCAAGACGACGCCACGCGATCAGACACGATTCTGACCTCGTGCACCGAGGCAGAATGTCCCTTCGCGAACTGCCCAGACCTGAAGATCCTGGAAGCACAGCGGAGGCCGCACTTGCGCACGTTCATCGTTTCGATCTGCCTGCTGGCTGGCCTCCTGGCTTCGACCCTCGGCCACGCGGCCAGCGCAGTTCACAAGTGCGAGATCAATGGCGCGATCACCTACCAGAGCAGTCCCTGTCCCAGCGGGGAGACACGGCAACGGCCCACGGCTGAGCAGCTGAACGCCGAACGCAGGAAGCGCGCAGCCAGCGCACCGGCTGCGCAGACCGCGCCACCGGCCTCTGCAACGGCAGCACCGGCGACGCAGCCCAATCCACCCAAGTCCTTCCGCTGCGATGGGCGGACCCTCTGTTCGCAGATGACCTCGTGCGCCGAAGCCAGGTACTTCCTCGCAAACTGCCCGGGCGTCAAGATGGACGGCGATGGCAACGGCATTCCCTGCGAACGGCAATGGTGCAACCCGTAGACGCGGCCACGCGGCGCCCCGCACCCGTGGTCGCGCAGCGTGGGCTTGGGTACCATTCCACACATGCCGAGCGCCGTCGTCGAGATCCGCACCCACTACCCCGCCGAAGTCGAGACCAAGATCCTGGAAGCCGTGCACGCGTCCATCGTCGACGCCTTCAAGGTCTCGCCGGTCAACCGCAACGTCACGCTGGTGGTGCACGAGCCGCACCGCTTTCTGGGGCGTACCGATTGCGAGACGCCCGAACGCCTGACCAATGTCAGCATCTACGTGCTGCCGGGCCGGTCCCTGCAGGCCAAGCGCGAGTTGTACCGGCTGCTGACCACGCGCCTGCAGGCGCTGGGGATCCCGGGCGCCTGCTTGCTGATCAGGCTGCATGAACTGCCGCCCGAGAACTTCGGCGTCCGGGGCGGCCAGCCGGTGTGCGACGTTGAGCTTGGCTACTCCGTCAACGTCTAGGAGCGTGGGCGGCAGAGGGCCGTCGGCTGCAACGCGCGAGAACCCGGCAGCGGCAGGCAGCAGCTCGCGCTCCAGCCCAAAGGCCCGATGAACCTGAAGACGCCCGCAGTCCCCGCCCCGCAGGACAAGTGCGGCGTCAAGATCGACTACGTGGCCAGGCGCCTGGGCCTGGCGCTGGCGCCGCTGGGCTTCAAGCGCAAGGGCCGGCAGCTGGTGGCCGGCAGCGGCGAAGGCGACGGCCGCTGCTGGAAGATCGTCGGCCTGCAGGGCGACCCGTGGAACGAAGGCAGCCGGGGTGCGTTCTATGTCAACCTGGCGATCCAGTTTCCGGCGCTGACGCGGCTGGTCGCGCAACGGCCGGGCATGCAGTGGCTGCAGCAACAGGTGGACAAGGTCGACGAGACCCTGGGCCAGTTCCGCGAACGGCTGGGCCAGCTACAGGCCGCATTGCCGGCCGGGCATGCGTGCGCCCGGCCGGCGCAAAGCGACGAGGTCAAGTTCCGCCAGGACAGCGACATGGCAGCACTGGCCGATGGCGTCGTGCAGGCGATGCTGCAGGTGGGCCTGCCGTGGCTGGAGCAACACGCCAGCCTGCGCGCCCTGGCCGATTTCGAAGGCTCGCTGCTCGGCGCCGATGTCGACGTGTGCGTGGCCGCCGCAGTGCTGCTGGGCGACCGCCAACGTGCCCAGCAGATCCTCGTGCAGCGGCGGGCACGCTACGAGCAGGTCGGGGCCGATTACCTGCGCGACATGCGTCAGTGGTTCGGCACGCTGGGGCTGGATGTCTCGGTGCTGCCGGCGCAACCGGCAGCACCGCGCGCCAGCACCTGGGAACAGCAACGCCAGGCCGCCGCGCAGGCCGAAGAAGCCGCCCATGCGCAACAGGCCCGCAGCCTGCGCGAAGCGGCGGGC
>DAORNK010000577.1:0-2244 GCA_035440985.1 Rubrivivax sp. | reverse complement strand
GGTCGCCCGATCACCAGCAACGCTTCTTTCGCGCCGTCCAGCGCTGCTCTGGCGTCGATCTGCGCTCGCAGTCGGGCCCTGGGCTGGGTCAGCGCATGGCCAACGCCTTCGCCGCGCAGGCCGGTCCCCTGCTGTTGATCGGCACCGACTGCCCGGCGCTGCAGCCGGCGCATCTGTCGGCCGCCGCCAGCGCTCTGCTGGACGATTGCCAGAGCGGCAACGACGCGGTTTTCATTCCCGCCGAGGATGGTGGCTACGTACTCGTTGGCCTGCGCCGCCCGCAGCCGAGGCTGTTCGAGGGCATCGACTGGGGCACCGAGCGGGTCATGGCGCAGACGCGGCAGCGTCTTTGCGAGCTGCGCTTGCGCTGGGCAGAACTGCCGCCCCTGTGGGACCTTGATCGGCCGGGCGACTTGGCGCGCCTGGCCACTCTGGAAGGATTTGCCGCATGGATCCGATGAACAACCGGCGTCGCCGGACCTCACTGGCGCTGCTGGCGACGCCAGTCATCAGCGCCTTCAGCCTGCTGCCGACGCCCGCTGCCCGCGCCGAGAGTACTGGCGTTGCGCGCGTCGACCTGCCACGTTTCTCGGCCGAGGCGGTGGGTAACCGGCTGCCGGCGGGGTGGACGCATCAAACGCTGCCGTCGGTCGAGCGAGCGAACCGTTTTGAGCTGCTGGCTGACGACGGCCGGACGGTTCTGCGGGTGCTTTCCGACCGCTCCGCGTCCAGCCTGGCGCTGGCGAAAAGGATAGATCCCGCGGCCACGCCACTGCTCAGGTGGCGCTGGCGAGTCTCGAATTCCGTAGCGGGCTCGGACCTGCAGCGCAAGACGGGCGATGACTACGCGGCCCGCGTTTATGTGCTGTTTGATCTGCCACCCGAACGGCTTGGCGTCGGCGACCGGATAAAGATGGCGGCGGCCCGCCTGCTGCACGGTGCCGAGCTGCCGGCAGCGGCGCTGTGCTACGTCTGGGGTACGGCGCAGGCGGCTGGCGAGTCGGGATGGAATGCCTATACCGATCGCCTGCGAATGATCGTCGTCGATTCCGGGAACGCTCATGCCGGGCAATGGCGGGACGTCGTTCGCGATGTCGCCGCGGATTTCCGTGCCGCCTTCGGCGACCCTCTGCCGCTCATCTCGGGCATTGCTCTCGGCGCCGATACAGACAACACCGGCGAACGCGTCGAAGCCCGCTTCGGCGATCTCTGGTTCGAGGCGCGGCGGTAGCCGGGCGGTGCAGCATGAAACCAACCCGGCCCAACACTTGGGACAGCAACGCCGGGGGAGGAATCGACTCGGGTTGTGCGGCGGGGTGGATAACAATGGCGCCAACAGATCCTCGGGCGAGAGGCCTGTGTGCCTGGCAATGCGGGCAAGCATGCGCGGGCCAGGCTCTTTGCCGTCGTGAAAGGCAAAGACAGAATCCAACCACTCTGCGATGGCACGTAGAGTCAACACCCCGCCCTTCGGCATCGCCTCTTCCGCATGCAGGCCGTAGTGGCGTGTTGAGCGCGGGGTCAAGTGGCACTTGCGGCAGAGCGAGCGCAGGCATGAGGAGGGCTACCTGCTGAGTGACACCTCGTACGTGGTGATCTCCTACGGATTGCCATCCGGGTCCGCGAAGTAGAGCGATACCGAGGCCTCGTGATCCTCAAAGGTGACCGCTCCAGGCAGTTCGTGTTCGAGATGGGACTGCCACTGCCTGAACAATGAGCCGTGGACGCGCAAGGCGATGGTTGACCTGCATGGTTTGGCCGGACGCTCGAACAGGGCTATGTGGATCTGTGCTGACTCGTCCTGGAGCGTGAGCGGTCCACCGTCCTTGGCCCAGAACTCCAGCTCAGGCGTGCGCCTGAGTCCGAGCACGCGCTGATACCAGCGCTCTGCCTCCGCCCGGTCAGCGACGAAGACGTGAATGTGGTCGATGGCCAGGAGCTTTGGAGGCATGGGTGTGGGTGGGAGGAGACGGTGCGTTGTGTCGCCTAACGTCCCGGTTCACCGGCGCGAGACCAGCAAGCGCAGCGCCGCTCGTTGAGCGTCCGGTGCAAGCAGGGTGTGCGCCCAGCATGGGCGCGATGTGATGGGGTGGAAGTCCCCTGTGGGAGTACCGACGTGACTTCATGATGAAGCCATGATAACCACTAGCCGAAGGCAAGGGCAAGGTCGTGAGGACTTGTCTGGAGGAAGCCGGAGCGCAAAAGTGCGAGGCGACGGACAGAAACTGCATAGAAGGCCTGGTC
>DAORNK010000576.1:0-2246 GCA_035440985.1 Rubrivivax sp. | reverse complement strand
TGCCCTTGCGCCACGAGCGGGACGGCCGCGGTGACGCCGCGGTGTTCGGCCTGCGCTACCGCAGCTTCGTGCCCAGCTGGGGCCTGCACCCGACGCTGGGCAGCCAGATGCCGCTCAGCCTGCGGCTGCGCCATCCGCGGCAAGAGCACGATCGGCTGCTCACCCTGCACGAGTGGCATCCGCGCGGCGAAGCCTATGCAGGTCTGCCGGCCGACAAGACCGAAGCGGCGCGCCGCCGCACCCAGCGCCTCGGGCTGCAGCTGGTGCCCCGCTCCTTGGCGCGCACCCACCAGCCCGCGCCGGATCGGCCAGGCTACTGCCTGGATCTGCGCGGGGCCACTTGAGGCGGGTTGAGCGCGGCCTTTTCGGCGCTGCCCGCAACCCCGGCCATGGCACCATAGGCCACTTCCAGCCCACGCTCCCAGGTCCGGCACGCCTGTGATGAACCCCAGCCCCAGCTTGAGCAGCACCGCCCTGATCGACAGCGCCCACCCGGCGGTGGCGGCATTTGCGCAGGCCCAGGGCCAGGGCGCCACACCCCGCGAGCGTGCGGCGGCGTTGTACCTGGCGGTGCGCGACGGCTTTCGATACGACCCCTACCGCATCGATCTGAGCCCGGCCGGAATGCGGGCCAGCACGGTGCTGGCGCAGGGGCATGGCTGGTGCGTCACCAAGGCGGCGCTGCTGGCCGCAGCCTGCCGTGCCATGGGCATCCCGGCGCGCCTGGGCTTTGCCGATGTGCGCAACCACCTGAGCACCGAACGCATGCGCCAGGTGCTGCAGACCGACCTCTTCATCTGGCACGGCTACACCGAGATCCTGATCGAAGGGCGCTGGCTCAAGGCCACACCGGCCTTCAATCTCGGTCTTTGCGAACGCTTCGGCCTGCTGCCGCTGGAATTCGACGGCACGCGGGATTCGATCTACCACCCCTACGACCGTGCCGGCAACCGGCACATGGAGTACGTGCGCCAGCGCGGCAGTTTCGACGACCTGCCGCTGGACCGCATCGTGGCCGACTTCCGGCAGGTGTACCCGGCCTTGCGTCCGGCCAGCGGCGAGCTGGGCGATGCGGACTTCCTGCGCGACGTCGAGCACGAGCAGCGCTGACACGCCTTGCCGCGTGAGCCCGGGCAGTGCTCACCTTACGATAGCGGCCGCACCGTGCCGCAGTGTCCGCGCGGCGCACCCGCGACCATGCCCCAGCTGCGCAACTCAGAGACGTCGCCCGGCCAAGCCGGGCCCACGAGCTACTGCACCACCACCGATGGCGTGCAGCTGGCCATGCGGTCGGTGGGCAGCGGGCCGCTGGTCATCAAGGCGGCCAACTGGCTGGGCAATCTGCAGGCCGACGCGCAGCTGCCGTCCACGCGGCACTGGGTGGACCATTTCGCGCGCCGCCACCAGCTGCTGTGGTACGACGCGCGCGGCTGCGGGATGTCCGACCGTGAGGTGGACGAGGTCTCGCTGGACGCCTGGGTGCGCGACCTCGAAGCGGTGGCCGACGCCAGCGGCCAGCAACGCTTCGTGCTGCTGGGCATCTCGCAGGGCGCGGCCATCGCCATCCGCTATGCCGTGCGCCACCCGGAGCGCGTGCGCGCGCTGGTGCTCTACGCCAGCTTCGTGCGTGGCGTGTACCACCAGGGCCTGTCGGCGCGCACGCAGGCGCTGTTCACCGAGATGATCCGCATCGCCGAGCTGGGCTGGGGGCACGACGCGGGCGCTTTCCGCCGCCTGTTCACGTCTCATCTGATGCCCACCGCACCGGCAGCCGTGCTCGATGCCTACGACGCGCTGCACCGCCACAGTGTGAGCGGCCCGATGGCGGCGCGATACATGCAGGCCTTCTTCGATCTGGACGCGCGTGCCGACGCGGCCCAGGTGCGCTGCCCGACGCTGGTGATGCACATGAGCGGCGATTCGCTGATCCTGCAGCGCGAGGGCGAGCTGGTGGCTTCGCTGGTGCCGGGCGCACGTTGGCTCAGCGTGCCCGGCCGCAACCACCTGCCGCTGGCCACCGACCCCGGCTGGCCGGCGCTCGAACAGGAAATCGGGCAGTTCCTCGCGGCGCTGGAAGCGACCGAGGGCGCTGCCGCCCCGGCCGGTGCGCCGCCCGTGCTGACCCGGCGCCAGCGTGAAGTGCTGCAGCATGTGGCTCGTGGCGCGAGCGACAAGGAGATCGCCCGTGCCCTGCAGCTCAGCCCGCGCACGGTGGAAATGCATGTGGCCGGCGCACTGGCCGCGCT
>DAORNK010000575.1:0-2248 GCA_035440985.1 Rubrivivax sp. | reverse complement strand
AGTCGACGCAGCAGAACGCCGCGCTCGTCGAACAGTCCGCCGCCGCCGCCGAGAGTCTGCGCCAGCAGGCCGACCGGCTCTCGGAAGCGGTGGCCGTCTTCAAGACCGGCGTCTGAGGCACGGATACCGACAAGGCCCCCAACGAGGACCCATCCCATGCGACTCAACCAGCCCGTCAGCCAGCACGAGTTCGACCTCCCGGAGGGTGTGACGCTGATGTCGACCACCGACCCGCAGAGCCATATCACCTATGCGAACGCCGCCTTCGTGGCGGTGAGCGGCTACGAACGCGACGAGCTGACCGGCCAGCCCCACAACCTGCTGCGCCACCCGGACATGCCTGTCGAGGCCTTTGCCGACATGTGGAAGACGCTGCAGGGCGGCGAGTCGTGGACGGCGTTGGTGCAGAACCGCCGCAAGAACGGCGATCACTACTGGGTGCGCGCCAATGCCACGCCGATGATGCGGGGCGGCCGTCTGACCGGCTACATGTCGGTGCGCACCAAGCCTTCGCGCCAGGAAGTCGACGCCGCGCAAGCCCTCTATCGGGAGTTTCGTGAAGGCCGCGCCAAGGGACTGGCCTTCCGCAAGGGCATCGTGGTGCGCACCGGCTGGCTGGCCTTCACCTCGTTGATGCGCTGGTTGCCCGCCCGTTGGCGGCTGCGCGCGGCCATCGCCGGCGTGGTGGCCACGCTGGCGGGCGCCTTGTTGGTGGCGGCACTGCCAGCGGCGGTCGCGGTGGGCATCACGGCCGGCATCGCCCTGTTGGCCGGCCTGTGGCTGGAACACGACCTCGTCCGCCCGCTGCAGCAGCTGCTGCGCCAGGCCCAGAGCGTGGCCGCGGGCAATCCGCAGGCGAGCCAGGGCCTGAATCGCATCGACGAGATCGGCATGCTGCAGCGTTCGATCAACCAGGCCGGGCTGAACCTGAACTCACTGGTCGACGACGTGTCGTCGCAGATCTCGGGCCTTCGGCTGGCCAGCGGCGAGATCGCCGCCGGCAACCACGACCTGAGTGCGCGCACCGAGCAGACGGCCAGCAGCCTGGAACAGACCGCCGCCGCGATGGAACAGATCCACGGCACGGTGCGCAACAGCGCCGACGCCGCCCAGCAGGCCAGCCAGCTCTCGGCCCTGGCCAGTGCGGCCGCGGAAAAGGGCGGGCACGCGGTTGGCGAGGTGGTCAGCACGATGCAGGACATCGTCCAGCGCTCGCGCCAGATCGGTGACATCACCGGCGTCATCGACGGCATCGCCTTCCAGACCAACCTGCTGGCCCTGAATGCCGCGGTCGAGGCGGCGCGCGCCGGCGAGCAGGGCCGCGGCTTTGCCGTGGTGGCCGCTGAAGTGCGTGGCCTGGCGCAACGCAGCGCCGAAGCCGCCAGGCAGATCAAGCAGTTGATCGGCAGCAGCACCGAACGGGTCGAAGCCGGCACGCGGCTGGTGGCCGGTGCCGGTGACACGATGACCGAGATCCAGCAGCAGGTGAAGCGTGTGGACCAGCTGATCGCCGAGATCAGCCGCGCCACCACCGAACAAACCGACGGCGTGGGCCAGGTCAACGCGGCGGTGACGCTGCTGGATCAGTCGACGCAGCAGAACGCCGCGCTCGTCGAACAGTCCGCCGCCGCCGCCGAGAGCCTGCGCCAGCAGGCCGACCGGCTCTCGGAAGCAGTGGCCGTGTTCAAGACCACAGCCTGAAGGCGGCCAGTCGCCTTCAGCCCTTCCCGGCTGGGGGTGCCGCGGCCGGCTGCGTCGACTTGGGGTGCTGCTGGTAGATGGCCTCCGACAGCGCCAGCAGCGTCTCGCGCGGCAGCGCACCGACCAGCGCGTAGCCGCAGCCCTCTTCGATCCAGTAGAACAGGCCCAGCTCGCCCTGACGTTCGTAGCGGAACTCGGTCTCCACCGCCTGCTCCGGCCGGCGCAGGTAGACCGTGACCCGCCGCCCCTGGGCGTCCTGGTACATCAGCTGGGCGCTCTTGCCGGTGCCATCGGGCAGCAGACGGCCGCCCACCAGCTCGAACCCCTGGGCGCGCAGGTTGAACAGCTGCACCGGCATCTGGATGCGGCCGGTCAGCCAGCGCGCCAGGTGTTCCTCCTGCGCGCGCACCTCCACCGCATGGCGCGGCTCGGGCACGTAGACGCTGTGGGCCAGCGCCGCACGTTGCACCCAACCCTGGGCACCGGCGTCGGGCCGGGCCGGCAACGGGCCTGCGGCCGAGGCCATCGCCGCCACGCGTGCCTGCTG
>DAORNK010000574.1:0-2251 GCA_035440985.1 Rubrivivax sp. | reverse complement strand
GCTCGCCGGGCCGCAGCGGCCGCTTGCCCGGCGCTGCGTAGAGCATGCGCGACGTGACCCCGGGCGCCACGGCCGCGCAAGCCTGCCTCTTCATCCTGGTCGTGACCATCGAAGCGGATGCGGCGTGCGATGCGGCCACGCGGCGCAACAACCGGCCACGCAACGGGCTCGCGACCGCCGCGCCCGTGTCGCCTGCGCCGCCTGCGTGAACTGAGGCCGCCCATGCACCCGCGAAGGGCTCGCTCAGCAAGGGTTCAATGGCCGGATCGACCGGATCGGGCGCCGGATCGATGCGCAAGGGATCGGACCGGGCGCTCATGATGCCAGCGCCCATGCGCCGCCGGCGCCCAGGACCTGTCGCAGCGACAGCAGTGCGCGGCGGATCTGGGACTTGACCGTGCCCAACGGCAGTTGGGTCTGCTCGGCGATCTCCTCGTGCGACAAGCCGCGGAAGAAGGCCAGCGACACCAGCTGCCGCGGTTGCGCACCCAGCAGCATCAGCGCCTTGTGCAGGTCGCAGCGGTGGCGCGCCAGATCGAGCAGTTCGTCGACCGGCGCCTGCGCGCTGACGCTGTCCAGGGCTTCGTCGATGTCCGCGGCATCGTGCTGGAAGCGCGCCTCGCGACGCAGTGCGTCGATGGCACGTGAGCGGGCCATCGCCAGCAGCCAGGTCAGTGGCTTGCCGCGCGCGGGGTCGAAGCGGACCGCCTGCCGCCAGACCTGGAAGTAGGCGTCCTCGACGACCTCCTCGGCCGTCGCGGTGTTGCGCACGATGCGCTGCACCAGTCCGAACACCCGACCGAACGTGGCGTCATACAGCGATGCCAATGCGCGCTCGTCCTGATCCTGGATGGCCTCGATCCAACTGGCCAGCTGGTCGTCGGACACGGACGGCGCGCAGCCGCGTGCCACAGGCCGTTCGTCCATCCATGGAGCCAGGTCGCAATCGACCGGCAGGGCGGGCTCGTCGGCAGGATCGGTGGCGGCGAGCCCGTCGTCGGGATACTCCCGAAGGGGCTCTTCGCCGTCTTCTGGCGTCTTGCTGATGGCAGCGTTCATGCGGCAACCCTTGTGTCGCGGGCCGATGGCCCCGGGCGCTGCGGTTTGGAGCCTGTTGCGTGCCTTCATGCCTTCACTCCAGGATCTGCGCCGCCTCAGGCACGGCGCCGCGCAGGAAGATCGTGGCGCCGGTCTCGGTGCGGATCGTGGCGTGCAGGGCCCCACCGTGGGCCAGGTGGTAGCCGCCCGGGCCGATCTCGATCTGCGAGCCCACCCGCAAGCGACCTTCCAGCACGATGCACTCCTCGTCGTGGGGATGGCGGTGCGGCGGCAGCGTGGCTCCGGGCTGCAGTCGCAGCAGGTAGGACAGCACCCCGGCGTTTGCGCGCAGCACCTTGATCGCCACGCCATCCAGCCAGGGCCGCCACTCACCCTCGTCACTGGCTATCGTCAGGTGCGAGGTGTCGGCGTCGGCCACACGCTCCATCAGGCGGCGGCGGATCGTCCGCGCCTGGCCTGGGCTGCCAGCAGCTGGCGGCGGGGGGAAGCGGGAATCGATCTGATCCATGCCGCGTCTACGGGCCTGGCGGCCGTGCGGATGCAAGGCCTTCGGCGCCGTGGGGTCAAGCCGGCGGTGGTGCGGCCGGCATCCGGGACGGCAGTCCTGCCGTACAGGCAGTCACGACATGCAACCCAGAGGCCCCGCCATGATCAGATTTGCCCAAGTGATCCACCGCGAATGGATCGCTGCCCCCGTCGCCACCGTCCGCGCCCAGTTCGCCGACCTGGACCACCACATCGAGCGCAACGTGCATCCCAAGCTGCGCTTCGAGGTGCTGCAACGGCGCGCGCGTGGCGCCCGCTTCGTGCAGGAAGTGCGCCTGCTTGGCATCCTCCAGCGGGATGTCTTCGAACGCAGCATCGAACCCGATGGCAGCATCGAGGATCGCTCGGTCGAGGGCTTCAACCGCGGCGGCAGCCTGAGCTTCCGCTTTTCGACGAAGACGGTCGAGGGCCGCGCGGGTACCGAGGTCGAGATCACCATCCGCCTGCCGCTGCCGCCGGTCGTCGGTGCGCTGCTGCGGCCCTTGCTGGAGGCCCAGATCCGCAAGGAAGTCCGGGCGGCGTCGCTGGAAGACAAGCGGGACATCGAGTCCCTGGGCTACCCGGCAGCCCGTCGAGTGATGGCCGCCGCCTGAGCTTGTGAAGATATGAATCGTGCCCGCGTAGGCCCCTGCATAGGGCCAAATCC
>DAORNK010000573.1:0-2256 GCA_035440985.1 Rubrivivax sp. | reverse complement strand
TGCCGTCGCCGCTGGCCTCGGCCGCCGCCAGCTCGGCCTGCGCGGCCATCAGCGGCACGTCGCCCTGCAGCACGAATTCGGTGGCGGCTTCTTCGGTCTCGGGCATCTCCTGGGCGACTTCGCCCACGCGCCAGCGCGGCGGGATCTCCACGTCGCCGGTGTCGGCGTGCAGCCGGTTCGTGATCAGCGAAAACAGGCTGGACTTGCCGGCTCCGTTGCGCCCGATGAGGCCGACCTTCTCGCCCGGCTGCAGCGTGAGGTTGGCACCCTGCAGCACGACCTTGGTGCCGCGGCGCAGCGTGATGTTGCGCAGCGTGATCATCGGAGGTCCTTGCTTTCGATCAGCAGCACCTGGTCGTCGCCGGCGCTGGTGGGCAGCCAGACCACCGGCAGGTACGGAAAGGCGGCTTCGAAATGGTCCCGTTCGTGGCCCACTTCCAGCACCAGCACGCCATGGGGGCTGAGGTACTGACGCACCTGGTGCAACAGCGGGCGGATGAAGTCCATGCCATCCGCGCCACCGTCCAGCGCCAGCGCCGGTTCGGCGCGGAATTCGGCCGGCAGCGCGGCCATGCTGCGGCGGTTGACATAGGGTGGATTGCACAGGATCAGGTCGTAGCGACCCGGCGCCGCCGCCAGGCCGTCGCCCTGTGCCAGCGTGATGCGGTCCTGCAGGCCGTGGCGGACCACGTTGCGCCAGGCGACCTCGAGCGCGCCGGCCGAGATGTCGGTGGCGTGCACGTGCACGTCGGGCCAGGCCATCGCCGCCAGCACCGCCAGACTGCCGCTGCCGGTGCACAGGTCCAGCACGCGGTGCGTGCGCTCGGACAGCCAGGCGTCCAGCGTACCGTCGACCAGGGGCTCGGCGATCAGCGAGCGCGGCACGATGACACGCTGGTCGACATGGAAGGGCACCCCCTGCAGCCAGGCTTCGCCGGTCAGGTAGGCCATCGGAAGCCGGGTGCGGATGCGTTCTTCGAGCAAGGCTTCGACACGAACGATGTCACCGGGTGCCTGGGCCTGATGGGCATGCGCCTGCAGCGCGTCCAGCGGCAGTTTCAGGCCCCACAGCACGAGCCAGGCGGCTTCGTCGAAGGCGTTCGTGGTGCCATGACCGAAGACCACGCCGGCGCTTTCGAGCCGCGCCGCGCAGCGCTCGATGAGCTCGCCGACGGTCATTGCAGGAAGGCTTCCAGCGTGCGCCGGTAGGTGTTCTTCAACGGCTCGATGGCCGCGACCTCGACCCATTCGTCGATCTTGTGCGCGCTGTGGTTGCGCACCCCGAACTCCATCACCTGCGGGCAGATGCGTGCAATGAAGCGGCCGTCCGAAGTGCCGCCGGTGGTGCTGAGTTGCGGGACGATGCCGAACTCGGCCTCGATGGCCGCCACCAGCGCCGTGTGCAGGGTGCCGGGCGGCGTGAGGAAGGGCTCGCCGGCCAGCACCCAGTCCAGCTCGTGCTCGACACCGTGGCGTCGCAGTACCTCGGCGAATCGTTGCTTCAGGGATTCGACCGTGGATTCGGTGCTGAAGCGGAAGTTGCAGTCCACCACCAGTTCACCGGGGATCACATTGCCGGCGCCGGTGCCGGCGTGGATGTTGCTGACCTGCCAGCTGGTGGGCAGGAAGAACGGATTGCCTTCGTCCCAGCGCATGGCGGTGAGTTCGGCCAGTGCAGGCGCAAACTCGTGAATCGGGTTGCGCGCCAGCTGCGGATAGGCGATGTGGCCCTGCACCCCCTTGACCACCAGGCGGGCGGAGAGGGCGCCGCGGCGGCCGTTCTTGACCATGTCGCCGACCCGGTCGACCGAGGTCGGTTCGCCCAGCACGCAGGCATCCAGGCGTTCGCCCCGCTGCTGCAACACCTGCACCACGTGCTGCGTGCCATGCAGCGCCGGGCCTTCCTCGTCGCTGGTGAAGAGCAGGGCCACGGTGCCGGGGTGATCAGGCCTGGCGCGCACGTACTCAGCGGCGGCCACCACCATCGCGGCCACGCCGGCCTTCATGTCGGCCGCGCCGCGCCCGTGCAGGCGGCCTTCGCGATGACTGGGCACGAAGGGGTTGCTGGTCCAGCGCTCCACCGGGCCGGTGGGCACCACATCGGTGTGGCCGGCCAGCACCAGCGTCGGCCCGGGCCGGGCACCGCGGTGCACGGCCCACAGGTTGCTGACGCGGGCGTCCTCCGGCCCGGCGGGCAGCGATTCACAGGCAAAGCCGGCGGCGCCCAGCACCTGTTCCCGCAGGGCCTGGCAGCCG
>DAORNK010000572.1:1076-2263 GCA_035440985.1 Rubrivivax sp. | reverse complement strand
TGGGTGGCGATGCCGGCCCTGTAGCGGGCCTGCCCAGCCGCGTCGGCATCCACCCGGCCATGCGCACCCTCATCGTCTGGGGCACCACCAGCGGCGCCGGCAAGAGCTGGCTCGCCACGGCGCTGTGCCGCGTGGCTGCGCGCCGCGGCATCCGCGTGGCGCCGTTCAAGGCGCAGAACATGAGCAACAACGCGCGCGTCGTGGCAAGGCCCGATGGTGGAGTGGGGGAGATCGGCTCGGCCCAGTACTTCCAGGCGCTGGCGGCGGGTGTGGCGCCGCACACCGACATGAACCCGGTGCTGCTCAAGCCCGAACGCGACACCGCCAGCCAGGTCGTGCGGCACGGCGTCGTCGACCCGGCGCTGTCGCGACTGCCCTGGCGCGAACGCAGCGCCTGGCTGGCCGAGGCGGCACGAGAGGGCTTCGATCGGCTGGCCCGGCAGCACGAGCTGATCGTCGTCGAGGGTGCGGGGTCACCCGCCGAGATCAACCTGGCAGCGCAGGACTACGTCAACCTGGGCGTCGCTCGGTGGGCGGCGGCGCGGGGTCCGGCGGCGGCGGTGCTGGTCAGCGACATCGACCGCGGCGGCTCCTTTGCCCACTGCTACGGCACCTGGGCCCTGTTGCCGCAGGATCTGCGCGAGATGCTGCAGGGCTTCGTGTTCAACCGCTTCCGCGGCGACGCGGCGCTGCTGACGCCTGGCCCGGCGCAACTGCAGCAGCTCACCGGCGTACCGCTGGCCGGGGTCATCCCGATGCGACGCGACCACGGCCTGCCGGAAGAAGACGGTCTGCTGGACGGCGGCTGGCAACAGGCCGCCGTCCAGGCCGCTGCCGTGCGCTGGCGCGTGGCGGTGCTGGCACCACCGCACATCAGCAACCTGGACGAGTTCCTGCCCCTGGCCCGCGTCCCGGGCCTGCGCCTGGTCTGGGCGCGCCACGCGGCACAGCTGGAAGGGGCCGACTGGATCGTGCTGCCGGGCAGCAAGCAGGTCAGCGGCGACCTGGCCTGGCTGCGTGCCCAGCGCATGGACGAGGCCATCCGGCAACATGCGGCCCGCGGCGGCCCCGTGCTGGGCGTGTGTGGCGGCCTGCAGATGCTGGGCCTGAGCCTGGACGATCCGCAGGGCCACGACGGCGAGGCCGTGCGCGGCCTGCCGGGCCTGGGCCTGCTGCCCCTGCACACC
>DAORNK010000572.1:0-889 GCA_035440985.1 Rubrivivax sp. | reverse complement strand
GGGCGTCTATGCGCATGGTCTGTTCGAATCGCCCACCGTGCTGCAGGCGCTGTTCGGCGCCACCGTGCCCACGCTGGACGACGCCTTCGAAACCCTGGCCGGGATGGTCGAGTCGCACCTGGACCCCGGGCTGCTGGCCAGCTGGCTCGGCCGGCCGGCGAGTTGACGCGGCGGCTGGCACGACGGTCATCGCGCACCACGGTCGGCGCCGCCGCGCCTCGCTCAGTCGGCGCTGGCCGCAGTTCAGTCGGCAGCCAGGCCCGTTCATCGCAGCGGGCTCGCGCCGTACGTGCCCCGTGCCGATCATGGCGCCATCGCTTCACCCCTGTGCCAAGGAGACCCTCATGACCTCGAGCCTGCTTCCCCGCGCCGTGTCGCTGTGCCTGTCGCTGATCGTCACCTTCACCATGCTGGTGGGCATCCGCGGCGTGTCGGCCCATGAAGAGGCCAGCGCCCGCTTTGCGGCCATGTGCGCCGTGGCGCGCGCCTGATGAACGCCCTGCTGTGGTTCGTGCTGTGGTGCCTGCTGTTCGTGCTGAGCTGGCCGGTAGCACTGCTGGCACTGGTGCTGGCGCCCATCGTCTGGCTGCTGTCGTTGCCGCTGCGCCTCATCGGCATCACCGTGGGTGCGGTGTTCGGCCTGCTGCGGGCGCTGCTGACGCTGCCGGCGCGCCTGCTCGGCGGTCGTGGCTGAGACGACTTTCCATGCGGATCGGCATACCAAGCATGATGGTTTCGGGATTCCACTGAGGGCCGTCGGGCCGCACACTGCCGGCATCGCAACGGCAGGAGCACCCGATGGCCCGGCAAGTCCTCATCCTCGGTTCGCAGGGCCACTTCGGCGCCGCGGCGGCAGGCGCCTTCGGTGCGGCCGGCTGGCGCGTGCTGT
>DAORNK010000571.1:0-2267 GCA_035440985.1 Rubrivivax sp. | reverse complement strand
CGCGCCCAAAGGTTGCCGAGCAGGCTGCCGAACATCGCGGCGCTGGCACCGGCAAAAATGGGCATGCCCAGTGCCGCAGCAAGTCCCGGTGCCTGCCCGCGCACCCAGGCGCCGCGCAGGAGCAGCGCGCTGCCGACCAGCACTCCCAGACCGACGAGCGACGCACCGACCACGCCCACACGTGCGCCGCGCCAGGTGGTGCGCAGCAGGGCAGCCAGCGGGCTCACCGCACAACCCTTCGCACGGCGTGCTCCGGTATGAGCGCTTGGGCACGGCCTGGCGCGCTCATGCCCATGCACCCGCGGCCGCATCCCCGCAGCGCTCGACGAACAGGTCCTCCAGCGAACGGCCCGTCGCCTCCTGCAGCGCATGCCACTCACCCTGCAACTGCACCCGCCCCGCGCGCAACATCATCACGTGCGAGACCACCCGCTCGAGGTCGGTCAGCAGGTGGCTGCTCAGCAGCACGGTGCGCGGCGTTTCGCGCTCACTGTCGCCTTCGAACAGCAACCGCATGAAGTCGCGCCGCGCCAGCGGGTCCAGGCTGGCCACGGGCTCGTCCATCAGCAGCAGGTCGGGGTCGTGCGCCATGGCCAGCACCAGGGCCAACTTCTGCTGGTCGCCCACGCTCAGCGCCGAGACCTTGGCGGATTCGTCCAGCACCAGGCGGCGGCACAGCGCGTGCGCACGCTCGGCCTGCCAGCGCGGATAGAAGCTGCCGATGTATTCGATGTGCTGCCAGACTTTCAGCCACTGCAGCAGGTCGCCCGACTGGCTGACATAACCGATGCGGCTGCGCGTGGCATCGTCCAGGCGCGTGGAGTCGCAGCCCAGCAGCTGGCAGGTGCCGCCGTCGGCCAGGGTCAGGCCGACCAGGCAGCGCAGCAGGGTGCTCTTGCCCGCGCCGTTGCGGCCGACCAGTCCGGCGACGGCGCCGACGGGCACGCTGAAGCTGACCTGGTCGAGCGCGGTGCGCTTGCCGTAGCGAAGGCTCAAGACCTGTGCGTCGATGGCGACGGCTGGGGTGTTTGACATGGTGGGCTCCCGATGGACTTGTGGTGTCGCGGCCTTCAGTACACGACCTGCGCGCGCAGTTCGCGCATCACCGCTTGGCCGAACTGGCGGAAGGCGGTGTAGTCCTGTGGCATCAGTTGCGGCCCGGGCGGCGCCAGCACCAGGACGCGGGTGATGGTGAGCTGGCCCGGCTCGTTGCGCACCTTGACGCTGTAGCGGCCGTGCGCGCCCCACTCGATCTGCGTCTCGCGCGGCACCGCCGTCGGCTTGAAGCCCGCGGGCCATTGCAGCGTGATGATCTCTTCCACCTGCTTGCCCAACACCGGCATGGGCAACTTGCGCTCGGGCAGACCCAGCATCTCGAAGGTGGCCGCGATGTTGGCAAAGCCGCCAAAGCCCGCCGGCACGATGAAGGCCCCCGGCCCCGGCAACTGTGCATAGCCCGGCAGCGTGAACTGGCTGGTGTAGCGGTGCGGCCGGGTCAGGTCGCGCGGTTCACCGCGGGTGAAGCTGCCGCTGCCGTTCTGGCCCGTCATGCTGAGCACCTGGCCCACCACCTGGGCTTCGGCGCCGGGCGGGATGCTCACCATGATCTGCCGCGTCAGCAGGCCGAACACGCCCTCGTTCACCACCTCGGCCTGGCCTTGCACATTGCCTTGGGCATCCAGTTGCAGCGTCGTCGTGCTGCGCACGCGGTCGGTGGCCGGCGCGGCCAGCGGCAGGGTGACCAGCTTGGCGCGACCCAGGCCGGCATCCACCACCAGAGCGGGTTTGCCGCGCAGCGGAATCGGCAGTGAACCGAAGCTGGCCAAGCCGGCAGTCGAGTCCAGGTACACGCCCAGTGCGGGCACGTGCAGGATGGCGTGGTTGAAGACGCCCGGCGTCGCTGCCACGGCCGGCTTCCAGTAGCGCAGGTCGGCATTCACCAGCACCGGGCTGCTGGCGATGCCCTTGGCCTTGAGCAAGGCGGCTAGCACCGTGGTGTGGTCCTTGCAGTCGCCATAGCGGGCCTTGGCGATCTCGTCGGCGCTGTGCGGCACGACGCCGCCCACGTCCATGAAGATGGCCACGTAGCGCACGTTCGCGGCCACCCAGCGGTAGATCGCCTCGGCCATGGCGCGGGGCTCGGTCAGGCCTTGGGTGATCTCGTCGGCCAGGGCCTGCAGCGCCGGCGTCACCGCGGCCTGGGGCAGGGCGCGCGCGGCATAGGCGGTGGCCGCGGCCTGGTCGTCGGCGAAGGTGGTCACGGCCAG
>DAORNK010000570.1:0-2269 GCA_035440985.1 Rubrivivax sp. | reverse complement strand
CCCGCCACGAAGGAGCCGATCGCGCTGGTGGCGAGCGCCGCGCCGGCGCGGCCGCTCTTGGCCATCTTGAAGCCCTCGAGCGCGGTCACCATGGTGCCCGTCTCGCCCGGCGTGTTGAGCAGGATGGAGGTCGTGCTGCCGCCGTACATCGCGCCGTAGTAGATGCCGGCGAAGAAGATCATGCTGGCGGTGGGCTCGACCTGCGCCGTGATGGGCAGCAGCATGGCGACCGTCACCGCGGGGCCGAGTCCCGGCAGCACGCCGATGGCCGTGCCCAGCGCGCAGCCGACGAAGGCCCACAGCAGGTTCACGGGGGTTGCCGCCGTGGCAAAGCCCTGCAGCAGCAATGCACCGATGTCCATGGTGGAAGCCCTCGCGGCGATGCGGGCACTGGCGCAGGCAGGCCGGCGCGAGTCGCGCTCAGATCCAGCCCGACGCCGTGAGGCCCGGAAGATTGATGGCCAGCAGCTTGGTGAACACCCAGTAGGCCGGCCCGGCGATCAGGAAGCCGGTGGCCAGGTCCCGCAGCAGTCCGCGTGCACCACCGTGCGGCTTGCCTTCGGCACCCCGCAGCCCACGCACTGCGAGCATGAAGCACAGGGTGCAGGCCAACACGAAGCCGATGCGGGTGATCAGCAGCGCGTTGGCCACGATCCCGGCCGCCACCCAGGCCAGCGCCACCCAGTCCCCCTGAGCCGCCCCCGAAGGCTCGTCGACATGGCGCCAGCCGCCCGGCCGCCTCGCGTCGACAACCAGCCACAGTCCGCTGGCGCACAGCACCACGGCCACGACCCAGGGCAGGAAGTCAGGCCCGACACCGGCATAACCGGCCTGCGACGGAATGAACCAGGCACCGACCGCCATCGCGGCGCCCAGCAGCGCCGTGGCGCCGCCGATCAGCGTCTGCTGCAGGATCGGCGGTCTGAGCGCAGGGTCCATGGTGGTGCTCTCCGATGAAGCGCGCGAGGCGCACGCCCGGGCCGGGTTCGACGGCTCCAGGTCACGCCTGGGCACGCCGGCGATCAGATCATGCCGGCCTTGACCATGGTCGCGCGCAGGGCCGCGAACTCGCGGTCGACGAAGTCGTCGAAGTCCTTGCCGGTCATCAGCGCGGCCGTCCAGTTGTTCTTCTCCAGCGCCTCGGCCCAGCCCTTGGTCTTGGTGGCCTTGACGACCATGTCGGTCAGCGCCTTGCGTTGCTCGGCGGTGATGCCCGGTGCGCCATAGACGCCACGCCAGTTGCCCAGTTCCACGTTGATGCCCAGCTCCTTGAGCGTCGGCACGGCAATGCCCTTCTGGCGCGCCGGGGACGCCATGGCGATCGCACGCATCTTGCCGCTCTCGATGTACTGCTGGAACTCGCTGTAGCCGCTGGCCCCGACGGTGACGTTGTTGCCCAGGATGGCCGCCGTGGCCTCGCCACCGCCACGGAAGGGCACGTAGTTGATCTTCGAGGCGTCGACCCCGACCTCGCGCGCGATCATCGCGATCGTGATGTGCTCGGTCGACCCCCGCGAGCCGCCACCCCACTTGACGCTGCCCGGGTCCTTCTTCATCTGCTCGACGACATCCTGAATCGTCTTCAGCGGGCTCGCCGCCGGCAGCACGAAGGCGGTGTATTCGCTGGTCAGGCGGGCAATCGGCGTGCACTGCGTGACGCTGACCGGCGGCTTGCCGGTGATGATGCCGCCGATCATGACCTGGCCCATCATCATCAGGGCGTTGCCGTCACCCTTGGCGGCATTGACGAACTGCGCCAGCCCGATCGCCCCGGCGGCACCGCCCTTGTTCTCGTAGGTCACGGCCGTGGCCGCCCCGGCTTCCTGCAGCGCCTTGCCCAAGGCGCGGCCGGTGCTGTCCCAGCCACCACCCGGGTTGGCCGGGATCATCATCTTGAGGTTGGCCGCGGCGCGCGCCGCCGAAGGCAGCAAGCCGGCAGCCGCCAGTGCGGCGAGCGAGTGGAGGAATTGCTTTCGTTGCATGCCGGGGCTCCTGAACGGACTGCGATGACGATGCGGCAGATGGTCGCGCCCGGGGCTGTCAAGCCGCTGTCAGGCAGGCCAGGAGAAACCCGTAGACCGCGTCGGCCGATAATCCGCGCCACCCACGATGAAGCTGCTGCTGATCGAAGACCACGCCGCGATGCAGGTCACGCTGCAGCGCACCTTCGAGCGCCGCGGCATGCAGGTCGTGATCTGCGGCGACGGCCATCGCGCGCTGGACCGCTGGCGTGCCGCCCAGCCCGACGTGGTGCTGCTCGACCTCAGCC
>DAORNK010000569.1:0-2282 GCA_035440985.1 Rubrivivax sp. | reverse complement strand
CGGGTGGGGCCGGTGGTGCGGCGCTGGCCGCGGCCTGCGGCGCCATCGTGAGCAGGGTGCGTATGCCCTGCGGCGAAACCCCCAGCACCAGCCACAGACGTTCGTCGCCCTGGCCCACCTCCACCGTCACCAGCTTGTGCTGGGCCGACAGCGGCAGCAGGGCCACCGGCCTGGGCGCGCCCGCCGGGCCGCTGCCTGCGCCGCCCATCGGCGTGCGCTTGAGCAGCCACAGCGACAGCGGGATCAGCGCCACGATGACGCCGAACCACAGCAGCGCAGTCAGGCCGTTGTTCATGCTCATCAGCTGCGCGCTGACAGGCGGCGCATGCGTTCGCTGGGCGTCACGATGTCGGTCAGGCGGATGCCGAACTTGTCGTTCACCACCACCACCTCGCCCTGGGCGATCAGGTAGCCGTTGACCAGCACGTCCATCGGCTCGCCGGCCATGGTTTCCAGCTCCACCACCGAGCCCTGCGCCAACTGCAGGATGTGCTTGATGGGAATGCGCGTGCGGCCCAGCTCCACCGTCAGCTGGACGGGGATGTCCAGGATCATGCTCAGGTCGTTGCCCGCGCCGGTCACGCCGGTGGGCGAGAAGTTGGCGAAGGTGGCCGGTGCGACGGACTCGGCCGGGCCGGAGACCTCGCTGGCCACTTCGGTGCCCGAACCGCCCGAGGGCTTGCTCTCGGCCAGCGCGGCGGCCCATTCGGCCGCCATCTTGTCCTCTTCGGACATGGGCAGTGCGTCTTCAGCGGCCATGGTGGTGTTCTCCGATCCAGCTTTCCTGGGCGTTCGAGATGAGCTTGTCGATCTTGATCGAGTAGCGCTTGTTGGACGTGCCGTAGTGGCAGTCGAAGACGGGCACGCCGTCGACCTTGGCCTGGATCATCGGTTCCAGGTCCAGTTCGATGAAGTCGCCCGGCTTGAAGGCCAGCAGCTGTTCCACGGTGGCGCCGGCGGTGGCCAGTTCGGCCACCAGGTCGACCTCGGCGGCCTGGATCTGCTGCTTGAGCAGGTTGACCCAGCGGCGGTCGGGTTCGGCCGAATCGCCCTGGATGGTGCTGTACAGCACGTCGCGGATGGGTTCGAGCGTGCTGTACGGGACGCAGAAGTGGATCGAGCCCGACGTGTCGCCGACCTCCAGCGTGAAGTTCGTGGCCACCACGATCTCGCTGGGCGTGGCGATGTTGGCGAACTGCGGCTGCATCTCCGAACGCTGGTACTCCAGCTCCACCGGATAGATGCCGACCCAGGCCTTCTTGTACTCCGCGACGATGGTCTCGACCAGCCTGTAGATGACGCGCAGCTCGGTGGGGCTGAAGTCGCGCCCTTCGATGCGGGTGTGGAACTTGCCCATGCCGCCGAACAGCGAATCGATCACCGCGAACACCAGGCTCGGATCGCACACGATGAGTCCGCTGCCGCGCAGCGGCTTGACGCTCATGATGTTGAAGTTGGTGGGCACCACGATCTCGCGCAGGAAGGCACTGAACTTCTGCACCTTGATGCCGCCGATGCTGACTTCGGGGCTCTTGCGGATCAGGTTGAAGAGCCCGATGCGGATGTTGCGCGCGAAGCGTTCGTTGATGACCTCCATCGTCGGCATGCGGCCGCGGACGATGCGTTCCTGGCTGGCCAGGTCGTACTCGCGAAGGCCCGTGGTGGGGCCTTCGTCGGCCTCCAGCTTCTGGCTCTCGCCGGTGATGCCCTGCAGCAGTGCATCGACTTCGTCTTGCGAAAGGATTTGCTGGTTCATCGCTCAGTCAGCTTGCACGTCGGGATTCACTGGATGATGAAGTTCGAGAAGTGCACGGCCTTCACGGGCAGGGGTTCGCTGCTCTTCTTCCGCTTCTTCGTCGGTTTCTTGGCGGGGGCGTGGTCGTCTTCGGCCGAGGCGGCCTCATCGCCGGGTTCGTCCTCGACGGCATATCCCAGGGCGCGCGAGGTTTCGCGCGCGATGCGCTGGGCCAGCCTGGTCTTGCCGTCACGGCCCAGCAGGTCGGCCGCCGTGCGGTCGGCGATGGCCATCAGGATGTTGTTGCGGATGGCCGGCATGTAGGACTTGATCTGGTCGCCGGTCTTGGCGTCCTCGATCTCCAGCGTCACCCCGATCTGCGCGTAGCGTTCCGCCTCGCGGTCGGCCAGGTTGACGGTGAAGGGTTCCAGCGGAACGAACACCGGTGCGTGCGCGGCGTCCTTCTTGCCGCCGGCCTTGGCCGGCGCGTGGTCTGCGGCGTGGGCCGCACCCCCTTCGTCACCGTCGGCGGCCGCCGCCGCGTCGG
>DAORNK010000568.1:0-2282 GCA_035440985.1 Rubrivivax sp. | reverse complement strand
GAGCCGTAGCTGTCGCATCAACGCGAGAGAGTGCTCCTTACTTCGCCGCACCTTTCGATACGGCCGTCATCGCAAGGCGAGAGCCACTACCTCCGGCCGACTTCGCATCGGACGTGCCAGTGATGAGACCGCCCAGGAAGTTTCCAGCGCGAACTCCTGCCCATCCGAGTGCCATGACCCAGAACGTCGGCAACACGATGAACATCGTTGCCATGACGAAGTTCAGCAGCATGTCACCGAACGCATTGTTCAGGCCGATCAATGGGTCGAAGTTGGCGTGCGGCCTGTCCGCGCCAAACCCCCAGCCGTAGAGCGCGTCCAGGATCGTGCTGTCGATCCAGCGCGCGAGCTGGAACCAGAAGTCCACGAAGAACAGCGCGAACTGGACGCAGCTCACCGTCACCACCGTCTTCAGGTCGTAGGTGCCGATCAGCAGCACCAGCGGGATGCAGATGACGAGCGCCATCTTGAGCATCGTCAGCACCATCGGCAGCGCCTGGCGCACCACGTCCATCGCCGGAAAGAAGCCCAGCGAGCCGACGGTCAGCCCCAGGTCGCTCGCGCCGCGCGTGACGATGTTCGGCAGCGTCTTGTCGATCTGGCCGCCGTAGTCGGTGTAGACGGCGCCCTGGTTCATCTTCTGCTGCCGCGGTGAGACGACGGCGCGGATCACCGAGTCATTGACCTCGCTCTGCGACAGGAAGCCCACCCAGCGCCCGATGCGGGTCAGCAGGTCCGGGTCGACCTGTGCCAGCAGCCGGCTGCGCAGTCCCTGGCCGCCATCGGCCCACCACTGCCGGCAGGACGGATAGCCGCCGCCGCTGTCCACCTGTGCCAGCCCCGCATCGCGGGTCGCGTCGTAGGGCCAGGCCGTGCGTGGGGTCTTGGCGCGATAGGTGTCATAGAAGCCGGGCGTGTCGAGGAAGTAACTCGACCCGATCCAGGTGACGTCGTTCATCTGCTCGTCGGAGAGCGTCGGCCGGTTCATGAACAGCTTGGCGCGCGACGGCCCGTAGCAGTCGTGCGTGAAGTCGGCGACCTCCTGTGCCAGCACCGGATCGTCGATGCGCGTGGCATCCACATCCATGCGAATCTGACGCAGGTCCGTGCCGCAGGGAATCGCCGCCACCGCGGAGCCCGTCACGGCTTTCGACAGCGCGTGCATGAAGAACCACCACACCGGCACCAGCGCGCTCTGGTCGTTGAGCGCCGTGTAGACGTTGGACCAGCCCGTGTCGTTGGGCAGCGGGACGTTGACCTGGCATTGCGCGGAGCGCGTGGTGTCGAACTTGATCGTGGCGAGATCCACCGGGATGAACGGGATGCCGGCGAACATGATGACCACGATCGCCACCCACACCCGGTTCTCGATGCGCATCGACGACAGCACGCCCTTGTTGCCTTCGTCCGCACCTTCGCTGCGGGCCTTGAGCCATTCCTGGATCACGATGGCCACGAACGGCAGCGCGAACACGCCGCTGGCCACGAGGATGCTCCAGATGCCGTTGTTGACCACCCAAGCCACCAGGGTCAGGTAATACTCCAGGTAGTCCGTGGTGTAGAGCGTCATGCCTGCCTCCCGGTCTCAGCCGTGCCGCAACAGTTGGCTGGCTTCCAGCGCGACCACGGCGATCACCGCTGCGATCTCCGTGCGCAGCAGGCGCTGATGCGTCTCGCGTGACGGCTCCCGCCGCAACAGGCGCCGACGCATCCACCACCAGCCGTAAGCCGTCGCTCCGTAGAGGCACAGCCGCCACACGAAGAAGTGGCCGGCGTGCGCCTGCAGCCAGTGCTGCCAGCCCTCGACGCCGCCGACCACGTGGATGCCGGCGATGTTCACCGCCACCGCGGCGGCCACCACCAGCAAGGTCCACAGCAGCGCCACGCCGACGCGGCGGTTGAACAGCCATGGCAGCCGCAGCCAGGCCAGCCGGCTCATGGCGTACCGCTCCGCGGCTTCTGGACTTCCCGCAGACGGTCGCGCGTGGTGTCGCCCTCGAAGATGCCGCGCGAGCCGGCGGCGCGGGTGCTGTGGCGCTGGATGATCGCCATCGCCGAGTTGCCGGCCAGCGTGCGCCGCAGCTCCAGCTCAGTCTTGAGGTTGTTGATCTCCTGCTCCAGCGCGCTGTTCTCCTGGTCGACCGCCCGCACGGCCAGCTCGTTGGCGGCGACGTTCGGCTCCTTCTTGCCGGTCAGCAACGTGCGTTGCAGCAGCAGGGCCTTCTCCAGCACGCTGGACAGCGCCGCCTCGGACGCCAGGCGCTTGCCCAGCACGTCCTGGT
>DAORNK010000567.1:0-2292 GCA_035440985.1 Rubrivivax sp. | reverse complement strand
CATCCGCAGGCGGGTGCCAGCCGGCCGGTGGCGTCCAGCGCGCCGGCCTGGCGTTCCAGCGCTTGCAGGGCCAGCCGGGGCGCCCAGTAAATGCTGCGCGGGTCCTGCGTGGCGGGCACGCTGCGGAAGTCTCGCTGGCGCTGGGCATCCATGTCGTCGCTGCGCGCAGCGGCGTCCAGCCGCTTGACCATGGCGGCCGGGTCACGCGTCTCCTTCTGCCAGGCCGCTTCGCGCTTGGCGCGCCGCGCGGCGACGGCTTCGGGTGTCATCGTGGCGTCCAACTCGCGCAGGCTGCGCGCCCAGCCGGCTTCGAGCTCGGCGATGGTCTTGCGATGGCGCGCGATGTCCATGTCCAGCAGCGTGCCGATGGGCACCGGCCCCAGCGCGGGCTTGCCGTCGCGCGTGATCAGCAGGTAGCCGCCGAGCAGCTGGCCACCGCCGACCTCGGCCACGACCTTCGGTTGAATGAAGTAGCCGTGCGTGGGTTCACCCTCACCGACCTGGCGCGCGAAATCGTTGTGCTGGCGCTCGGCCAGCTTGTCGGCATTGGGCGGCAGGTTGGTATCCATGAACATCAACTGGTGCGAGCCACCCAGCACACCCCACAGTGCCCCGTCGGCGCGGCGCCGCGTATCGCGCGGGTCGCTGGCGTAGGCAACGAAGGACTGCGAGACCATGCGCTGCGGCGTCACCACGGCCCAGCTCGTCAGGTAGGTGGCCGCGGCCGAGGGCTGGCTGAACTCGGGCACACGCTTGAGCACGTCGAAGAACTGCACGGCCCGCTGGCGGGCCAGCGCGGTCTCCGCCGCGCTGAGGGGGCGAGCGGTGGGCGGGTGCGCGCCGCTGCCGAAGACGCTGTAGTAGTCCCACGTGACGATGGGGCTCATGCCGGGGCCGACCTGGGCCTGGCAGAGGGCCGTGGTCAGCAGGACCAGGCCGGCAAGCAGGGGTCGAAAGCGGGCAGCGTGGTGGTTGAGAGCCAGTTCCATGGTTTCCAGCTTGCCGGCTCGAGCGTCACGAAAGCGTCACGCCTGGCGATCGATGGTACGCACCGGGTGATGGAAGCGACTTGATGCGCAGGTGTGCACCACGGCCAGCCCTGGCGTACCCATCGCGTCGAAGCCGAGTCGCCAGCCCCGCGCGGCGGGCAGCCACCATGTCCAGCCGCGCTTCGCCTCACCCGCTTCGCCCCACCAATAGGGGCGGGTCCATGCCGGATGCCCAGCACAGTCGACGGCAGACGCGCTCGCGCTGGCCGTCGTTCGAGATCGCCGTTGACGCCCGCGCGTCCCGTCGCCTAGACTCGCCCCGCGCAGTACGGCGCACTGTGTGTCCGGTGTGGACCCGCCTCCCTGTGGAGGCGAAGTGAAGCCGGTACGCCCCACGCGTTCGAGTGGAACCGAGCCCGCACCCGATGTCGACCAGGTCCGCGTGACCTGATCGTGCCGCCATGACGGCCAGCATGCCGGTGCCAGCCGCGATTTCCGCAACCTGCCTCTGTGCCCTTCAAAGTCGAACGGCCCGCGCGCGACGTCGGCCGGCGCCGAGACCAGCATGCCTGATGCGCACGAAGACGATGCCTGGAATGCCGCCGACATGGGCTGTGGCGAACTCGTCATGGCCTTGCGCATGCGACTGCGTGCCATGCCGGGCGGTACGCTGCGGCTCACTGCCACCGACCCCGGCGCGCCCGAAGACATCGCCGCCTGGTGTCGCATGACCGGGCACACGCTGTTGCGTGCCGATGGGCACGACTACTGGATACGTGCCAAGACCTGAGAGCCTGCGAAGTACTTGGCCACGCCCGCTGCAAGTGCTGAGAGGCCCTGGTGCCCTTGATTCCGCCAACCACTCCAAAGGAGATCCCCATGCCCGGCAAGTTCGTCATCAGTCTCACCCACGGCAAGAACGACACCGACAAGGCCACCGTGGCCTTCGTCGTCGCGAATGCCGCCGTCGCCTCCGACAAGGACACCCTGGTGTTCCTGTCGATCGAGGCGGTGCGCCTGGCCCAGCCCGGGTTCGCCGACGACATCCACGAAGAGGGCTTCGCCGCGCTGAAGGATCTGATGGCCAACTACGTCAACGCTGGCGGCAAGATCTTCGTCTGCTCCCCCTGCTTCAAGAAGCGCAAGCTCGACGAGAGCGCACTCATCCCGGGCGCAGCCATCGTCGGTGGCGCCAAGCTGGTCGAGTTCATGGGCGAAGGCTGCCCGAGCCTGAGCTACTGACCAGGCCCGGGGCCGTGCGGCGCGCTGCCAGTCCGGCGCGCCGCACGGCCGAGCGCACCTG
>DAORNK010000566.1:0-2293 GCA_035440985.1 Rubrivivax sp. | reverse complement strand
TTCGTCCTCGGCATGCCACTCGGCGATGAAAGCCGACGCGTCGCGCTCGAAGGCGTCGCGGCGGCGCACCACAAGCACGCGCTGTGCCAGCTCGCTGGGGGTGCGCACCTCCACCGCCAGGCCGAAGCGGTCCAGCAGTTGGGGTCGCAGTTCACCTTCCTCGGGGTTGCCGCTGCCAACCAGCACAAATCGCGCAGGGTGGCGCACCGACAGGCCTTCGCGTTCGACCACGTTCTCGCCCGAAGCGGCCACGTCGATCAGCAGATCGACCAAATGGTCTTCAAGCAGATTCACCTCGTCGATGTACAGGAAGCCGCGGTGCGCGCGTGCCAGCAGGCCCGGCTCGAAGGCCTTGACGCCCTGGGTCAGCGCGCGCTCCAGGTCCAGCGCGCCGACGACCCGATCCTCGGTCGCGCCCAGCGGCAGATCGACCACCGGCACCGGCACCCGGTGCGTCTTCGGGCGTGACTTGATTTTCAGCCGGGTGCAGTCATCGCAGTGCGAGCCCGCGTCGTCCGGGTCGCAGGCGTAGCGGCAGCCGACCAAGGCACGCATCGGCGGCAGCAGCGCTGCCAGCGCACGCACCGCGGTGGACTTGCCGGTGCCGCGGTCGCCGAACACCAGAACGCCGCCGATGCGCGGGTCCACTGCAGTGGCCAGAATGGCCAACTTCATTTCATCCTGGCCGACGATCGCGGAAAAGGGGAAGGCTTGTGTCATCGGTGGACTTTCTCCCATTCATGGGCAAACCAACGCGCATCGGGCCGTGCTCAGGTCGCCCACGCAGCGGCCATGCGGCCCGCAGACCAGGCAACGGCAGCCGATGGTCAGCTGCAGGAGCGGCGCGTCCACAGCCGACCCATGAAACCTGAGCTCATGAAAAGGGCCGTGCCAAGCCTGCCGCATCTTGAGCCTGCCTTCAGGTCTTACTGAGCATCGCGACGCAAGGGGCTGGCACCGGCAGGGCCACCGTCTGGGCTGGTCGTGTGTGGACCGTTTCCGCCATGACTGTTCGGCAGGAGCGGGCGCTGGCAAGAATCTTCATCTGGCGCGGTCAACCGGGGTGGGGTGCGCGAACCGGGTGTTCGACGCGCAGTATGTCACTTCAGACTGACGATTCAGCGCGTCATCTCGCGTGGAGGAGCCCAGGCGGAGGGACCGGATGCGGTAGAGCATCGCAAGTCGCCAAGCCGCAGATTCGCTGGCCAGGCTGCCGCACCGTGGCAGCCTCTCCTGCTCCGCCCGCCACTTGCGCGTCGCCCGCGGCCGGTGCAGGCTGGTCCCGCGACGAACGCATGGACCTGCACTGGGTAAAGTTGTGGCCAGCGGCCTCTTGCGCGAGCAGGTGCCGGCGCGGTATGGGGTCAACAGGGCAAAGGAGCGATACGACAGTGCGACAGGCCAACGAGACGCTGGTGGAAGCGGCCTCCAGAGGCGCGAGGTGCCGCGACGAAACGGCCATGTCCGCGGCTGTCGATGGCAAGTCGGCACAAGGGCTGCTTGCCGTTGGCGCCGAGGCTTTGCGAAAGTGGATTCGGAGGCCCCAGCGATGGTGAGCCCCCATTCCGTCAGCGCCACCACGGGTGCCCGCCAGCAGCGCCGTCAGGTCAGCGTGCTCTTTCTGGACGT
The DNA here is from genome assembly GCA_035440985.1 of Rubrivivax sp. Classification (GTDB taxonomy): domain Bacteria; phylum Pseudomonadota; class Gammaproteobacteria; order Burkholderiales; family Burkholderiaceae_C; genus Rubrivivax. The sequence continues at coordinate 664 of DAORNK010000566.1, read as the reverse complement.
GGTGGGCTCCACCGCGATGACGAGCCAACTCGACCCCGAGGACGTGCAGGAAGTGATGGACGGGGCCTTGCGCGACTTCACGCAGGTGGTGCGCCAGCACGGCGGCACGGTGCTGCAGTACGCCGGCGACAACATCCTGGCCGCTTTCGGCACACCGCTGGCACGCGAGGACGACGCCGAGCGCGCCGTGCATGCCGGGCTGGCACTGCTGGCCAGCGCGCGCGAGCAGGCCGGGCGTGTGCAGCGCCTGTTCGGCTTTGCCGGCTTCGACATCCGGCTGGGCATCCACACCGGCCACGTGCTGCTGGGCGGTGGTGTCGATGAAGACGGCACCATCCGCGGCTTCACCGTCAACATCGCGGCAAGGCTGGAGCAGACCGCGCCGCCGGGCCACCTGCGCATCAGCCAGGAGACCTGGCGCCATGTGCGTGGCGTGTTCGAAGCGCAGGCCCAGCCACCATTGCAGGTCAAGGGTCAGGACGAACCGCTGGCGACCTGGTTCGTGCACGGCGTGCGGCCGCGGGCCTTCCGCCTGCCCACGCGCGGTGTGGAAGGGGTGGAGACACCGCTCATCGGCCGCGAGCCCGAGCTGCAGGCGCTGCTGGCCGGCTTCGAGGCGGTGCTCGGCGGCGGTCGGCAGGCGGCGCTGACGGTCATCGCCGAG
>DAORNK010000565.1:0-2311 GCA_035440985.1 Rubrivivax sp. | reverse complement strand
CCGCTGCGCCCGTGGCATCGACCGCGGTCACGGCGGGCCGGCTGGTGGTGCCACAGGCCGCGGTCCTGACGCGTGGTGAACTCACGGCCGTCTACGTGGCGCAGGGCGAACGCTTCCTGCTGAAGGCGGTGCGCCTGGGCTCGCGGCAGGGCGAAGGGGTCGAGGTGCTGGCGGGGCTGAAGGCCGGCGAGCGCATCGCCACCGATCCGGTGCGGGCCGGCCTGGCCGGCGCCGTGCCAGCCACACGTTGAAGGCGGGTCACATGCAGATGCCCGACTCGCAAGCCGTGGCCGCGCCGCTGGGCGTTTCAGGCCGCATGGCGGCGGCCTTCCAGGCCAATGCCCTCACGCCCCTGCTGGCCCTGGTGGCGCTGCTGCTGGGCCTGTTCGCCGTGCTCGTCACGCCGCGCGAGGAAGAGCCGCAGATCAACGTGACGATGGCCAACGTGCTGATCCCCTTCCCGGGGGCCGGCAGTGCCGACGTGCAGAGCATGGTGGCGCGCCCGGCCGAGCAGGTGCTGAGCCAGATCGCCGGCATCGAGCACACCTACTCGGTGGCGCGCCCGGGCGTGGCCGTGCTCACCGTGCAGTTCAAGGTGGGCGTGCCGCGCACCGAAGCCCTCGTGCGGCTGTACGACGTGCTCAACGCCAACCAGGACTGGCTGCCGCGCAACCTGGGCACGCTGGCGCCCATCGTCAAGCCCAAGGGCATCGACGACGTGCCGGTGCTGGCCGTCACCTTGTGGAGCAAGGACGAGACCAGCGCCGCCGAGCTGGAACATGTGGCCCACGCGATGGAGTCCGAGCTCAAGGCCGTGCCCGGCACGCGTGAAGTCGCCACCATCGGCGGGCCGGGCCGGACGGTGCAGGTGGCGCTGCTGCCCAACCGGCTGCGCGAGCGTGGCGTGGACGTGCTGCGCCTGCAGCAGACCCTGGCAGCTGCCAGCCAGGGCATGCCCTCCGGCACCGTGCTGGAAACCGGTGGCCCGGGTGCGCTGGCGGTGCAGACGGGTGAATTCCTGCGCTCGGCGGACGAAGTCGGCGACCTGGTCGTCGGCGTGCACCAGGGCAAACCGGTCTACCTGCGCGAAGTGGCCGAGGTCAAGGCCGCCGCCGGCCAGGCCACGCGCTATGTCTGGTACACCCCCGGCGGCGCGGCCGGCGGTGCCGGCCACCCGGCGGTGACGCTGAGCGTGAGCAAGAAGCCCGGCCAGAACGCGGTGGACGTGGCCGGTGCCGTGCGCGAGCGCATCGAATCGCTGCGCAACACGGTGATCCCGGCCGGCGTGGAAGCCACCATCGTGCGCGACTACGGCGCCACCGCCGCCGAAAAGGCCAACAAGCTGATCCAGAAGCTGGCCTTTGCCACCGCGTCGGTGATCCTGCTGGTCGGCCTGGCCCTGGGCAAGCGCGAGGCGGTGATCGTCGGCGCCGCCGTGATCCTGACCCTGATGGCCACGCTGTTCGCCAGCTGGGCCTGGGGCTTCACGCTCAACCGCGTGAGCCTGTTCGCGCTGATCTTCTCCATCGGCATCCTGGTCGACGACGCCATCGTGGTGGTGGAGAACATCCACCGCCACCGCCTGCTGGACCCGGCACGCCCGCTGCGCGACATCATCCCGGTGGCGGTGGACGAAGTCGGTGGCCCGACCATTCTGGCCACGCTGACGGTGATCGCCGCGCTGCTGCCGATGGCCTTCGTCAGCGGTCTGATGGGGCCGTACATGAGTCCGATCCCGATCAACAGCAGCCTGGGCATGGCGCTGTCGCTGGTCATCGCCTTCACCGTCACCCCGTGGCTGGCGCTGAAGCTGATGAAGGCCCACGATGGCCCGGGCGAACACCCGCACGGCGCACACTCGCCCAGCCGGCTCACCGTGGCCATGGCGCGCGGTTTCCGCGGCCTGCTGCTGCCCTTCCTTGAAAGCGCGCGCAAGCGCTGGCTGCTGCTGGGGGGCATCATCGCGGCGCTGGCGCTCTCGGTGGGCCTGGCCGGCATCCAGTGGGTGGTGCTGAAGATGCTGCCCTTCGACAACAAGAGCGAATTCCAGCTCGTCGTCGAAATGCCGGCCGGCACGCCGGTGGAAGACACCGCCGCGGCGCTGCACGAGATGAGCGGCTTCCTGGCCCGGCAACCCGAGGTGCTGGACATGCAGGGTTATGCCGGCACGGCCAGCCCCATCACCTTCAATGGCCTGGTGCGCCAGTACTACCTGCGCGCCGATGCCGAACAGGGCGATCTGCAGATCAACCTCGTCGACAAGAAGCACCGCCACGAGCAGAGCCATGCCATCGCGCAGCGCCTGCGGCCC
>DAORNK010000564.1:0-2322 GCA_035440985.1 Rubrivivax sp. | reverse complement strand
GGGCGGCGGCCGAAGAAGCACCAGCCGACGCCGAGTGGGCCGCCGCCAAGGCATCACGCATGCACTACGGGGTGCAATGGGTGCTGCCGCAGGCGGGGGTGCATTGGCAGCGCGTGATGGACGCGGGCCTCGCTTTGCCGCCCGTGGTTGGGGCTGGCTGAGAGTCGCCTGAGACATCTGACTGAAAACGCTGGCCCCCCTTCTGAAGGGAAGCCCCTGGCGGTGCGCCCGGTGATCCACCAGATCCCCTGGCCGACGATGAAGATCGCCTTGACAGCCTACTTGGACACCGTCCTCAGCATCAGCACCGAGCCATGGTCCGTGCCCGGTGACTCGAAGTACTGCTCGCCGAGTTTGAACCAGGGAGAGCACCTGCTGCGCGACTCAGCACCCGAAGCCCAGGCGATCTTGAGGCACAGCAGCGCCTTGTCGTCGACATCCCAGGTGCCTCTGGCCTCCACGCGCGCAAAGCCCGCCACGCCGTTGACGCTCCCGTCGGCCGCCAGATGCAAGTTGAAAGGGCGGCCCTCCAGGCCATTGCCGCTCACCGATGCGCCGGTCACCAGGCTGCGCATGTCCTGGGCTGCCACCCGCGAGCCGCCGCGGTCCACCACCTTTGGCGCCTGCTGTGCCCAAGCCGCAGGGCCGAGCACCGCCACACACACCGCTGCGAGCCAGCGTGCGCCGGCCTGCGGAACTGGCCGCCCACGCGTCCCAGGCGCCCGGCTGCACGGCTCGGCGGGTGCCATGCCGGCTCGGGGTTCGACGGGGCGGTGCTTCATCAGATATCTCCAAGACTTGTGCTGACCTGCATGGACTGCGCGGGCCCAAGCCTACCGCCCAGGCGTCAGCCGGACAATAGCGAGGCCCGCTGGGTGCAGCCGCACGCGGCCAGTTTCATCGCACACACCGAGGCCACGCGCGGGAATCGCGAGCGCTCTGTCCGGCCTCCTCGTCGGGCTTTCGAGGAGGCGGGCGAGACTCGCATGCGCTAAGAGGGGCGTTCCGGAGCTGGTCGCCATGCACCGGTGCATCTGATGCACCGTGCAGTGCTGACCCCTGAACCCGGGTGGCCATTTCTGGCAGGCCTTCACGGCTTTGCGCAACCCGAATCTGTGGCGTAGCGAGCGAAGAATCCCAGTCCATGAGCATGCGACCCGCCCATTCCACCCAACCGACGCGACGCCGTCGCCGATGGGGCGTTTTCTTGCTGGCCCTCGGGCTGCTGGCGGTGCTCTACGCCGGGGTCGTTTCGGCGAAGCGCCTGGCGTTCCTCGGCCATGCGCAGAAGGCGCCGGGCGTCGTAGTCGACATGGCGCGCATTAGTTCGGGCCGCATCGGCCAAGCGGGCCGTGAAGCCTCCGCACCGCGTGTGCGCTTCATGGTGGGCGCCGCCGAGCACGAGTTCGTTTCCCCCTTTGGCAGCTTTCCTCCGCTATTCGCCGTTGGCGACGCGGTGCAGGTGTTGTATGACCCGACCGATCCTGGTCGTGCCGAAGTCGATCATCCCGGCCAGCTATGGGGGCCGGTTTGGGTCAGTGGCGTGCTGGGCTTGCTGCTCAGCGCCCTCGGTGGCTGGTTGGCGCGCGCGCCGCACGCCCTGTCGAAGGGGGTGCGGCAGAAGGCTCGGGCATGACTACCGATGGCGATCGCACGGGCCGCCATGCACGTCTCGAGCGGGCTGAAGACTTGCCAACGCGGCCGACCGTTCGCCTCGCCTCAAGTTCGGTGGGTCCGTCGCGCCGTGCGCCAGATTGAGCACGGGCCACAGGTCCCGCTCCCGCCCGCAGTCGACCGGCGTCGCCTGCTCACGGAGGCCAAGCGCTCCATGCGGCAGGCAGCGCCAGCGACGGCGCGATGGCGATGGGCATCCCGTCGATCAGGTGCTGCCGCAGGTATTGCCGGAGGAAGCCGGCGCCGCTGCCGACACCCAGTGGGTTGCTCAGAAGGCCCAGCTCGCTGATGCGTAGGCCGTCCGCCGCGTCGGCACCTGCATCAGCACCGCTTCGGCCGGGCCAGCCGTCTGGCGCCAGCCGGCTTCCACCCGCCAGCGGTCACCCTGCCAACCCAGTGAGGCGGTCCACAGCTGGCCGCCATCGGCCGGGTGCCACAGCACATCCAGCGCCGGTTGCCAGGCCTCATGCGTGGCGCTCCAGCGAACGTAGAGATTGCGGCGCTGCAGGTTGGGCCGCGCCGTGAGGGCCTGGCCCTGCCAGGCCAGGTTGCCGGCCACGGCTTCGGCCGGCGCGGGGGTGGCGGCCCATTCGCGCAGGCCGGCATTGCGCTGGCGCCACTGACCCCACTGGGTGGAGGACAAGGCAG
>DAORNK010000563.1:0-2323 GCA_035440985.1 Rubrivivax sp. | reverse complement strand
GGCCGCGACGCGGCTGGCCTGCAGCGTGTCGTGCACGGGCACCAGGCCCAGCAGCGGCCCCTGCACACGCAGGTGGCCGGCGGCCAGCGCTTCGAAATCGGCCGTGGCCTGGATCAGCCGGCGCGGGCTCTGCGAGCCCTGCAGGGCCTGCCAGGCGGCGGCGGAGATCCAGTGATGGTCCGGTTCGCCGCGCAGGCGCGCGTTGGCGTCGAACAGCGGGTGGCCGGCACCCATGATGAGGTCCACCGCCGGGTTGCGCAGCATCTGTTCGCTGATCGCAGCATAGTCGTTGCGGCTGGCCTGCTGCGCGGCAAAGGTGGCTGGCGTGGCATGGCTGAAGGGCACGCTGGTCAGCACACCGGTGGCCTTGCCGCGGGCCTTGGCGCGCTGCGTCACGTAGGGCAGCGGCCGGCCCAGGTTGTCGTGGTTGATGGCGCTGTTGTAGGTCTTCACGCCAGTGGACATCGCGGTGCCGGCGGCTGCGGAGTCGGTGACGTCGCGGCGCAGGTAGTCGTAGCCGGCGAACAGCCGCGGGCGCTGGCCCAGTGTGCCGGTGACCGGCGTGGTGTCCCAGGCCCGGGCGCTGTCGTAGCCGTGGAGCGCCACCGCATCGTGCAAGGGCCGGCTGGCGGTGTTCAGCGGTTCGGTGGTCATGCCCAGCTTGACGCTGAAACGGTCGTAGGGCTGGCGGCCCAGCGCGCCGTGCTCGTAGTAGCTGGCCATGTGCCAGGTGCCCCAGCTGGCGCCGTCGGCGATGAAGAGCATCACGTTGCGCGTTGACGAACCCGCGTTGGCGCTCGGCAGGGCGCAACCGCCGGCGGCCATCGCGCCGAGCAGGGCGAGAGTCTGGCGACGGTTGGTCACGAGGTTCATCGCAGCTCAGTACTTGACGCGGGCGTAGTAGGTCTTCAGCGCGGCTTCGCGCGCCTGGCCCAGGGTGTGGATACCCAGGTCGGCCAGCAGCGGGATCATCTTCTGGAAGACCTCGGCCGTGACCATCGCATCGCCCAGCGCGGTGTGGCGGCCGATCACCGTCACGTCGAAGCGCTCGGCAATGGCCTCCAGCCGGTGCGATTCCTGCTGCGGGTGCACCACGGCCGACAGCAGCAGCGTGTCCAGCACCGGTTGGTCAAAGCGCACCCCGGTGGCCGCTTCCTGCAGCTGCAGGAAGCGCATGTCGAAGGCCGCGTTGTGCGCCACCAGCACGGTGTCGCGTGCATAGGCCTGGAAGGACGGCAGCACGGCGTCGATGGTCGGCTTGCCCTTGACCATCTCCTGCGTGATGCCGTGGATGGGGATGCCCGCGGCCGGGATCAGCATCTGCGGATTGACGAGCTGGTCGAAGCTCTCGCCCCTGAGCAGCTTGCCGTTGACCAGCCGCGTGGCGCCGATCTGGATGATCTGGTCGCCGCCGGCCGGGTCCAGGCCGGTGGTTTCGGTGTCGAACACGGTGTAGGCCAGGTCCGCCAGCCGCTGTTCGTCCAGCGCATGGTGGCTCTCGCTCTGCGCGAACAGATCGAAGTCGTAGTACTCGGGCCGGCTGCCGCTGAGCTGCAGTGCGGCGTCGGCGCTCTCGGCCGCGGCACTGGGGGCCAGCGGCAACAGGAAGCGGAAGAAGGCCTGGTGGCGGACGCGGTCGCGCTCGAACCAGAACTCGCCCCCATGGCGCTGCACCACGTCGCGCACGGTCAGCAGGCTGGTCTCGGCACCCGTGGAGATGGGGTCCATCTCCCAGCTCATCACGGTTTCGGTGCTCATCACCTGGCCGGCCCAGACCAGATCCAGACGGGCGCGCCGTTCGTCGGCCGCGCTCAGCCGCAGCGTCAGCGTCGGAACCTCGTATTCCTCGTGCAGCCGCAGCGCCAGGTAGGCCAGCGCCTGCAGCAGCGAAAAACTGTCCAGCTTGAGCCACAGGCTGGTGTCGGTCTCGCCCAGGCTGCAGCGCAGGCCACCCATGGACTCGATGCGTGCCAGCGCGGCCTGGGCGAAGTCCGCGCCCAGCATCTCCTCCAGCGGCCAGCGGGTGGCCAGGCCCTGCGCGCTTTGCGCCGCCAGCTCGTTGATGCGGCGGCTCATGGCCTGCGATTCGTCGCGCACGACGGCCAGGAAGCGTTCGCGCATGGCCGGCTCCAGCCCGGCGTCGTCCAGCATCTCCACCGCGGCCTGCAGGTTGGCCAGCGATCCGCGGCTGCCTTCGGTCAGGCCGTGCAGCTGGCGCTCGCGGGCGGATTCCTGTTCGTAGTCACGCGTGATGTTGTCCAGCATCAGCACGAAGCCGTTGATCGGCGCGGGCCCGGCCGCCGTGCCGTCGTCGGCCACGGCC
>DAORNK010000562.1:2120-2328 GCA_035440985.1 Rubrivivax sp. | reverse complement strand
GGCGCGCGACGGCCAGGCCGCCGGTGAGGCGTGCCACCTCACGCGCCTGCTCGGCAGCACGCGCGGCCCTATCGTGGCGGCCACCGACTACGTGTGCGCCGTGCCTGAAAGCGTGCGCGCCTTCGTGCCACCCGGCCGCGCCTTTGCCACGCTGGGCACCGACGGCTTCGGCCGCAGCGACACCCGCGCGGGCTTGCGCGACTTCTTC
>DAORNK010000562.1:0-2110 GCA_035440985.1 Rubrivivax sp. | reverse complement strand
GGCGGTACTTCGCGGTGGACGCTGCCAGCATCCTGGCGCAGGCTCTCACACTCAGCCGTACTTGCGGAACAGGCGGCTGTACGGGGCCTTGACCTTGATGACGGATTCGCGCGCGGCGCTCAGGTCCTGCCTGATGAGGGCCTGCTTGAGCGTCGTCACCGACTCTTCCACCTTGGCCAGCAGGGCCGTGAACTCGGCATCGCGCAGCAGCGCTTCCGGGGCCTGCGTGCGCAGGCGGCGCGCCAGGTAGTCCAGCGCCCCCACGCGGGCCAGCAAGGCCTGGGCGCCGGCGGCGTCGGCCAGCAGCTTGGGCCCATCCACCACCACGTGCTCCATTTCCTCGTGGTAGGCGTTCATATGGTCGCTGAAGACCACCACGCCGTTGCGCTGGCGCATGCCGGCCAGCAGGTCGCGCACCTGTTCCAGCGTCTCGTGGGCGGGCGTCAGCTGGCCGGCCTGCACCTGCGTGGCGGCCTTCTCGTAGACCTTGGCCACTTCGGCCATCGTGGTGGCGATGGTGGTGTCGCGCTGGTAGGGCGGCGGCGGCGGCGCGGCAGCAAAACGCGCCGTCACATCGGCCCAGGCGGCGCGGGCCTGCGCCACGGCGTTGGCGGCTTCGGCCTGGTCCTTGCCATTGGTCAGGAACAGGGCGGCGCGATAGGGTGGATAGGCCGCCTGCACGGCATCGGTCAGCGGGTCCGCGGCCCAGGCCGAGCCGAGCAGACCCAGGCACAGCGCGGCGGCACGCAAGGCAATCGGCAGGCGCATGGTTTTATACAGTAGTAGGTATGTCGGCATTGTGGCATCCAGCCCCGGCCGCCCGTTGATGCGGGTCAAGCACGCCGAGCGCGGCAACGTTTGCGCCGGCGTTGTAAGGTTGCGCCTCGCCAGGCGACTGCCAGATTCCACCCTCCGCGGGCCCGGCCCGCGCTGCCCGGAGCTTCGATGCATCAAATCCTGCCCTTGCTGGGCGCCACCCGCTTCCCGCCCATCACGCGCGGCCGGCTCGAGACCTTGCAGGTGAACCTGGGCTACCGCTGCAACCAGAGCTGCCTGCACTGCCACGTCAACGCCAGCCCGCAGCGCACCGAGATGATGGACGCCGAGACCATCGCGCTGATCCCGCCCGTGCTGCGCGCGCGCGGCCTGACCACGCTGGACCTCACCGGTGGCGCACCCGAGCTCAACACCCACTTCCGCGATCTGGTGCGCCAGGCCCGCGCGCTGGGCGTGCGCGTGATCGACCGCTGCAACCTGACCATCCTGCAGGAGCCCGGCCAGGAAGACCTGGCCGAATTCCTGGCCGCGCAGGGCGTGGAGGTGGTGGCCTCGCTGCCCTGCTATTCGGTGGCCAACGTGGACCGGCAGCGCGGCCAGGGCGTGTTCGAGCGCAGCATCGCCGCGCTGCGCCAGCTCAACGCGCTCGGCTACGGGCGGGAAGGCAGCGGCCTGGTGCTGAACCTGGTCTACAACCCGCAGGGCCCGGTGCTGCCGCCGCCGCAGGGGCCGCTGCAGGCCGACTACAAGCGAGAGCTGCACCAGCACTTCGGCATCGTCTTCAACCAGCTCTACGCGCTGACCAACATGCCCATCCAGCGCTTTGGCAGCACGCTGGTCAGCAAGGGCACGTTCCAGGGCTACCTGCAGTTGCTGAAGGACGCCTACCAGCCGCACAACCTGGCCACCGTGATGTGCCGCACGCTGATCAGCGTGGACTGGCAGGGCCAGCTGCACGACTGCGACTTCAACCAGATGCTGGGCCTGCCGGCGCGTGTGGGCGGTATGGCACGTGCCCATCTGCGCGACCTGCTGACGCAGGATCCGCAGGGCCAGCCCATCCGCGTGGCCGAACACTGCTGGGGCTGCACCGCGGGCCAGGGCAGCAGCTGCGGCGGGGCGCTGGACGAATCCCCCACGGCCCAGGCGGCGTGACGGCGCTTTCCATCATCGTGCCGGTGCTGGACGAGGCCGCCGGCATCACCGCCACCTTGTCGGCCCTGGCGCCACTGCGCGCGGCCGGCCATCAGGTCATCGTGGTGGACGGCGGCAGCCGCGATGCCACCGCTACCCTGGCGGCCCCGCTGGCCGACGCCGTGCTGCACGGCGAACG
>DAORNK010000561.1:1050-2330 GCA_035440985.1 Rubrivivax sp. | reverse complement strand
GGCGGCGCTGCGCAGCCGCTCGGACAAGTGCAGCGCCAGGTTGCGGTAGATCTGTGCGGCCAGCGCCGGGTGCTGGCGCTGCAGTTCGGCCATCGCGGCGGCGGACAGCGCATGCACGGTGCTGGGCTGATCGGCCACCGCGTCGGCGGTACGCCCGCCGCCGTCCAGCACCGCGGTCTCGCCGAAGCTCATGCCGGGCGAGAAGCTCACGAAGCGCTGGCCACGCTCGCGGTCCAGCACGCTGACCGAGCCCGAGCTCAGGATGTACAGCGCATCGCCTGCATCGCCCTGCGCGAACAGGCGTTCACCAGGCGCCAGTTGGCGCTGCTGCAGCACAGCCTGCAGCACAGCGCGGGCGGGCGCGTCCAGCCCCTGCAGGAGCGCGCAGTCTTCCAGCGCCACGTCCCATGTCTCCAGCGGCGTTCCGGCACGGTGCAGCAGTTGCCGCTCGGCATGTTCGATGGCGTGATCGGCATCGGGCATCAGCAGGGGCCCGGCCGTGCCTGGGGCGAGCAGGCCATGTGCACGCAGCGCCATGCCGTGCCGATTGCCGAGGTCCACCCCCGCCAGCAGCAGGCACACCCCCCGGCGGTGCAGACGCTCATTCAACGCACCCAGTGCAAACGCCCCCGAAGCGTCGATCGAGCTCACCCGGCGCAAGTCCAGCACGAGAAAGGCTGCGCCCGGGGGCAGGTCTTCGGCCTCCTGCAGCAGGCGCTGGGCATTGCCGAAGAACAGCGCCCCTTCCAGTTCGATCAGCTCGACACGCGAGCGCAGCGGGCCCAGGGCCTGCTCCAGCGGGGCCGGGTAGACACGACGGCTCGGGATCTCGATGGCGCTGCAGCGCAGCCGCACCAGCGAGCGCTGCAGCGCGCGGATGAAGATCACCATCGCCAGCAGCACGCCCAGCGCCACGCCGGCTGCAAAGCCGGCCAGCGCGGTGGTGGTGAACACCGCGGCGATCACACCCAGGTTCAGGTTCCGGTCGGCGCTGCGCTCGCCACGCCAGGCCTGCACCAGCAGCCGGCCCGTCCAGGGGTCGACCAGCGTCCAGGCGAGCATCACCACCACGCCGGCCACCACCGCGGTCGGTATCCGCTGCAGCAGCGGCAGCGCCAATGCGAACAGCGCCGCCAGCGCCAGGCAGCCCAGCAGCGCCGAACGCCAGCTGCGCCCGCCCCCCTTCAACGTGGCCACGGCCCGCAGGCGCAGGTACACCAGCGGCAAGCCACCGAAGACGGCCGAGGCGATGTTGGCCCCGCCCAGCGCCAGCAGCGCGC
>DAORNK010000561.1:371-983 GCA_035440985.1 Rubrivivax sp. | reverse complement strand
CACCGACCAGGGCCAGCAGCGCGGCCGTGACGACGATCGTGCGGCCGTGCGCCTGCAGCAGCGCCAGGCCATCGACACCCAGCAGCGGCAGCAGCGCCACCGGCCTTGGCCAATCGGCCTGCAGGGGCCCGATGACGGGCAACTGGAGCGCACCGCCACCGGCGGCCTGCACCGACACCGCCAGCACCGAGGCGACCACCAGGGCCACCAGGGCTGCCGGCAAGCGGGGCGTGAAGCGGCCCAGCGCCACCATCAGCAGTGCCGTCAGGGCCGCGGCGATCAGCGCGGGCCACTGCCAGCCAGCCCAGGCCGCGTTGCCCAGGCGCGCAAAGGCATCGGGAGCCAGGCCCAGCAAGGGCGCCAGCTGCGACATCACGATCAGGATCGCCACCCCGTTCATGAAGCCCGCCAGCACCGGCTGCGGCACGAAGCGCACCAGACTGCCGGCCCGCACCGCACCCAGCAGGAGATAGAGGACCCCAGCGAGCAGCACGGTGGCCGATGCGGCGGCCAGCAGCAGGGTCACGCTGCCGGTGGCCGGATGCAGGCCGGGGTCGCGCAGCCATTGCACGACCGCCGCGCCCAGCAGCAGCGAACTGGTCGCGCTGGGCG
>DAORNK010000561.1:0-329 GCA_035440985.1 Rubrivivax sp. | reverse complement strand
CCCGCCGATGACCACCCCGACCAGCGCGGCGGACAGACCGATCTGCGCCGCGCCGGCACCGATGGCGCCGTACACGATGAAACCGAAGCTCAGCACGAAGGGCAGGATCGCGGCGGTGGCGTTCAGTGCGCCACGCAGTTCGCCGCCCCAACCCACGCCGGTGCTCATCCAGCGGCCAGACGTGCGGCGGTCTCGCGCCAATGCGGCACGCCGAGCAGGGCTTGCAGCGCCTGGGCATCGGGGGCATCGGCCCGTTGCGCTTCGAACTGCAGGCGCAGGTCCGCCAGCACACCGTCCGCCCTGGCATCACGCCGCTGCGCCAGCAGGGT
>DAORNK010000560.1:2138-2356 GCA_035440985.1 Rubrivivax sp. | reverse complement strand
TGGCCGGCGCCGTCGGCTCAAGCACCCCAGTTGCTGTTGCTGCACGGCACCGGCGCGTCCACCCACTCCTGGCGTCGCCTGGTGCCGCTGCTGGCACGCCGCGCTGGCGTGCTGGCAGTGGACCTGCCTGGCCATGGTTTCAGCGAGGCCGCACGCGGCGATGGCGCAACGCTGCGCGGCATGGCCCGCGGCGTGGCGGCGCTGCTGCGCGAAGTGGG
>DAORNK010000560.1:0-1969 GCA_035440985.1 Rubrivivax sp. | reverse complement strand
GCTTCGTGCCGCACCTGTTCGCCTGGCGTGCCGCCGATCCGGCACGTGTACGACGTCTCGTTGACGCCACCGGCTCGCAGATCGACGATGCCGGCGTGGCGCTCTACGGTCGGCTGGTGCGCGACCCGGCGCACGTGGCCGGGGCGCTGGCGATGATGGCCAACTGGGACCTGCGCGAGCTGGTCGCCGCGTTGCCCCGGCTGGCGGTGCCACTCTTCCTGCTGGCCGCGGACGGCGACAAGACGGTTCCGCCCGCGCAGGCGCGGCATGCCGCAGCGTTGGTACCGCGGGCCCGCTGCAGCCGCCTGCCCGCGCTGGGCCATCTGGCCCACGAAGAGGATCCCCAACGGGTGTTCGACCAGATCGCGCCCCTGCTGGTGAAGCGGGAGCCGGGGTCGACTAACTGAGCGGGACCGCCGCGCCGCCGCGCAGGAACAGGCGCGACACGGCCTGGTTGAGCTCGGCACGGTGCGCGCTGTCGGCACCGTGCAGTTCGCTGAGCGTGCCGTGCAGCAGCTTGGCGGTCAGACCACGCGCCAGCGACTGCAGAACGGCGTCCAGGTTCTCGCCGCGTGCCAGCTGCCTGCGGGCGCGCGCCAGCTCGGCCTCGCGCCAGGCATCGGCTCTGGCGTTGACCTCGCGGATCAGCGGCACGTTGTGGCGCTGTTCCAGCCACTGCGCAAAGCTGCGCACGCCGACATCGACGATGGCCTCGGCCTGCGCCACCGCGGCCTGACGCCGCTCGCCACCGGTCTGCACCAGCAGCGACAGGTCGTCGATGGTGTAGAGGTAGACGTCGGGCAACCGTGCCGCCTCGGGTTCGATGTCGCGCGGAACGGCCAGGTCGACCAGGAACATCGGCTTGCGGTGGCGCTGCTTCAAGGCGCTTTCCAGAGCACCAAGGCCGATGATCGGCAGTGTGCTGGCGGTGCAGGAGACCAGCACGTCGAACTCGTGCAATCGCTGCGGCAGCGCCGTCAGCCCGATGCACTCGCAGCCGAAGCGCCGTGCCAGCGACTGCCCGCGATGGGCGCTGCGGTTGGCCACGGTCATCGACAGCGGCTTGCGCCCGGCGAAGTGGGCCGCAGCCAGTTCGATCATCTCACCGGCGCCGACAAGCAGCACACGCACCTGGCCCAGATCACCGAACAGCTGCTGGGCCAGGCGCACGGCCGCGGCCGACAGGCTCACCGAGTGGGCGCCGATGTCCGTCATCGTGCGCACCTCCTTGGCGACCGCGAAGGCGCGCTGGAACAGCTGGTGCAAGGTGGTGCCTAGAGTGCCCGCCAGCCCGGCCTCGCGCACGGCCCGCTTGATCTGGCCGAAGATCTGCGGCTCGCCGAGCACCATCGAATCCAGCCCCGCGGCAACGCGAAAGGCATGGCGCGCAGCATCGTTGTGCTCGGCCACGCGGATGTGCCGGGCCAGATCGCCAGCCCCGCCGCCCGCGGTGCCGCCCTGCTCGGCCAACCAGTCCAGCGCCCGAGGCAGCATGTCGCCGGCCGCCCAGCCGTTGGCCGTGGCGACATACAGCTCGGTTCGATTGCAGGTGGACAGCAGGGTGACTTCCGGTGCCGCGGGATGCAGACGCTCGCGCAACGAGCGCAGCGCCTGCGGCACCCGTTCGGGCGAGAACACGTAGCGGCCACGCAGATCGAGGGCTGCGCTGTGGTGGTTCAAGCCGATCGTGAGCACGCTCATGGGGATCGCCTGCTGGCCCCTCGAAGTCCACGTTGACGGGATCCGAACACGGGCCTATCCTAGTAGTGTCAACTTCCCATGACAATACGGAGTGACCTGTCCATGCTACACGAGCGTCACCTCCAGGCTTCGGCCGAAAACCGCGTTCGCAGGCGGCCGGCACCGGTGGCGCAGCGCATCGAGCAGGCCCTTGAGCGCGCGCTGGCCCTTGGCAGCGGCACGGAGTGTCCGCCGCTGCTGGCGCAGGCGATGCACCATGCCGTGTTCC
>DAORNK010000559.1:0-2357 GCA_035440985.1 Rubrivivax sp. | reverse complement strand
TGCTGTGCAGGAAGCGATGGCTCTCGTTGCCCGTCTCCACGATGTGGCAGTGGTGCGTGAGCCGGTCCAGCAACGCGGTGGTCATCTTCGCGTCGCCGAACACGCTGGACCACTCCGCGAAGTCCAGGTTGGTCGTGATCATCACGCTGGTGTGTTCATACAGGCGACTGAGCAGGTGGAACAGCAACGCCCCGCCGGCCTGGCTGAACGGCAGGTAGCCCAACTCGTCCAGGATGACGAGGTCCATGCGCAGCAAGCTCAATGCAATGCGCCCGGCCTTGCCTTGCGCCTTCTCCTGCTCCAGTGCATTGACCAGGTCGACCGTCGAGAAGAACCGCACGCGCTTGCCATGCCGGGTGATGCCCGATACGCCGATGGCCGTGGCCAGATGCGTCTTGCCCGTGCCCGGCCCACCCACCAACACGACGTTGTGTGCGTCGTCTGTGAAGTTGGTTGCGGCCAGTGTGCTCACAAGCTTGCGATCTACCGGCGAGACCTCGAAGTCGAAGCCGGCGATGTCGCGATGCACCGGGAACTTCGCGGCGTGCATCTGGTGGCTGACCGAGCGCATGGCGCGATCCGTGCCCTCGGCCTGCAGCAAGTGCTCGATCAACCAGCGCGAGGAGTCCACCCCTGCGTTCGTTCCTTGCTCCACCAGGTCGGCCCAGGCGCCGGCCATGCCATGCAGACGCAACGCCTTGAGTTCAACCGTCACGTCACGCGTCATGGCCGGCCTCCTCGGTGGCGTTGTCGGCACGCAGGCTGTCGTAGCGCGCCGTGTTGGCCAGCGGCGGTGTGCTCACCTTCAGCTGCGTCGCAGCCGTCTGCGGCATCGGCACCGCATTCAGGCGCCCCAGCACGTTGACCACGTGCTCCACGCTCACCTTGCCGGGCGGCCCGGTCTCCAGCGCCAGTTCCACCGCCACCAGCACCGCGTCCAGCCCGGCGCTCAGCACGATGGCCAGCACCTGCGCCATCACGCGGTCGCCGCCCGGGTTGCGCAGCAGCCCACGGCGCAGCCTCTGCAGCGGCTCGGGCATGTCGGCGAACGGCGCGCCATTCCTCAGCGCGCCGGGCTTCCTCTGCAGCAGCGGGATGTAGTGCTGCCAGTCATACCGCGTCTCGCCGGCGTTGCTCAGGCGGTCGTGGCGCGCGACGATGTGGTCGTTGGCCACCACGACGACGCTGCCCGGGTACAGCCTGGTGCTGACCATTTGCCCGAACAGCTCGCACGGCACCGAGTAGCGGTTGCGCGCCACCGATACCAGGCAGGTGCTGGACACGCGCGCGGGCTTCTCGACGTAGCCATCGAACGGCGCCGGCATGGGCATCAGATGCGCCCGCTCGTGTTCGA
Organism: Rubrivivax sp.; assembly: GCA_035440985.1. Lineage (GTDB taxonomy): Bacteria > Pseudomonadota > Gammaproteobacteria > Burkholderiales > Burkholderiaceae_C > Rubrivivax. The sequence goes on along the minus strand of DAORNK010000559.1, from coordinate 1,003 downwards.
GCATCTCGGCCACGCTGAACTGCTCGTGCTCGGGGTGGCGCACCTCGTCCCACAACGCCCGGCACCGCTGGCCCAGCCAGGCGTTGAGTTCGCTGAAGCTGCCGAAGCGCTGCTTGGCCGCGTCGATCCAGATGCGCCGGCGGCTGTCCTGCACGTTCTTCTCGACGACGCCCTTCTCCCAGCCGCTGGCGACGTTGCAGAAGTCCGGGTCGTACAGGTAGTGCGCACACATGGTCGCGAAGCGCTCATTGACGATCCGGCCCTTACCCTTCTTGACCTTGTCCACCGCGGTCTTCATGTTGTCGTAGATGCCGCGCCGGGCCACGCCGCCCAGGGCTGCAAAGCTGCGGGTATGGGCATCGAACAACATCTCATGGCCTTGGCTCGGATAGGCCACCAGCCAGAAGGCCCGCGAAGCGCATAGCTTCATGTGCGAGACCTGCATGCGGTAGTAGATTCCGCCCACCACCAGCCCTTCCTCGCTCCAGTCGAACTGGAAGGCTTCGCCGAGCTCGAAGGCCAGCGGCACGAAGGCGTTGGCGCTCGCAGATTGACCTTCGCCCTGGCGCCACGCCCGGATGAAGTCGGTCACCCGCGTGTAGCCACCGTCGTAGCCAGCGCCCCTGATCTCGGCGTACAGCGCCTTGGCCGTGCGACGCTCGCGCTTGGGCCGCCGGGCGTCGGCCTTCAACGCCTGCCTGAGCGCCTCGTGGAACGCAGTGAGCTTGTTCGGCTGCTCCCCGCGCCGGTACTTCGGCGGGCCATCCACCTCGCCGTGCAGCCACTTCGCAACCGTGTTGCGCGACAGCCCCGTCATGCGCGAGATCTCGCGCTCGGACTTCTTCTTCCGGCTATGCAAACGCCGGATCCTGCCAATCATGTCCATGGTGATCACTCCTCGTCCTCTGCTGCACAAAAAAACAGCAGAGTAGGTTGAACACCTGGCTCAATTTTGGGTCGGCACAACCCTCATAAGTGGCTCAGTTTTCGGTCGGCGCCAACA
>DAORNK010000558.1:0-2363 GCA_035440985.1 Rubrivivax sp. | reverse complement strand
GGCGCGCCAGCTCAACCTGCGCACGGCGTTCATGGTCGAGCCCCGCCACCGCGCCAGCCTGGCCGGCCGCCGGGTCGCCCTGGTCGACGACGTGATGACGACCGGAGCTTCGGTGCGCGAGGCCTCTGCGGCGTTGTTGCGCAGCGGCGTGGCCGCGGTCGATGTGTGGGTGCTGGCCCGCACACCCGAGGCGCCGACCTGAGCTGAGGGCTGACACCGCGTGTTCCACATCGTGCTGGTCGCTCCGGAGATACCGCCCAACACGGGCAACGTGATCCGCCTGGCGGCCAACACCGGCTGCACTCTGCACCTGGTCGAACCGCTGGGCTTCGCGATGGAGGACAAACTGCTGCGGCGCGCTGGCCTGGACTACCACGAGACCGCCTGTGTACGCCGCCACGCCAGCTGGGCCAGGTTGCTGGAAACCGAACAACCGGACCCGACACGCTGCTTTGCGCTCAGCACCCGCGGTGCCCGCCCGCTGGGCCAGCAGCGCTGGCAGGGCGGCGACTGGTTCGTGTTCGGCAGCGAAACCGCGGGCCTGCCCCCTGAACTGCTGCAGAGCATCGCGCCCGAACAGCGCATCCGGCTGCCCATGCGCGCCGGCCAGCGCAGCCTGAACCTCAGCAACGCGGTGGCCGTGGTGGTGTTCGAGGCCTGGCGGCAGGTCGGCTACGTGGGTGGGGTCTGAGGCACCTCCACACCATGGCCAGAGGTCGCCAAGGCCTCGGGGCGCGCTTCACGTGCCATCAGGCGCGAAAGGGCCTGCGCCGGTGCCACCTGCCCCTGCAGCACCTGGACCACCGCCTCGGTGATCGGCATCTCCACACCCAACGCCCGGGCCCGGGCCAGCACCATGGCCGCCGCCGGCACACCTTCGGCCACGTGGCCCAGCGTGGCCAGCGCGCTGGCCAGCGGTTGTCCGGCGGCCAGCAGCAGACCCACGCGCCGGTTGCGCGAGAGGTCACCCGTGGCGGTGAGCACCAGATCGCCCAGGCCCGACAGGCCCATGAAGGTCTCGGCCCGCGCACCCAGTGCCAGGCCCAGGCGCGTCATCTCGGCCAGGCCACGCGTGATCAAGGCCGCGCGGGCGTTCAGACCGCCGGCGGCCATGCCGTCCAGGATGCCCGTGGCGATGGCCAGCACGTTCTTCACCGCACCCCCGACTTCCACACCGACGATGTCGCTGCTGGCGTACACACGCAGCGTCTCGCAGTGAAACGCCTGCACCGTGGTGGCCAGCAGCGTGGCATCTTCGCTGGCAGCGACGAGGGCGGTGGGCTGGCCGCGGGCCACTTCGAGCGCAAAGCTGGGGCCCGACAACACGCCACAAGGTCGGCCGGGTCGCACCTGGCGCGAGATCTCGTGGCCCAGCGCGCCGCTGCCTTCCTCGAAGCCCTTGCACAACCAGACGGCAGCGGCTTCATCAGGCAGCGACTGCAGCATCCGGCGCAGGCCGGCCATCGGCGTGGCGACGACGAACAGGCCACCGCGGCCATGATCCAGCGCCTCGGTCAGGCTGGCCGTCGTGCGCAGCCCGTCAGGCAGGCGCACCTCGGGCAGGTAGCGCGCGTTGCAGCGTGTGCACGTCATCGCCTGCGCCTGATCGGCATCGCGGGCCCACAGCAGGGTGTCCTGACGCGCAGCCGCCGAGGCGGCCAGCGCCGTGCCCCAGGCACCGGCGCCAAGCACCGCGATCTTCATGCCCGCCCTGCCCCCGCTTGGCAGGGTTCGGCCGGGCCGTTGCGCCGGACGCGGCGCGGGAGATGCCACACGGGCGGGCTGGCCCTCAGTTCGGGCTGGTGATGATGCGCGAACCGCCGTTGCCCTGGGCCGCTGCCTGAGCCTGCTGGGCTTCGAACATCGCCTGGAAGTTGACTTCCGTGAGCAGGATAGGCGGGAAGCCGGCGCGCGTGCAGACATCGGAGACGATGGCCCGCAGGTACGGATAGATCATCTGCGGGCAGACGATGCTGATGATGCCCTGCATCTGCTCCTGCGGCACGTTGCGGATCTGGAAGATGCCGGCCTTGACGACCTCGACCAGGAAGAAGGCCGTCTCGCCGCGCTTGGCACTGACGGTGACGGTCAGGGCGACCTCGTACATGCCGTCGCCGATGGCATTGGCATTGGTCTGGATCTGGACCTCGATGCTCGGCGATTCGCGCTCGAGGAAGACCTGGGGCGCGTTGGGCACCTCGATCGAAAGGTCCTTGACGTAGATCTTCTCGATGCTGAATACGGGTTGCTGGTCGCTCATGGGATGTGTACGCGGTTGAAAGGGAAAGGTGCGATTTTACGCGGCCAGCAGCGGGTCGAGCTTGCCCTGGTGATCGAGTTCGTAGAGATCGTCGCAGCCACCG
>DAORNK010000557.1:0-2391 GCA_035440985.1 Rubrivivax sp. | reverse complement strand
CGAACAGATGGGATGCTCCCGGCACCACCTCCAGTCGCCATTCGCAACGCAGCGCCCGCGTCGCAGTCCGGTTCACACGCTGCACCTCGGTGTCTTCGCCGCCGACGATCAACAGCGTCGGGGCCTGCACGCGGGCCAGCCACGCAAGGGCCAGGTCGGGCCGCCCGCCACGGGAGACGACGGCGCCCACCCAGCCCGGCTGGGTGGCGGCGGCATACAAGGCCGCGGCGGCACCGGTGCTCGCACCGAACAGGCCGGTGCTCAGGCGAGCTATGGGTTCCTGGGCACGTACCCAACGCAGAACATCGAGCAGCCGCTGGCCCAGTCGTTCCACACCGAAGTCAAGGCTAGGCTGCTGACCCTCCGATGGGTTGAGCAAGTCGAACAGGAGCGTGTCGAGCCCGTATCCCAGAAGGACCTCGGACACCGCCCGGTTGCGAGGGCTGCGGCGGCTGCTGCCGCTGCCATGGGCAAATACCACCAGGCCACAGGCGTCGGGCACCAGGGACAGTTCGCCGGCCAACGCGTGGCTGCCCACGCTCACGTCCAGACGGTGAACAAGATGGCTGGCCACCCACCTGCCGGTGTTGACTCGCCCGTCCCAGCCCGTCATCAGGCGGGGACCGCTGTTGAAGCTCTGCAACACGGCCCAGTCCGATCTCCGACCTTGCCGACCCTGGGCGGTGGAAAGCGCCGCGTTGACGACATGGCGTCAAGCTGCAAGTCGCGCATCGTGCACACCTGCCCTTCTGGCTGACTTCACGCACTGCAGCGTAATCCTCTGCTCAGCACGGGACTTGAGAGTGCGCAATGCCCAGGTCGGTGCGGTGCGCAAAGCACCGCCGGCCGCGATGGTCCGGCCGATCGGTTGGGAAATTTCCGAACGCACCAGGCGTTTTCCCCATGCAGCCTGCGTCAGCCGCCGACAGGGCGCAGTCGCTGCCGCCGATTGCCCTGGACCCTGCCCGGCACCATTCTTCAATTGCAGGTTCGGCCTGCACCGCCCGCGCAGGAGGAAAGCCATGAGTTGCATCACCGCACCCGGCATGACCCCCGAAGTTCACCCGGGGCCCCGGCCCTTCAGGTGTTCGGCTTCCGAAGTGTTGCGCTGGATGCAGCTGCCATCCTGGGCGACCGAAGCCACCGACCAGATCGTATTCGCGATGCGGCACGTGGATGCCGGACGCTACTTGGTGCTCGAGGGGCAACCCTTCAGGAACCTGTACCTGGTTGGCAGCGGCAGCTTCAAGTGCCTGCAGACCGATCAGGACGGCTACGAACAGGTGCTGGCCTTCAGCCTGCACGGCGACCTCATCGGCTTGGACGCGCTGGGCCTGGATATCAACCGCTCCAGTGCCGTGGCCTTGGAGGATGCGACCGTGGTCGTGCTGCCCTTGCGCGAATTGCAGGACATGGGGCGCCGCGTGCCCGAGCTCGAAGCGCTGCTGCACCATGCCGCCGGCGCCGAAGTGGCGCGCCGCAGCGACAACCAGTATCTGATGGCAGCCCCCAGTTCGGAGGTGCGCCTGACCCGCTTCCTGCTGCAGTTCGCCCAGCGCCAGGCGGGCTTGGGCCACTCGCAGCGTCGGCTGCGGCTGTGCATGACGCGACGTGACATCGCCAGCTACCTGGGTGTCGCGCACGAAACCGTCAGCCGGGTGCTGGTCGCACTGGACCGGGAGGGGTTCATTGCCGTATCCAAGCGCGACATCGAACTGATCGACCTGGCCGCGCTGACCGAGTTGCAGCGCCTGACGCGCGGCCGCCATGCCTGTGACCGACGCGCCGCCATCGCCCGCCAGGCGCAGGCCTTGCCACCTGCCTTGCATGCGGGACCACTGGCGCAGACGCGATGCCTGGTGCGCCACGCCGGCCCTGAGTGGGCACGTGCGTGGGGGGGTTCAGGATGATCACGATCGACGTGCCTCGCCCCGAAGCGCCTGCACGGGTGGCATCCGACAATCCCCGCGTCGCGCAGGCCCTGCGCGAGATGGCGGTGCTGTTGGAAGCCCAGGGCGACAACCCCTACCGTGTGGCGGCCTATCGGCGTGCTGGCGACATGGTGGCCCGCCTGCAACGCCCTCTGGCAGAGATCTTCAGGCACGACGGTGAGCCGGGGCTGGACGCGCTGCCGGGGGTCGGCCCCCGCATCGCTCGCGCCATCGCCGAGTTGTTGAACACCGGCCGCTGGCAGCAGCTCGAGCGGCTGCGTGGCGAGGCGGACCCGGATGCCCTCTTCCGCACCATCCCAGGCGTGGGCGCCGAACTGGCGTTTCGTCTGCATGACGAACTGGGGGTGCAGACGCTGGAGGCGCTGGAAATCGCCGCCCACGACGGCCGGCTCGAGGCCCTGCCACGCATCGGGGCGCGCCGTGCCGCGGCCATCCGCTC
>DAORNK010000556.1:0-2410 GCA_035440985.1 Rubrivivax sp. | reverse complement strand
CGGGTTCTCCCGGTCGCTGTCGCTTTTAAGCGGTTGTGTGAGCCGTGAGGGACTCGAACCCCCAACCAAGTGCTTAAAAGGCACCTGCTCTGCCATTGAGCTAACGGCCCACTGGCGGCGATTGTAGCATGCGGGCATATGAGCGTCAACGCAAGCGGCTTTGTTATACTCACGCCATGCCCACAGCGATCTATCTTTCCGCCCATCTCGACGACGCCGCGCTTTCCTGCGGCGGCCTGATCCATCAACAGACCCGGCGCGGGTCGGTTGTGGCCGTGGTCACGCTTTGTGCCGGCGACCCGCCCTCGGCTTCGTTCTCACCCTTTGCCGAGGCCTTGCATGCGCGCTGGCAGCTGTCGCCCAGCGAGGCCGTGGCGCGGCGGCGCGAGGAAGACCACGCCGCGCTCCGCGGCCTCGGCGCCGGCGCGGCGCACGGCGGCGTCGGCTTCCTGCTGCCGGAACACGAAGTGCAGCGTGGCCAGCATCATCGCCAGCACCGGCACGGTTGCCATCAGCACCCCCGCACCCGACTGACGATAGGTCAGGTACAGCAAGGTGGCCACCACGGCGCTGGCCGAATAGGCGATGCCCACCCAGCCGAAGACGTCGAACAGGTCCGACGCGCGCAGCCGCTCGTTGCGCTTGATGCGCGGCAAGGCGGTCACCAGCAGGGCGTTCAGCAGGAAGTAGGCCAACGCAAAGCCCATCGTGGCCAGCACCAGCACGCCGGCGTTGGCGGCCGCGGCACCCTCCAGCAGGTGGGTCAGCATCCAGCCCGCGGTGAACATCGCAAGGCCGGCCATGGCCGGGCTGGCGATGCGGCTGCTCCAGCGCTTGGTGGTGCGCAGGGCGCCGACGCCGGCTTCCCCGGCAGCGGCCAGAGCGGCCGCCTCCGGCCCATGCATCAGCAACAGCAGGAACATGAAGATCTCGCCGGCGGCAAACGAGATCTTGGTGCGCGGGATGCGCACCGGGAAGAAGCCCGCCAGCATGGCCAGCACCGTCCCGGCGGCCACCTGGCCCCAGACCAGCCAGGGCTGGGCGGCCAGCAGCACCAGCGAACCGGCCAACGTGGCAGCCCCGCCCAGGACGACCGCCCACCAGTACCAGCGGGCCGCACGGTTGTAGTCGGGCAGCAGGCGACCCTGCAGCGCGCACCAGCCGGGCCGGGTCGCAACGGAACCGGGCTCGGGTGTCATGGGGGTGCGCTCCAGCGGCCTTGGGTGCTCATCCAGACCGCTATCGGCCCCTGAACCCTGCTCTTGAGCCGGCCACCGTGGCCCGGGGTCCCGGTGTGCGCAATTCACGCCCGTTGCCAGACCCTTCAACGAGCGCCGAAGATGGCCGTACCCACGCGGACCACGGTGGCGCCCTCCAGCACGGCCGCTTCCAGATCGTTGCTCATGCCCATCGACAAGGTGTCCAGCGGCAGCCCGGTGTCCGCCACCAGCGCGGCCATCAGTTCGCGCAGCAGGCTGTGCGGACGGCGCCTGGCCGCCTCGTCGCCCGCGGGCTCGGGGATGCTCATCAGCCCGCGCAGCCGCACCCGATCGCCTGGCAAGGCGCCCACGGCCCGCGCCAGGGCGGGCAGGTCGGCCGGCGCCACGCCGCTCTTGCTGGCTTCGCCGCTGACGTTGACCTGCAGGCACAGGTTCAGCGGTGCCAGCCAGGCCGGGCGCTGCTCGGCCAGGCGCTGGGCGGTCTTCAGGCGGTCGATGCTGTGCACCCAGTCGAAGGCCTCGGCGACGACCCGCGTCTTGTTGCTTTGCAGCGGCCCGATCAGGTGCCACTCGATGGCCGGGCGCAAGTCGGCCAGTGCGGCGATCTTGGTCAGCGCCTCCTGCACGTAGTTTTCGCCAAAGGCCCGCTGCCCGGCGGCATGGGCCTGGCGCACCGCCGCCTCGTCGAAGGTCTTGCTGACGGCCAGCAGCAGCACGCCCGGCGCCGCACCGGGCGTGACCGCATCTGCCGTGGAGGATGTGCGGATGTTGGCATCGCGGCCGGCTGCGGCGCAGGCCGCAGCGATGCGCCGCTTCACTTCTTGCAGGTTGCTTCCGATGCTGCCCATAATGCCCGCGAGCTTAAGCGCTGACGCTTGGGTGCTGGCGCCGGTGCGCCAGCGCGCGCACATCCCCCCTCATGGACATCACCCAGCTACTGGCCTTTTCCGTCAAGAACAAGGCATCCGACCTGCACCTGTCGGCGGGCTTGCCACCGATGATCCGCGTGCACGGCGACGTGCGGCGCATCAACGTCGAAGCGCTGGACCACAAGCAGGTCCACGGCATGGTGTACGACATCATGAACGATGCCCAGCGCAAACATTACGAAGACACGCTGGAGTGCGATTTCTCGTTCGAGATCCAGGGCCTGGCGCGCTTTCGCGTCAACGCCTTCAACCAGAACCGCG
>DAORNK010000555.1:1017-2414 GCA_035440985.1 Rubrivivax sp. | reverse complement strand
GCCGGCTGCGCGCGGCGTTGCAGGAGGAGCGACAGGCCGACGCGGTGCAGGAGGCCGCCTACCTGCGGGCCCTGCTGGACGCCTGCCGCCGCGCGGCGGACAGCGTGATGCCGCACCTGGAACAGTACGGCGTGTCGGTGAACATCGTGTTCAGCCTGGACCAGCTACGCGGCCGCACGCAACGGGTGGAGCAGCTCATCGTTTGCCTGCTGGCGCCCGACCCGGTACCCGAAGTCCACCGCCTGCTCGCCAGCCTGCTGCACACCCTGCGCGAGGTGAGCAGCCTGCGTGCGCTGATGGCCGGCCAGTATTCGCTGCTGGCCCGCCAGGTGGCCGAACGCAACGCCGAGACCGGTGAACACTACATCACCCGCGATCGGGCCGAGTACCACGACATGCTGCGGCGTGCCGCCGGCGGTGGCGCCATCATCGCGGGCACCACCTTCGTCAAGTTTGCGGTCGCGGCGCTGGGGATGACGGTCTTCTGGACCGGCTTCTGGTCGGGCGCCAACTACGCGCTGAGCTTCGTGCTGGTGATGCTGCTGCACTGGACGGTGGCCACCAAGCAGCCGGCGATGACGGCCCCGGCGCTGGCCGCGTCACTGCCCGCCGGGCGCGATGCCAGCGACACGGAGATCGAAGGCTTCATCGACCGGGTGGCGCAGCTCATCCGATCGCAGGCGGCCGGCATCGTCGGCAACCTGGCCTTGTGCGGGCCCCTGGTGCTGGCCTTGCAGATGCTCGCCACCTGGGCATTCGGTGCGCCGCTGGTCGGCGAGAAGGACGCCCACTACGTGCTGCACAGCCTGACGCTGCTGGGCCCATCGGTGCTGTATGCGGCCTTCACGGGCGTGCTGCTGTTTTCCAGCTCGCTGATCGCAGGCTGGGCGGAGAACTGGTTCGTCTTCCACCAGCTCGACAGTGCCCTGCGCTGGAACCCGCGCATCGTCGCGCGCCTGGGCGCGGCACGCGCGCACCGCTGGGCGACGTGGTGGCGCGCCAATATCTCGGGCATGGCGGCCAATGTCTCGCTGGGCATGCTGCTGGGCCTGGTACCGGCGGTGGCGGCCATCCTGGGCCTGCCGCTGGAGGTGCGCCATGTCACCCTGTCGACCGGGCAACTTGGCGCCGCACTGGGGGCCCTGGGCTGGTCCCTGCTTGCCCAGCCGGCGTTCTGGTGGTGCGTGGGCGGCATCGCATTCACGGGCGTGCTCAACGTCGGCATGAGCTTCTGGCTGGCCTTCAAGGTGGCGCTGCGTTCGCGCGGCGTTCGCGTCCACGACCGCAGCCGCATCGGGCAGGCCCTGCGACGAAGGCTGCTGAGGCACCCGCTGTCGTTCATCTGGCCGCCACGCGATTGAGCAGACAAGGGGCTTCAGCGGCGGTCGTCGTCGTCG
>DAORNK010000555.1:400-1007 GCA_035440985.1 Rubrivivax sp. | reverse complement strand
CCCGCCGGCCCGAGAACATCGTCCACCAGACGATGAACACCAGCACCGCCGCGGCCAGCAGTGCTTCCAGAATCAGCAGCCACATCGGCCATTCCCCCTCGTCTTCAGGCGCCGACCCCGCGCCAGCGATGGCCAAGGAGATTGAGCGCCAGCCCGGCCATCACCAGCGCGGCGGCCAGCAGTTTCCAGCCCGGCAGGGGCTCGCCCAGCAGCGCCGCCGAAGCCCCCATGCCGAACACGGGAACGAGCAGGGCCATCGGCGCCACCGTGGCCGCCGGGTGGCGGGCGAGCAGCCAGCCCCAGGCGCTGTAGCCGAACAGCGTGTTGCCCACCGCCTGCCAGGCCACGGCGGTCCATTCAGCCGGCCCGGCCGCCGCCAGCGCCTGGGCGATGCGCTGCGGCCCTTCGGCCAGCAGTGAAAGCGCCAGCAACGGCGGCAACGCGAAGGCACTGGACCAGACCACCACGCCCAGCATGTCGACGCGGCCCATGCTACGGGCGACCTGGTTGCCGCCGGCCCAGGCCAGCGCTGCGCCCAGGACCATCAGCAGTCCGGCCAGCGTGATGTCGCCGCCGATGTGCGAAGCGATGACGGCGATGCCGGCGC
>DAORNK010000555.1:0-322 GCA_035440985.1 Rubrivivax sp. | reverse complement strand
AGAACACCTGGGTCTGCACCACCAGCGAGGCCAGCCCCGGCGAGATGCGGCCATCGATGGCCATGTAGAGCAGGCCGAACTGGCCGGCGCCGATCAGCACGCCGTAGGCTGCCAGCGGCCGCCACCCCACGCGCGGGCGCGCCACCCACCACAGCGCCGGCAGCAAGGCCAGCGCGAAGCGCAGCACGGCCAGCAGCAGCGGCGGCAAAGTGCCGAGCGCCGCCTTGATGACGACGAAGTTGGTGCCCCAGACGGCCACCACCGCCAGCGCGAGCAAGGCATGGCGCAGCGGCAGCCGCACGCTGCCCATCAGCAGGCCAGC
>DAORNK010000554.1:0-2416 GCA_035440985.1 Rubrivivax sp. | reverse complement strand
GGCCGCTGCGCGGCGGTCGGTGCCGGTGCGGCGTTCGCCCCAGGCGTTCTCCAGTTCCATGCGCTTGAGCTCTTCCACGGCCCCGTCGTCGGCGCCACCGGCCTTGCGCGCCTGGGCGCGCGCCAGGCGTTCCATCAGGCGCAGGTCGCGGTCGGTCAGGCCGAGTGCACTCTCGGCCCAGCGTTCGACGATGGCGGTCAGGGTTTCGTAGCGGATGGGTGCGGCCAGCCGCTGCGCGCGCAGGGCGGCCAACGTGCCGCGGTGGCGCGGCTCCACTTCGTGCAGCACGCGTTCGATGGCGGCTTCGCCTTCGCCGTCTTCGGCCACCACGTCGACCAGGCGGCGATGGTGCAGCTCTTCGGCGCTGTACAGACGGCCGCTGAGGATCATCTCGTTGGCCACCGCGTAGCCGGCCTTGCGGATGGTGAAGTCCCACGCGCCCATGCCGGGGAACAGGTTGAACAGCACTTCAGGGAAGCCGCCGCTGGCGCCGCGTTCGAAGATCACCTTGTGGAAGGGCAGCACCGATTCCAGCCCGCCGCCCAGCGTGTCGCCCTGCGACAGCACGGTGGTGTGAATGCCCAGGTTGGCGGCGTTTTCCATCCACCAGACCAGGTCCACGCAGCGCTGGCCATAGAGCTTGAGCGACTCCACGTCCGCCGCGCGCACCAGCAGCACGAAGAGCGCCAGATCGCCGCCGAAGTTGAACACCCGCGGCACGTCGGAGGTCATCACGAAGTGCCGCACCAGGCCTGGGTTGGCGCTGATGTCGTGGAGCATCTGCTGCAGCTCGCCCATCGCCGCCAGCGTGTAGCACTGGATGGGCCTGACGCAGGTGCGCACGCGCAGCAGCTGGAGGTCGGAGCTCCACTCCAGGCGGATGGTCTTGTAAGGCCGGCCCAACAGGCCGGGAATGCCAACGGCGGGTGCGGGGTTCACGCAGTGCGGGTTCGGTTCAGATGGCTTCGATGATGCGCGTGAAGTGGTGGAAGTTGACCCGGGTGGATTCGATGACCGCCGCGCGCGAGTCGGCGTCCTGCACATGGTTGAGCACCACACGCAGGTCGGCCATGTGCTGGGTGTCCATCGTGGCGTGCGATTCGATGAAGGACACACCGGCGCTGCCCTCCAGCAGCAGCCGCTCGCGGATGGCCGACGAGAAGGGGCCGCCGTAGACCGAGGCGATGACTTCCAGCGCGTACAGCATGCCCAGGGCGGTACAGGGGTGGCGTCGGTCGGCGGCCCAGTGGTTGTAGCCGGTGAGCGCCAGCGTGTAGACGCCCGGTGCATGGCTGCGGCTGGCAGCGGGCGTCACGCCGATGGCTTCGAGGTCATTGAGCACCCAGGTCTCGTGCGCCGTTTCCTCGTGCATGTGCTGGTACATGAAGTGGCGAATGGGCTGCAGCGCCTCGTGCGCCGGGTCGCCCATGCGGCTGGCCGCCGCCGCGCAGACGGGGTTGAAGTGCCAGACCACGTGGTACAGCTCCAGCAGCAGGGCCCGGTAGCGTTCGACCGGCAGTCCGTGGGCCACGGCGTCCAGCAGCACGGGGTGGTTTTCGAAGGCGCGGCGGTCCTCGTCGGTGGCCGTCACCAGGTCGGCAAAAAAAGGCAGCATTGCAGGTCCCAACGCTCATCGCCCGTTTGCCGGGTCGGGTTTGTCTGAGACCCCATTCTGGGGCTGCTGCAAGGTCCCTGCCACCGTCATTGCTGACAGGGCGACTTCTACAATCGGCGGTATGAACGCCGCCCCCCCGGCGCCGCAGCCGGGCCCACCAACGGGTGCCGTGCGTCGGCGCATCCAGCAACTGCCCGACGAGCTGATCAGCCAGATCGCCGCCGGCGAAGTGATCGACCGCCCAGCTGCGGCCGTGCGCGAACTGGTGGACAACGCGCTGGACGCCGGCGCGACGCAGGTCACGGTGCGCCTGATGGCCGGCGGCGTGCGAGCCCTGGTGGTCGAGGACGATGGCTGCGGCATTCCGCCCGAGGATCTGCCGCTGGCCCTGAAGCGTCACGCCACCAGCAAGATCGCTTCGCTGTCCGACCTGGAGTCGGTGGCCACGATGGGCTTTCGCGGCGAAGCGCTGGCGGCCATCGCTTCGGTCGCCGATGTCACATTGACCAGCCGCACGGCGGCCCAGGCGCATGGCTGGAAGCTCCTGGCCCGCAGCGGCGAAATGGCAGCGGCCGCGCGGGCCGTGGGCACCACCGTGGAGGTGCAGGAACTGTTCTTCAGCACACCGGCGCGGCGCAAGTTCCTCAAGTCCGACGCCACCGAGCTGTCCCACGCGCTGGATGCCGTGCGCCGCCATGCGCTGGCGCGGCCCGATGTCGGCTTTGCCGTCTGGCATGAGGGTCGGCTGGTGGCGCAATGGCGTTCCAGCCCGGCGGCCCAGCGGCGGGCCGAGGTGCTGGG
>DAORNK010000553.1:0-2423 GCA_035440985.1 Rubrivivax sp. | reverse complement strand
GTGCTGGGCGCCGGCGCTGCCTTCGGCGAAATGGCCCTGCTCACCGGCGAGCCCCGTTCGGCCACCGTGCGTGCACTGTGCCCGACCGTGTTGTACGAGCTCAGCCGGCCCATGCTGGCGCCTCTGCTCGATGAACGCCCGGGCCTGATCGATGAGCTGGCGTCGGCGATGACGCAGAACCGCCAGCGCGACCGTCAGCGCCTGGACGCCGCCACCGCTGGCGGTGGCGCCAACGCGGCGGCGGGCGGCAGGGTGCAGCAGCTGGCCACGCGCATCCGCGCCTGGCTGCAGGCGCTCTGATCGCCAGCGTGCTGTATCGACGGTCTGGCTCATGACGATGATGCGGTTGGGATCGAGCACCTGTTCCACCCTGCCCTTGAGCGAGTCGTCCACGAGGATGGTGTTGGCCTTCCTGTCGTCGATCGAGCCGTCCACGCGCACCACCATGCCCACAGGCAAGTCAGCCTGCGACACGCTGCGATCGTCGAACCGGATCGTGGTGCCATTCGTGCTGAACTCCACGCCGTTGACCCAGACGCTGCCGAATGCGGTGATCGTGCAGTAGGCCATGCCGGTGCCGTCTATGCCGCCACCAGGCCCGCTGGTGCCGGTGCGTGCCTGTCCCTGTGAGACATTCGGGGCATGCGAATTGCACCTGTCCGGGCGACACTCCCCTCGATGAGTCGCGGTCGCGGCCCGCTGCAGGCAGACCATGGACACTGAAGCCGGGCCGGCCAGCGCCGCCATGGCTCCGACCCGCCGGCAGGCCTTCCTGTACTGGCTCAAGCTCGGTTGCATCGGCTTCGGCGGGCCAGCGGGGCAGATTGCCCTGATGCACGAGGAACTGGTGCAGCGGCGCCGCTGGCTATCGGAGACCCGGTTCCTGCATGCGCTGAACTACTGCATGGTGCTGCCGGGGCCCGAAGCACAGCAGCTCGCCACCTACATCGGCTGGCTGATGCACCGCACCTGGGGCGGCATCGTTGCCGGCGGGCTGTTCGTGCTGCCCTCGCTGTGCATCCTGGTCGCGCTGTCCTGGGTCTACCTGGCCCATGGCAACCTGCCGGTCATCGCCAGTCTCTTCTACGGCATCAAGCCGGCGGTGACCGCGCTGGTGGTGCACGCGGCCTGGCGCATCGGCTCGCGCGTGCTCAAGAACGGCGGGCTGTGGGGCATTGCCGTCGCCGCCTTCGGGGCCGTCTTCGCGTTCGATGTGCCGTTTCCGTTCATCGTGCTGGTGGCGGGCCTCGTGGGTTTCATCGGCGGCCGTTGGGCGCCGGGTCGGTGGATGGCCGGCGGCGAGCCCGGCAAAGCCCCGAGGGACTACGGGCCCGCGCTGATCGACGACTGCACGCCGTCACCCGAACACGCGCGGTTCAGCTGGCGGCGGTTGCGCCTGGTGCTGCTGGTGGGCCTGGGGCTGTGGGCACTGGCCATCGGCGGCCTCGTGGCGCTGCTGGGCTGGGACGCGGTGCTGACACAGATGGCCTGGTTCTTCACCAAGGCCGCGTTGCTGACCTTCGGGGGAGCCTACGCCGTGCTGCCCTACGTCTACCAGGGTGCCGTCGAGCAGCACCAGTGGCTCACGGCCCCGCAGATGATCGACGGCCTGGCGCTGGGTGAGACGACCCCCGGTCCGCTGATCATGGTCGTCGCGTTCGTGGGCTTCGTCGGCGGCTGGACCAAGGCCATCCTCGGCGGTGACTCGCTGTTCCTATCGGGTGCGGTGGCGGCCACGGTGGTCACCTTCTTCACCTTCCTGCCCTCGTTCTTCTTCATCCTGCTGGGCGCACCCTTCGTCGAGTCCACCCACGGCAATCTGAAGTTCACCGCACCGCTGACCGCCATCACGGCCGCCGTGGCCGGTGTCATCGTCAATCTGGCGCTGTTCTTCGCCCAGCACGTGCTGTGGCCACAAGGCCTGGGCGGGGCCTTCGAATGGGCATCGGCGGTCATCGTGCTGGCCGCGGCGCTTGCGCTGTTCCGCACCAGGCTTGGGGTGATTCCGGTCGTGCTCGGTTGCGGCCTGGCCGGGCTGGCCTTCCAGTTCGCGCGCGCGGCGCTCGACATCCAAGTCTGAAGCGGCACCGGCCCGCCGGCCCTGGCGGACCCGGGTGCAACAATGGACCTCATGCGTCGACGCCTGATCGTCCTGCCAGCGGTGGTACTGGCCCTGCTGGCCGTGGCAGCGGTGGCGTGGTGGCGGCATGCGCCGGCCGTGCCCGCGCTGGAAGTCCGCGCGGCGCCGCTGGTGCGCAGCCTGCAGTTTTCGGGGCGCGTGGCCACGGCTTCACGCGTGGACCTGGGCAGCACGGTGACGGGGCGCGTGGCCCAGGTGCTGGTGGAGGAAGGGGCCAGGGTCCACCGCGGCGACGTGCTGGTGCAGTTGGACGCGGACGAACTGCGCGCGGCGCTGGCCCAGG
>DAORNK010000552.1:0-2424 GCA_035440985.1 Rubrivivax sp. | reverse complement strand
CGCGTCGCGGCCGTGGCCGGTGCCGACCTGGCCCGGCCCAGTGGCACGGCCCTCAACCCCGGCCTGCCCAGCCTGGCGCTGATGACCCGAGGCGCGCTGCAGGTGCTGGGCCGTGCGCCGCAGGGCTTTTTCATGATGGTCGAAGGTGGGGCGGTGGACTGGATGGCGCACGCCAACGACACCGGCCGCATCATCGAAGAGCAGATCGACTTCAACCACGCCGTGCAAGCCGCTGTCGACTGGGTGGATGCCCACAGCAGCTGGCAGGACACGCTGATCGTGGTGGTCACCGACCATGGCAACGGCATGCCGATGGGACCGCAGTCCGACCGCGTGCCCTTCGAGCCCATCCAGGGCCGGGGCCGGGGCGTGCTGCCGGGCGTGATGTGGCACCACGGCAACCATACACGCGAGAACACCCTGCTATGGGCGCACGGTGCCGGCGCGGCGTCGTTGTATGCCGAAGTGCGTGGCATCGACCCGGCACTGCCCCAGCGGCTGGGGCATGGCAGCGACGGGCGGACCATCGGCAACGACGGGTTGGGGCGGGTGTTGATGCGGCTGGTCTAGTGTCACGGCGGCCGCCGAGATGGGGTGGCCCAGCGGCCCGCTTCCAGTGTTGCAGCGAGGCAAGTCCCATGCACAAGACGAATCCGAACTCGCTGGTGATGTACCTGACCATGCTCCTGGCCTGCAGTGCCTGGGGCCAGGCACCGGCGCCGCAGCTCGGCGTGCGCGTGGCCCAGACCGCGGAGTTCTCGGCCTACAGCCTGCAGGCCGAAGCGGCAGGTGGGGGCGCACGCTGCACAAGCAGTTGGGCCGGTATGTCGGCGCCACCTGATCCCACGGAGCTGGCGCGCACCAACGAGCAACTGGTGCGCGAGCAGATGCAGGCGCGGAACGCCATCCTCAATCGCTACACCCCGCAGCAAACCCCGCAACAAGCGGCGATCACCGAGGCCATCCAGCTGCAGCGTGCAGGCCGGATCGACCAAGCGGAACTGAAGACCCGCGTCGAGCGCGCGCAAGCTGAGCTGGAACGGCTGCGCCGCGCGAGCCAGGCCGAAGAAGACGCGCTGGAGCGCGAATTCACCGGCAAGCGCCTGGTTGCCGCGCGCCAGTTGCTGCTGGTCCTGCGGCACACCCCCAGCGACCCCAGCGCCACGATCATCCCCCTAAGCAACTACCAACCCAGCCCGGCCTTCGTGGCAGAGCTCAACCGCAGTCTCGCGGGTTTCCTGGCCACCTGCCCCGATCTGCCGGCGGTCTATGTGCAGCACGACTGGGCCGCGATGCCGGTGTCCAACCACCCGGTCATCACCGGCGAGTACGCGCTGCGCGCCGGCGTGCTTGAATTGCGCCCCGCGCTGCTGAAGGACAAGCGCTCCGTGCTGCTGCGCGACCCTGCGCAGAACCCCAGGCTGACGCTGGCCGGGCTGCAGGCCGAGCAGCAGGCGGCGGTGGACAAGCGCCAGGAGTTGGCCGACTGGCAGGGTGCCACCTACCGCAAGGACTTCGAATCCGCAGCCAAGCGCGCACCGGGCATCGTCTACAAGGGCGACGCGTTCTGGGCGCCTTTTCCGAGGCTGGAGATGGTGCGCCGTGTCTTTGACGGCGACTTCAAGGGTTCGGCGGGCAGCACAGGCTTCAAGGCCCTCTTCAATTCCCACGCCGAATTCTTCTCCGGCCAGTGCAAGGCGCAAGTCAAGGAGTTCGTGCGCTACCTGATGCCCAACCGCGAGGTGGTGCGCACGCGCACCTACGCCAGCGGGCGCGTGGAGAACGACTATGTCGATCGGCCGATCCCGATCTTCATCGACAAGCGCTTCACGCCGCAGTATGCCGAGTACCAGTCATCGCAGGCCACGGCCCTTCTTGCTGAAACCACCCGGGCCATGAAGGAGCACGGCAACCCGCTGCTGTGGAAGCAGGGTGAGTTCGGCAAGCGCATGGCCGCCGGCCTGGCCGACAACGCCCTGCTGCAGCACATGGCCTTGCTGCGCGATCTGCCGTGCACCGGCGCGACCATGAGCCAGCTGACCGAAAACATGCTGCGCGCGGCCCAGGGCCGGCCTTCGGCCCAAGCGGAGGCCCTGCGATTTGAAGGCGCGCAGGCAGAGAGCGACAAACCGACCAGGCCCTGAGCGGCGCAGCGCCGATCAGCCCCGCGGGGCGGGCTCCAGTGCCGCAGCTCGGGCGCTGCACCGCTGACAGCTGACAATTGCGCCTCATGGCCGCCACCGCCACCCCCTTGCTGGAACGCCAGGACCAACTGGCCTTGCTGCAACAGCGGATAGACGCCTTGGCCGCGGGCCCGGGCTCGGGCTGCTGCGTGCTGCTCGAAGGTGAGCCAGGCATCGGCAAGACCAGCCTGCTGAAGGCTGCCGCCGCCACCACCGCGGCGGCGGCGCGCTGGTGGTGGGC
>DAORNK010000551.1:0-2425 GCA_035440985.1 Rubrivivax sp. | reverse complement strand
CAGGGGTTGCGCCGCGCGGCTGATCACCCCTCCGCCCAGGCACACCTCGCCCCGGTACAGCACCGCGCTCTGGCCCGGCGTGACGGCCCATTGCGGTTGGGCGAAGTCGAGCCGCAGGCCGTCGGCTGTTGTGGCGTAGCGGCAGGTGGCATCGGCCTGACGGTAGCGCGTCTTGGCGGCCAGCTCGCCGGGCGGGGGGGCTTCGCCGGCCACCCAGCTCAGGTCGGTGGCTTCCAGCCAGGGCGAAAGCAGCCAGGGGTGGTCGTGACCCTGCACCACATGCAGGCGGTTGTGGGCAACGTCCTTGTGCGCCACGTACCAGGGTTCGTGCGCACCCCCGCCGCTGGCCACGCCGCCGATGCCCAGGCCCTGGCGCTGGCCCAGGGTGTAGAAGCTCAGGCCCACGTGGCGGCCGACTTCGTGGCCCCGGTCGTCGAGCATGAGGCCGGGTTGCTGGCTCAGGTAGCGGTTGAGGAATTCGCGGAAGGGCCGCTCACCGATGAAGCAGATGCCCGTGCTGTCCTTCTTCTTCGCATTGGGCAGGCCGATCTGCGCCGCCAGGCGTCGCACCTCGGTCTTGGCCAGCTCACCCACCGGGAACAGCGTGCGCGACAGCTGCGCCTGGTTCAGGCGGTGCAGGAAATAGCTCTGATCCTTGGCCGGGTCCAGGCCCTTGAGGAGTTGATAGCGTCCATCCACCTCGCGCACCCGCGCATAGTGGCCGGTGGCGATCTTCTCGGCGCCCAGCCGCATGGCGTGGTCCAGAAAGGCCTTGAACTTGATCTCGGCGTTGCACAGCACGTCGGGGTTGGGTGTGCGGCCGGCGGCGTATTCGCGCAGGAACTCGGCGAACACGCGATCCTTGTACTCGGCCGCGAAGTTGACGTGCTCGATCTCGATGCCGATCACATCGGCCACGGCCGCCGCGTCGACGAAGTCGACGTTGGATGAACAGTATTCACCGTCGTCGTCATCTTCCCAGTTCTTCATGAACAGGCCGATGACCTCGAAGCCCTGCTGCTTGAGCAGCCAGGCGCTCACGGCGGAGTCGACCCCGCCGGATAGACCCACCACCACACGCTTTCCAGCCACCATGGCGGGCATTATCCCGGCCTGCCGCCGCGCCGCTGGCCGGCGCGCGGAAGTGCTCGTCAGCAGGCCAGCATCGACGAACGCGTGCGGATCAGTTCGCGGGCGCGGTTCACCGCGTAGTGGATGGCCTCTTCGGCCGTCGGCCAGCGATAGCCGCAGGCCAGGCTGTCGTCGCGGAAAGCCTCGCGTTGGGCACCCGGCGCGCAGCGCGCGCGGTTGACGATCAGCGCGGCCATGTAGCCGTCGCCGCGTGGGGCTTCGATGGCGCCGACATAGACACGGTAGTCGCCCTCGTGAAAGTCGTCGAATCGCATGCTGGACTCCTGCTGCACAACCGGTCGACCCCCGGCGGCCGCGATGATCGATCCGTCCTTGGGGTGAGCCCATCCCCTGGCAGGGGGATCACCTTCTTCTGGGGGACGGGATGTGCCGAGGTGCACCGCTGCGCGTGGGATGATGGCCGCCACCTCCGCGCACATGTACGGTTCAAACACCATGACGCCTGCTGCTCCTGCCTATCTTCGTCAACCTTCGCTGCACGGCGACACCGTCGTCTTCGTCAGCGACGACGACCTCTGGCGGGCCAGTGTGCACGGCGGTGTCGCGCAGCGGCTGACGGCGGGTCTGTCGGAGCCAGCCACGCCCTGCCTGTCGCCCTGCGGCGAATGGCTGGCCTACACCGGGCGTGACGAGCAGCACGCCGAGGTGTGGCTGATGCCTGCCACGGGCGGCCCTGCACGCCGCCTCACCTGGCTGGGCAGCGACCTGGCGGTGCGCGGCTTCACGCCGCAAGGGCGGATCGTCTTCTGCAGCAATCATGGGCAGCCGTTCTTCCGCAACTGGCATGGCTTCACGCTGGATCCGGGCCGGCCCGGCGCGCTGCCCGAGCGACTGCCGCTGGGCCAGATGGACCACATCGCCTTCGGCCCGGGCGGTCGCCGCGCGATCGGGCGCAACACGGGTGATCCGACACGCTGGAAGCGCTATCGCGGTGGCCGGGTCGGCCAGCTCTGGATGGAGGACGCAGCCGGTGGCAGCTTTCGCCGACTGGGTGAACTGAAGGGCAATCTCACCTCGCCGATGTGGCTGGGCGAGCGGCTGTACTTCCTGAGCGACGGCGAAGGCGTGGGCAACCTGTACTCCTGCGCGAGCGACGGCACGGCGCTGCGCCGGCACACGCACCACGCGGACTTCTACGCACGCCATGCCGCCACCGACGGCCGGCGCATCGTCTACCAGTGCGCGGCCGAGCTGTGGCTTTACGACCCGGCCAGCGACAGCTCGCGCCGGCTGGCCATCAGCGTGCCCACGGCGCGCACCCAGGCGGCGCGCC
>DAORNK010000550.1:0-2426 GCA_035440985.1 Rubrivivax sp. | reverse complement strand
CCCGCCGGTGGATGCCGCCCCCGAGAGCACCGCCGACCTCGCCTTCACGCTGGTGCGCGTGCTGGACGAGCAAGGCCAGGCGCTGGGCCCCTGGGCCCCGCCGCACGACGCCGCCCTGCTCAAGCGCGGCCTGCGCGGCATGATGCGCACGCGGGCCTTCGACGCCAAGATGCTGATCGCGCAGCGGCAGAAGAAGATCTCCTTCTACATGCAGTGCCTGGGCGAAGAGGCCATCGCGGTGGCGCACGCGCTGGCGCTGTCGCCGGGCGACATGTGCTTCCCGACCTACCGCCAGCAAGGCCTGCTGATCGTGCGCGACGACATTCCGCTGGCCGAGATGATCTGCCAGCTGATGAGCAACGAACGCGACCCGATGAAGGGCCGACAGCTGCCGGTGATGTACTCGTACAAGCGGGCCGGCTTCTTTTCCATCAGCGGCAACCTGGCCACCCAGGTCATCCAGGCGGTCGGCTGGGGCATGGCCTCGGCCATCAAGGGCGACACCAGGATCGCATCGGCCTGGATCGGCGACGGCGCCACCGCCGAGAGCGACTTCAACACCGCGCTGACCTTTGCCCATGTCTACCGCGCGCCGGTGATCCTCAACGTGGTCAACAACCAGTGGGCCATCTCCACCTTCCAGGCCATCGCCGGCGGCGAGTCCACCACCTTTGCGGCACGCGGGGTGGGCAGCGGCATTGCCGCGCTGCGCGTGGACGGCAACGATTTCCTGGCCGTGCTGGCCGCTTCGCGCTGGGCCGCCGAACGGGCGCGCAGCAACCTCGGGCCCACGCTGATCGAATGGCTGACCTACCGCGCCGGCGCGCACAGCACCAGCGACGACCCCAGCCGCTACCGCCCCGCCGACGACTGGCAGCGCTTCCCGCTGGGCGACCCCATCGCCCGGCTCAAGCAGCATCTGCTGCGCAGCGGCGACTGGTCCGAAGCCGAGCACCAGGCATTGCAGAAGGAGCTGGAAGCCGAGGTGGCCGCCGCCGCCAAGGAGGCCGAGCGCTTTGGGGGTGCCCTGATCGACAACCACATCCCGCCTCTGGAAACCATGTTCGAGGGTGTCTACAAGGACATGCCCGCCCACCTCGTCGAACAGCTGCGCCAGGCGCGCAAGGGGGTCTGACCATGGCGCGCATGACCATGATCCAGGCACTGCGTTCGGCGATGGACGTGATGCTCGAACGCAACCCCGACGTCGTCATCTACGGCCAGGACGTGGGCTACTTCGGTGGCGTGTTCCGCTGCACCGAAGGGCTGCAGGCCAAGTACGGCAAGTCGCGCGTGTTCGACGCGCCCATCTCCGAAGGCGGCATCGTCGGCTCGGCCATCGGGATGGCCGCCTACGGCCTGCGGCCGGTGGTGGAAGTGCAGTTCGCCGACTATTTCTACCCGGCTTCCGACCAGATCGTCTCCGAGGCCGCGCGCCTGCGCTACCGCTCGGCGGGCGACTTCACCGCGCCGCTGACCATCCGCATGCCCTGCGGTGGCGGCATCTATGGCGGGCAAACCCACAGCCAGAGCCCGGAGGCGCTGTTCACGCATGTCTGCGGCCTGCGCACGGTGATGCCCAGCAACCCCTACGACGCCAAGGGCCTGCTGATCGCCAGCATCGAGAACGACGACCCGGTGATCTTCCTGGAGCCCAAGCGCCTGTACAACGGCCCCTTCGACGGCCACCACGACAAGCCGGTGGTGCCCTGGGCGCAGCACCCGATGGGCGAGGTGCCCGAAGGCCACTACACGGTGCCGCTGGACAAGGCGGCCGTGACGCGGGAAGGCAGCGACGTCACCGTGCTGACCTACGGCACCATGGTCTTCGTCAGCGAAGCTGCGGCCCAG
Organism: Rubrivivax sp.; assembly: GCA_035440985.1. GTDB lineage: Bacteria > Pseudomonadota > Gammaproteobacteria > Burkholderiales > Burkholderiaceae_C > Rubrivivax. The sequence goes on along the minus strand of DAORNK010000550.1, from coordinate 575 downwards.
GAAAGCGGCATCTCCGCCGAAGTGATCGACCTGCGCAGCATCTGGCCGCTGGACCTGGAGCGCATCGTCGCATCGGTGCGCAAGACCGGGCGTTGCGTCATCGTGCACGAGGCCACGCGTACCAGCGGTTTCGGCGCCGAACTGGCGGCCCTGGTGCAGGAGCATTGCTTCTACCACCTGGAAGCGCCGATCGAACGCGTGACCGGCTGGGACACGCCCTACCCCCACGCGCTGGAATGGGCCTACTTCCCGGGCCCGGCCCGGGTGGCCGCCGCGCTCAAGCGCACGATGGAGGTTTGAGATGCCCGACCATCTGATCAAGGTACCCGATGTGGGCGAAGGCATCGCCGAAGTGGAACTGGTGGCTTGGCATGTGCAGCCGGGCGATACCGTGGCCGAGGACCAGGCCCTGGCCGATGTGATGACCGACAAGGCCAGCGTGGAGATCCCGTCCCCGGTGGCCGGCCGCGTACTGTCGCTGGGTGGGGCCGTCGGCCAGATGCTGGCCGTCGGCGCGGAGCTGATCCGCATCGAGACCTCGGTTCAGGGTCAAGCCACCGTGCCGCCGCCCGCGG
>DAORNK010000549.1:0-2427 GCA_035440985.1 Rubrivivax sp. | reverse complement strand
CGCGGATCTCCTCGCGCAGCGCCGCGTGGTCGCGTTCGGCCGTCAGCACCGCCCGGCGCGTGGCCTCGAAGCGCGGCTCGACGCTGGCCGCGCCGGCGGCATAGCGTGCGCGGGTCAGCGCCTGGTGCTCCCAGGTCCAGGCGGTGTTGCTGCCGCGCCCGACCTGGTAGCGCTCGAACGACTCGATGCTGGTCACCAGCAGGCCCGAGTTGCCGTTGGGCCGCAAGGCGGTGTCGATGTCGAACAGCTCGCCAGCCGATGTGCGCAGCGTCAGCCAGGTGATGAGCCGGCGCACGAAGGCACCGTAGACCTCCAGCGCGCGCTGCTTGTCGGGTTCGTCGTGGTCGTCGTAGACGAAGACCACGTCCAGATCGCCGCCGTAGCCCAGTTCCTTGCCCCCGAGCTTGCCGTAGGCGATGACGGCCAGGCTGGGCACCTCGCGGTGGCGCTGCTTCAGGCGCAACCAGGCCCAGCGCACGGCCACGTCCAGCAGCGTATCGGCCAGCGCCGACAGGTCGTCGGCCACCTCTTCCACGGTGAGTTCACCCTCGACGTCGCGCACCAAGGTGCGGAAGACCTCCGCGTGGTGCGCGTGGCGCAGGGTGTCCAGCAGCTTCTCTTCGTCGTCCTCGCCCAGCCGCTGCCAGGCTGCCAGACGCTGCTCCAGGTCGGCCGTGAAGGCCGCGCGGTCGAAGCGCAGGTGCAGCAGCCGCTGGTCGGCCAGTTCGTCGATCACGCCCGGGTGGCGCATCAGGTATTGCATGGGCCAGCGCGCGGCGCCCAGCACACGCAGCAGCCGGGCATGCACTTCGGACCGTTCGACCAGCAGCGCCAGGTAGCTCTCGCGGCGCAGCAGCGGTTCCACCCAGTCCACGAAGCGCAGCGCGCCGGCCTCGCTGCAGCCGCCGGCCTGCAGCACCTGCGCCGTCTTGTGCATCAGGCGGCCCAGGCGCAATCGGCTCTCGTCGCGCAGCGCCTGCACACGCGGCTGCTGCACCCAGCTGCGCAGCCGCGTGGCCAGCACCGGGGGCAGGCGTTCGAGCAGAGTCTCGCTGTCCACCGGCATCGGCCCGGTGCCGCAGCCCTTGCAGGCCTGCCGCGGGCCATCACCGCCTGGGCCCTGGCCGTCGTGCAGCAGCGCGTCGAACTCGGCCGCGACGAATTCGCGCACCTCGCCCAGCCGGGCCAGCAGCTCGCAGGCCTGGGGCTCGCAGAGCAGGCCCATGCTCCGGGCGATCCAGCGCAGGTCGTCGTCACCACTGGGCAACAGGTGGGTCTGCGCGTCGTCCAGGTACTGGACGCGGTGCTCCACCTGGCGCAGGAAGACATAGGCGGCGGCCAGCCGCGTGGCGGTCTCTGGCTTCATCAGGCCGCGGTCCGCCAGGCGCTGCAGGCTGCGCAAGGTGCTGCGCGTGCGGATCTCCGGGAACTGCCCGCCGCGCACCACCAGCATCAGCTGCACGATGAACTCGATCTCGCGGATGCCGCCACGCGAGAGCTTGACGTCGTTGGCGCGCTCGGGCCGGCCGGCGGCGCGGCGCTGCGCCTCTTCGCGGATCTTGCGGTGCAGCTGGCGCAGGCCTTCGAAGACACCGTAGTCGAGATAGCGCCGATAGACGAAGGCCGTCACCAGCGAGCGCAGCGGCGCCACGCGCCCCGCCGCCACCGAAGCCTGCGGCGCGACGACGCGGCTCTTGAGCCAGGCAAAACGTTCCCATTCGCGGCCCTGCACCTGCAGGTATTCCTCCAGCATGGACAGGCTCACCACGGTGGGCCCGGAATTGCCGTTGGGCCGCAGCGCCAGGTCCATGCGGAAGACGAAGCCGTCGTCCGTGGTGTCGCCGATCAGCGCGAACAGGCGCTTGGCCACGCCGGCAAAGTACTCGTGGAAGGACAGCGGCCGCGGGCCGCTGGTGTGGCCGTCTTCCTCGTAAAGGTAGATCAGGTCGATGTCGGAGGAGACGTTGAGCTCGCGCGCGCCGAGCTTGCCCATGCCGATGATCCAGAAGTCCACCCGCTGGCCGTGTTCGTCCAGGGGCGCGCCGTGGCGTTCGTCGGCTTCGGCCAGCGCCTGGGCCAGCGCGATTTCCAGTGTGGCTTCGGCCAGATGGGTCATCGCGCGGGTCACGACCTCCAGTGCGGCGGCCTGTTCCACATCCAGTACGGCCAGGCGCTCCAGCACCAGCTGCCGCGCCACGCGCAGGGCGCTGGCCAGATCGCGCCCGCCTTGCTGAAGCTGCCGCACCAGCGCCGTGATCGTCGCTGCATCGGGCGCGCCCGGCGGCAGCAAGGGCAGCTCGGCGGCGTAACGGCGGCGGATGCGCTGCACGAAGCGGCTGTGCGCAGCCTGGGCTGGCGCGGCGCTGGGGCCGGTCTGGGGCGGCATCGGGGATCCCTCGGGTGTCATCGTGCGCAGCCGCCGCTCTG
>DAORNK010000548.1:0-2432 GCA_035440985.1 Rubrivivax sp. | reverse complement strand
CCAGCAGCTGGCGCGTGCGCGCCAAGTCGCCCTGCGCCCAGCGCGTGGCCACGCGGGGCGTGTCGTGGTTGGACAGTGCCCACGACGGCCAGGCAGCGGCCCCGTCGCCTTCGTGCCAGGCGGCTTGTGCCTCGGCCAGCGCCGCGGCCGTGGGCTGTGGTCCCAGCAGCATGAAGGAGTACGCGGTGTGCAGGCGGTCCTGCCCGCGCGTGTACTCGACCATGCGCTGCAGGTTGTTCTGCGAACCGATTTCGGCCACGGTCATGCGACCTTCGAATTCGTCGCACAGGGCCCGCACACGTTCCAGAAAGGGCAGCGTCTGGGGCTGGCAGATGTCGTGCAGGTGCTGCTGCATGGCGGCCGGCATGGTGCCGCGGTGTTCGGGTGGCTGCGGCGGGTTGTCCCTGAAGGCAGGGTCGTGGCAGTAGTAATTGGCGGTGTCCAGCCGGAATCCGTCCACCCCCCGTTCCAGCCAGAAGCGGCCCACGGCCAGCAGGGCATCCTGTACTGCCCGGTTGTGCAGGTTCAGGTCCGGCATCTGCGGCAGGAAGTTGTGCAGGTAGTACTGCTGGCGGCGCGGCTCCCAGGTCCAGCTGGGGCCGCCCATCCAGCTTTGCCAGTTGCTGGGCGGGCTGCCGTCGGGGCGCGCATCGGCCCATACGTACCAGTCGGCCTTGGGATTCGTGCGCCCGTCGCGCGCAGCGCGGCTTTGCTGGAACCACGGGTGGTCGATGGCGGTGTGCGACCAGACCTGGTCGATGACGACCTTCAGCCCCAGCGCATGCGCGCGTGCCAGCAGCGCATCGAAGTCGGCCAGCGTGCCGAACATCGGGTCCACGCCGCAGTGGTCGCTGACGTCGTAGCCGAAGTCGCGCATCGGGCTCTTGAAGAAGGGCGACAGCCAGATGCCGTCCACGCCCAGGCGGGCGATGTAGTCCAGCCGCGTGGTGACGCCGGCCAGATCGCCGATGCCATCGCCGTTGTTGTCGGCAAAGCTGCGCGGGTAGACCTGGTAGAGCGTGGCGCCTCGCCACCACGGAGCAGGGGTTGTCGTCATCGACGGAGGGCGGCTGGATGGACTCGATGCTGCGCAGTGTCCGCGCAATGATCCGGGTGTGGTGAGCCCGAGGTGACCCGCACCGACACAGCAACGACATCGATTGGACAATGGGTCATGCGCATCGCCCTGGAACGCGTCACCCACCCGGACCGCGCCTTTCGCCTGCTGCGTTTGGAGCTGGACGCTTTTCGCGGCCAGCGCCACCGCCATGCCGAACTGGAGTTGACCTGGATCGAAGCCGGTGCCGGCGTGCGCTTCGTGGGGGACAGTGCCGCGCCTTTCGAGGCCGGCGACCTGGTGCTGCTGGGGCCTGATGTGCCGCACGCCTGGGTTTCGTCAGGCGCCGGAGCAGGCCGTGCGGTGGCCACGGTGCTGCAGTTCCCGCAGGCGTTGCTGGCGCAGCCAGGGCTGCCCGAGCTGCAGGCGCTGCGCCCGCTGGCCGAACGCGCGCGGATGGGCCTGCGCATCACCGGCACTGGCCAGCACTGCATCACGCGGGTCTTGCGGGGCATGCCCGGCGCTGACGCGCTGGGCCGCCTGGCCAGCCTGGTGCAGGTGCTGCAGTGTCTTGCCGCGCATCCGCAGGACCTGCACACCATCGCCAACAGTGCCGCGGTGGGCGCAGGCGACACCCCCGCCGCCCGCATGCGCCGCATCGATCGCGTCATCGACTGGGTGCATCGCCACCTGGCCGGTGACCTGCGCGTGCAGGATGCGGCCCGCGTGGCCCATGTGTCGCCGGCTGCATTCAGCCGCTACTTCCGCCGTGAGACGGGCAAGACCTGGTCGGCCTACGTCAACGATGTGCGCTGCAGCGAGGCCTGTGTGGCGCTGCGCCAGTCCGACAAGCCGGTGGCGCACATCGCGCTGGCTTGCGGCTACCGCACGCTGTCGCACTTCAACCGGGCTTTCCGGGCGCGCCTGGGCGTCACGCCCAGCGCCTACCGCGATGCCTGAGTGAGTGCGGGCCGGTGGCCCGCATCGGAAGAGCGTTCAGGCCGGCGCAAACACCGCCGCTGCGCCGGCCGGGGCTTCGATCAGGCCGTGCCGGAGCGCGAAGTCCAGCAGCACCAGCGCCGCATCCACCGTCATGCCTTCACCCGCGCCGCGTGCCAGCGCGTCGGCGATGGGCAGCAGTTCGAAGCCGGCCACCTCGCCATCCTGGTTGCGCGGCACGCACGAGGGCGGCAGGCGCAGGTCGAAGCTGTGCAGGGCTTCGCGCTGCAGGCCCTCGGGGATGTCGCGCAGCAGGTGGATCACGCGGCCGGGGCGCAGGTCGGCCAGGTCCGCCGGCCGCAGGCCGGCCTCTTCCCAGGCCTCGCGGTGCAGGGTCTGCAGCGGTGTCTGGCCGTCGGGCACGCCGCCGCCGCTG
>DAORNK010000547.1:0-2432 GCA_035440985.1 Rubrivivax sp. | reverse complement strand
GACCGCAGTTCCAGGACGCCGAGGCCGCAGCCGCGCTGGCGCCGGCGTTGGCCCAGTGGCAAGCCCAGCGTGATGCCATGCTGCAACGCACCCAGGCGCTGCTGCGCCCGGGCGGCCTGGATGGCGAAGACGGCCTGCGCCTGCAGACGCTGCACGCCGAGGTGTCCACAGCACAGGCTGCAGCCCAGCACCTGCAGGGCCGCCTGCAGGCCGTGGTGCAGTCGCGCCAGGAAGCCATGCGGCGCGAATCGCAGTGGAGCCTGGCCGGCCTGCTGGTCCTGCTGGGCCTGGCGTCCATCGCGGTGGTGGAACCCAGCGCACGCGCCGCGGGCCAGCGCATGCGGCATCTGGCAGACCGGGCGGCCGAGATGCAGCGCCTGGCCCTGGTGGCCGAGCGGACGACGGCCATCGTGATGATCACCGACGCTGAAGACCGTGTGCAGTGGGTCAATGCCGCCTTCGAGCGGGTCACGGGGTGGAAGCCGCACGAGGCGATGGGCAGCCAGGTGCATGTGTTGCTGCAGCACCCGCGCGAGGATGCGGCGGTGCGGCACAACCTGCTGCAGGCCCTGGCACACGGTCAGGGCCTGAACTACGAGTGGCTGCGCCGGCGCCGCGACGGCCGCGACATCTGGTTGAACGTCGACTTGCGACCGGTGCAGGACGAAGCCGGCAACCTGACCGGCTTCGTGCGTGTGGCCACCGACGTCACCGCACGCATGCAGCAGCAGGGCAAGCTGCAGGCCCTGTGGGCGGCACTGCCCGCCGGCGTCGTGGTGCAGTCCGAGGCCGGCGCCATCGTCGACGGCAATAGGGCCGCGGAACGCCTGCTGGGCCTGAGCCTGGCGCAGATGCAGGACATGGATTCGATGGATGGGCGCTGGCGTGCCGTGCGCGAAGACGGCAGCGACTACCCCATCAGCGAGCAGCCGGCCATGCGCACGCTGCGCAGCGGCGAGCCGCTGTTCAATCAGACCGTGGGCGTGCATACCCCGCAGGGGCAGTTGCGCTGGCTGCTGGTCAACACCGAACCGCAACGCGACCTGCAAGGCGGTGTCTGCGGCGTGATCACCTGCTTCACCGACATCACCGAAAGCCGCCTGCTGCAGCAGCAGCTGCGCGCCAATGCCCGCACCGACACGCTGACCCAGTTGCCCAACCGCAGCGTCGTGATGGAGCGTCTGCAGCGCGCGATCTCCCACGCCAGGCGCCACGCCGGCTACGGGTTTGCCATCCTGTTCATGGACTTCGACCGCTTCAAGCAGGTCAACGACACGCTGGGGCACGCCGCCGGCGACGAACTGCTGCGCCAGATCGCCGAGCGGCTGCAGCACGCGCTGCGCCCGGGCGACACCGTGGTGCGCATGGACCTGCACAGCCATGTCGCGGCGCGCATCGGCGGCGACGAATTCGTCGTCGTGCTGGATGGCGTGGTCGACGCGCCGGCCGTGTCGGCCATTGCCGACCGCCTGCTGGCCGATCTGTCCCAGCCCTACGTGCTGGGCACCTCGCCCGTGCAGAGCACGGCCAGCATCGGCGTCGTGGTCTACCGGGCCGACGCATCGGACACCCTGGCTGCTGCCGAAGCCGGGCCGGGCCACCTGGAAGCCCTGGCCGAAACGCTGCTGCGCAATGCCGACGTGGCCATGTACGAAGCCAAGCGCGCCGGGCGTGGCCGCTGGGTGCAGTTCGACGATTCGATGCACGAACGCGTGGTGCGCGCCACGGCGATGGAGAACGACCTGCGCCGTGCACTGCAGGACGATGACCTCTTCGTCGTCTACCAGCCCGTGGTCGACCTGCAAAGCCGCCGCATGGTGGGCGTGGAGGCGCTGGTGCGCTGGATGCATCCGGAACGTGGCATGGTGCCGCCGGGGGACTTCATCGGCCTGGCCGAAGAGTGCGGGCTCATCGACGCCGTGGGCGAAGCGGTGCTGCGCAAGGCCTGCCGCCAGTTCGTGCACTGGCAGCAGGTGCTGGGTGCGCTGGCGCCGCGCCAGCTGGCGGTGAACCTGTCGCGTGCCCAGCTCAAGCGGCCGGCGCTGGTGGATGATCTGCGCGCCATCCTCGCCGAGACCCGGATGCCGGTGGAGAACCTGCAGCTGGAAGTGACCGAGAGCCTGGCGGCGCAGGACGAACGTGTGCAGGCCACGCTGCGCGAACTGAAGAACCTGGGTGCGAAACTGGCGCTGGACGACTTCGGCACCGGCTATTCCAGCCTGGCCTGCCTGCACCTGATGCCGGTGGACACCGTGAAGGTGGACCGCAGCTTCGTGCGGCATGCCGAAACCGTGGAGTACCACCGCGTGCTGATCGAAGCCACCATCCGCGTCGCCCGCACCCTGGGCATGACGACGGTCGCCGAAGGCATCGAGACCGACGGCCAGGCCGCGCTGATGCAGGCGCTGGACTGCGACCGCGGCCAGGGCTTC
>DAORNK010000546.1:0-2435 GCA_035440985.1 Rubrivivax sp. | reverse complement strand
GACGCCGGCCGGCGCCCTTGCAGGCCTGGATCGTTTCATGCCGGCGCCCGCCAGTGTGCTGGACGCAGGCTGCGGGCTGGGTCACGGCCTGGCCGCACTGCACGCCGTCTGGCCGCAGGCCCGGCTGCACGGCGTCGAGTGGAGTCCCCTGCTGGCCCGCTGGGCGGCCTGGCGCTGCAAGGCCGCGTGCATCCACCGCGCCGACATGTGGGCCCTCTCCTGGGCGCCGCATGACCTGGTCTACCTCTTCCAGAGACCGGAAAGCATGGCACGTGCCTGGGCCAAGGCAAGCCGCGAAATGCGCCCTGGGGCTTACCTGGTGAGCCTGGAGTTCGCGGTGCCGGGTCAGCCGGAACTGGCCTGCCTGCAGGCCACGGGTCGCCGCCCGGTCTGGGTCTACAGGTTGCCGACCGAGACTGGAAACTCAACCGGAGGGCGCCAGGGCCGATAACCCACGCAAGCCCCCTGTCGGCTCAGGCCGGGCCAGGGTGCCATCAGGGATTTCCGCTCGGAACCACGTTCATGTTCGTCATCATCGGTTGGGTCGTCGCGCTGGCTTGCGTGTTCGGTGTCTTCATCGTGCACGGGGGCAACATCGGTGTCATCCTGAAGGCCTTGCCCTTCGAGATGATCACCATCTTCGGCGCGGCCATCGGTGCCTTCCTGGCCAACAACCAGATGAAGGTGGTGAAGGCCACCGCGCGCGGCCTGGGCCAGTGCTTCAAGGGCAGCAAGTTCAGCAAGGCCCGCTACATGGAGCTGCTGGCGCTGCTCTACGACATCCTGCAGAAGGCGCGCAAGGAAGGCCTGATGTCCATCGAGAAGGACGTCGAGGAGCCGCACAGCTCGCCGCTGTTCCAGAAGTACCCCAACGTCGGCAAGGACCACCACGTCACCGAGTTCATCACCGACTACCTGCGCATGATGGTCTCGGGCAACCTGAACGCGCACGAGATCGAAAGCCTGATGGACAGCGAGATCGAGACGCACCACCAGGAAGAGCATGCCGCGGTCGCGGCGCTGCAGCGCATGGCAGGCGCCTTGCCGGCCTTCGGCATCGTGGCCGCCGTGCTGGGCGTGGTCAACACCATGGGCAGCGTGGGCCAGCCGCCGGCCGTGCTGGGCGGCATGATCGGCTCGGCGCTGGTGGGCACCTTCCTGGGCATCTTCCTGGCCTATGGCTTTGCCGAGCCGTTGAGCGGCCTGCTCGAGCAGAAGGTCGAGGACGCCGGCAAGGAGCTGCAGTGCATCAAGACCACGCTGCTGGCGAGCATGCAGGGCTATGCGCCCCAGGTGGCCATCGAATTCGGCCGCAAGGTGCTGTTCTCGGGCGACCGCCCCAGCTTCACGGAGTTGGAGAGCCACGTGAAGGGCAAGAAGTGATGTCTGTGCACGCCACTGCGTTGTGGCCATTGCCCATGCTGGTCGTGCGCATCAAGCAGCCGCCGCGGAACCGGCTTTGCCGGGCCGCTGGGGGCGCCCCCCTGGGGGGGAGCGCCGTAGGCGCTACGGGGGGGGGCGATCATGGCCGGTGACGCGAAGAAGCTTCAGCCGATCATCATCAAGCGTGTCAAGAAGGGTGGGCACGCGGCGCACGGGGGTGCGTGGAAGATCGCCTACGCCGACTTCGTGACGGCCATGATGGCCTTCTTCCTGCTGATGTGGCTGCTGGGCAGCACCACGGAAGGCGACAAGAAGGGCCTGGCGGACTACTTCGCGTCGCCGCTCAAGCTCTCGCTGCTGGGCGGTGGCTCGGGCAGCGGCGACTCATCGCACGTGGTCAAGGGTGGCGGGCAGGACTTCACGCGCACCACCGGTCAGGTCAAGCGCGGTGAGGTGGAAGCCACCCGTTCGACGATCAACGTACACCAGCTCAAGGCCGAGCAGGTGCGCGCCGAGGTGGCGCGTCTGGAATCCCTGAAAAAGGCCATCCAGGAACGCATAGAGGGAAACCCCAAGTTCAAGGCGATGGCGGGCCAGATCCTGCTGGAGATGACACCCGACGGATTGCGCATCCAGATCGTCGACGCCGACCAGCGCCCGATGTTCACCAGCGGCAGCGCCGTCGTGCAGAGCTACATGCGGGACCTGTTGCGCGACATGGGCGCGGTGCTGGCCGACGTGCCCAACCGCCTGACCCTGGAAGGCCATACCGACGCGCTGCCGTTTGGTGGCGGCGAGCGCGGCTACAGCAACTGGGAACTCAGCGCAGACCGCGCCAACGCTTCGCGCCGCGAATTGCTGGCCGGTGGCCTGCCCGAGGACCAGGTGCTGCGCGTGCAGGGGCTGGCGGCCAGCAACCCCTTCGATCGGCGCGACCCCGCGGCCCCGGCCAACCGCCGTATCAGCATCATCGTGATGACGCGCGAGGCCGAGGACCGCATCCGCCAGCAGCGCGGCGGCGCACGACCAGCGGATCTCCATGCCGCGGAACA
>DAORNK010000545.1:0-2440 GCA_035440985.1 Rubrivivax sp. | reverse complement strand
AGCGCCAGAGGCCACACCAGCGCCAGGCCGGGCAATTGCAGCAGGATCCCCAGCGCCACCGCCATCAACACCCCGGCGGCGCGTGCCGTGCCCCGCGCACCGAGGCGCGCCACCACCCGGCCTGCCACCAGCAAGGCCCCGATGGCGCCGATGCCGGCGGCCAGCAGAACCAGCGCCAACCTGGCCTCGTCCAGCCCGAAGTGCTGCTTCACCGACGGGATGTGGGCGCCCCAGGCGCCAGCCAGCGTGCCCAGCACGCCGAACTGCAACCGGGTCGCCCACCGGGCGCGGGCCAGCAGAGGCGCTGACGATGGCGTCGGCGCCGGGCTCATGCAGGCTGGGAGGAAGACGGCTTCAAGCCCGGGGAGTGTAGAAGCCCGCCTGTTGGCGTCTGACCTTGGCGTCTGACCTTGGCGTCAGACCTTGATGCAGGTCCAACAAGCGGACGCCGGGCGACCTACGATGAATACGGGTCAGGCCGAAATGGCCGGCAGATGTCACTCGGCACCTGCCGGCAACCGAAAGGGACTCATGCAAGTCAAACTGAACTCCGACGACAAGGTCCATGGCGGCGAATCGCTGGCCGCCTGGGTGCAGAAGGAGACTCTGGACAGGCTCGGCCGCTTCGCCGAGCAGGTGACCCGCGTGGACGTGCACCTGGGCGACGCCAGTGCCGTGCACGGCCAGGTGGTGGACAAGCGCTGCACGCTGGAAGCCCGGCTGGTCGGGCACGCCCCGCTGGCCGTCAGCCACGATGCCGGCAAGGTGGCGGAAGCCACGCACGGTGCGCTGGACAAGCTCGTGCGCAAGCTCGACAGCACGCTGGGCCGCAGCCGCGACCCGCACGCGCGCGAATCGATCCGGGGCGGTTGAGGCGCGGCACACCGGCCGCGCGACAGACTCCACCCGGCGTGTCAGCCCGCGCCCCAGAGGGTCATTGCCTCGGCGTGCGGCACGACCAACCGCCCAGGCCCAGGCCCAGCAGGCTGGCGGCCACCAGAGCCAGGGTGCCGGGCTCGGGCACGCGAGCGGTCATCACGCGCACATGATCGCCAGGGTCGGAAGCCGTCCAGGCGAAGTTGACGGTGCTGCCGCTCCAGCTGGTATTGGCCTTGTCCGGGCTGGCTTCCAGGCCCACGGCGGCGTTTGTCAGGTCATAGGTGACGCCCGCCTTCTGGAAGGCGGCCGAGGCGAGGAGTTCGCCTTGATCGTCCAGGAAGAACAGGATGTTGGCATCAAAGCTCACGCTGCCCTTCGCCGTCAGCAGGGCGCGCGGGTCCCAGATCAGCAGCCAGGAATCCACCGACTGCCCGCCCCAGATGCCACTGCCTTCGTACATCCAGTAGACGGTGTTGTTGTCCTGCAGGTTGTCGTTGCCGATGGGGCCGGCACCGGTGTACTCGCTGAAGCTGCGGTCAATGGTGGCCACCGGGTCGGCCATGGCCGCCGGGGCGGCCAGCGCCAGGCCCAGGGCCATGAGACCGGCCTGGCAAGTGCGCACCAGGCGGCAACGGCGGCTGGCGTGTTGGAAAGACAGGTTCATGTTGGCCTCGCAAGTGAAGATGAAGAGCGGACTCCACTGTGGCCATCCAGGTGGTCCGGCGCCTGCGCGCTGGTACCCAGTTTTCGCCTTGTCGGCCCGCGTTTTTTGCGGCCATGAGGCACTCGCGCGGCCGCTGGCAAGCACCCGGGCCTTCGCCAGCCACCCCAGGCCGGGCAACTGGCGGTGAGTGGCCGACTCAGTGAGCCGCCTTCTGCCGATCGTGCTTTTGCTTGGCGATGTTGGCGCTGGCGCGATCCTGGGCCCGGTCCAGGCGGCGGCGCTCGCCGGCGGTCACCTTGCCGTCGGCCTTGGCGCGGGTTTCGGCTGCTTCGACACTGTCTTGCTGATTCTCCAGACGCTGCGCTTCGCGCTGGTTCAGCTCGCCGCTGGCCACGCCCTGCTGGATGCGCTGTTCTTGGCGGGCCTGGCGCTGGTCCACGCCAGGCGTTTGCGCCGGCCCTGCCATGGCCGAGGTGGTGGCCGCCACGGCCAGCAGGACGAGGCTCGTGGCCAGGCCAGAACGTTGGTGGATCATCGGGTAGGCCTTTCTTGCCCAGGTTGGGGCGCCACACCGCGCAGCGCCGTCTGCCGATGTTGCTGCGCCTGGCATGGCCGGCGCCAACGTGGCGTCACCCGGATTTGCGACCGTGGCTACCTACTTTTTGTCTGCTGCGGCACGCGCCAGCTGCGCTGCTTCGTGGCGATCGCGCGCGCCCAGCTTGGCCAGCAGGGCGGCGACGTGGTTTTCCACCGTGCGCTCGGAGCGGTGCAACCGGCCTGCGATCTCGCGGTTGCTCAGGTCCAGGCACAACAGTTCGAGCACCTCGCGCTCGCGGGCGGTCAGGCCCCAGGCGTCCTGCCGCGCGTGGCCATAGGGTCCGCGAGCCACGCGGCGCG
>DAORNK010000544.1:0-2443 GCA_035440985.1 Rubrivivax sp. | reverse complement strand
AGCGTGCGCGCGGCCGCAGCGCGCGCTGCGGCGACGGCCATGCGCCGGATGCGCAGCGGCATCGCCACGTTGTCCAGTGCATTGAACTCGGGCAGCAGGTGGTGGAACTGGTAGACAAAGCCCAGGTGCCGGTTGCGCCACAGGCCCTGATCGGCGGCGTTCATCTGCGCAAAGTCGCGGCCCATCAGGGCCACGCGGCCGGCACTGGGCGCATCCAGCCCGCCCAGCAGGTGCAGCAGCGTGCTCTTGCCCGAGCCCGATGCTCCCACCACGGCCAGGGTCTGGCCGGCGTGCACGGCCAGGTTGACGCCACGCAGCACGGTGACGTCCAGCGCCTGGTCGCCACGGCCTTCGACGAAGCGCTTGTGCAGGTCGTGCGCGGCCAGCACGATGGGCGCGTTGTCACTCATAACGCAGCGCCTCGGCGGGGTTGACGCGGCTGGCGCGCCAGCTGGGGTACAGCGTGGCGGCCAGGCTCAGCAGCAGGCTGATCACCGCCACGGGCACGATGTCGGCCGCCATCGGCTGGCTGGGCATGCGGCTGATGACGTAGATGCTGCCGGGCAGGAAGGCCACGCCGAAGGCGTTTTCGATGGCCGGCACGATGACGTCGATGTTGAAGGCCACCGCCAGCCCCAGCACCAGCCCGGCCAGCGTGCCGATGATGCCCGAGGTGGCACCCTGCACGATGAAGATGCCCATGATGGAGCGCGGGCTGGCCCCCAGCGTGCGCAGGATGGCGATGTCGGACTGCTTGTCCGTCACCGTCATCACAAGCGTGGACACCAGGTTGAAGGCCGCCACCGCGACGATCAGCGTCAGGATGATGAACATCAGCCGCTTCTCGATCTGCACCGCGTCGTACCAGTTGCGGTTGGTGCGGGTCCAGTCACGTACCAGCAGGCTGGGCCCCATCGAAGCCTGCAGTTCCTGGCCGACGAGCCGGGCATCGTGCACGTTGGCCAGCCGCAGTTGCACGCCGGTCGGGCCTTCCACGCGGAACAGGCGCGCGGCGTCTTCCAGGTGGATCAGGGCCAGCGCGCTGTCGTATTCGTAGTGCCCGACGTCGAACACGCCCACCAGCGTGAACTGCTTCAGGCGCGGCACCACGCCGGCCGGCGTGGTCTGCCCGCTGGGCGAGATGACCGTGACCTTGTCGCCGATGCGCGCGCCCAGCAGGCGTGCCAGTTCCACACCCAGCACGATGTTCCATTCGCCGGGCTTGAGCCGCGCCAGCAGTTCACCCTGGGTGCGTGCCAGATCCGTGATCTTGCCTTCTTCGGCCGGGTCGATGCCCCGCACGATGGAAAAGCGCAGGTCCTCACCGCGGCCGACCAGGCCCTGGGCATGGATGTAGGGCGCGGCGCCGGTGACGCGCAGGTTGCGCTGTGCGGCGGCGGCCGTGGCGCGCCATTCGGGCAGGGCGTTGCCGCCGGCGTCCATCACCTCGATGTGCGCGATGACGCTGAGCATGCGGTCGCGCACCTCCTTCTGGAAGCCGTTCATCACGCTCAGCACGATCACCAGCGCGGCCACGCCCAGTGCGATGCCCAGCATGGACACGCCGCTGATGAAGGAGATGAAGCCATTGCGCCGGCCGGCGCGGCCGGCGCGCGTGTAGCGCCAGCCGATGTGCCACTCATAGGGCAGGTTCATGGGTTGGGGATGCTAACGGGTACCTGCGTGCGGGCCTTGGCCCCACCCGGATAATGCCGCGATGCAGTTGCTGATCCCGTTTGCGGTGCCCTGGTCGGAGGCCGGCCGCCAGGCCGCTGCCACGCTGGCCCTGCCTCGCCTGCAATCGCTGCTCGGCCGCCTGGATCGGGGCGCGCTGGACACAGCCGATGAGTGCAGCCTCTCACCGCCGCACGAACGGGCACTGGCCCGTGCGCTGGGCCTGGCCGGTGGCAGCGGGCTCCTGCCCTGGGCGGCGCTGCAGGCCGCCGCCGACGGAGTGGACGTGGCCGATCTGGCCTGGGGCCTGGCCACCCCCGGCCACTGGCACCTGGGCACGGAACAGGTCAGCCTGCTGGACCCGGCGCAGTTGTCGCTGGACGAAGCCACTTCGCGCGAACTGTTCCAGGCGGTGCTGCCGCTCTTCACCAGCGACGGCTACCTGCTGCGCTGGGGTGCCCCGCTGCGCTGGTACGTGGCGCACGAAAGCCTGGCCGGCCTGGCCACCGCTTCGCTGGACCGTGTGATCGGCCGCAACGTCGACGCCTGGCTGGGCAGCGACCCCGCGGCGCGCCGCATCCGGCGGCTGCAGAGCGAAGTGCAGATGCTGCTGCACACGCACCCCGTCAACGAACAGCGTGTTGCCCGAGGCCTGCTGCCGGTGAATTCGTTCTGGATCAGCGGTTGCGGCGTGGCCCAGGCCGTGACGGGCGTTGCCCCTGTGGTCGACCAGCGCCTGCGCGGCCCCGCGCTGGCCGAGGACTGGGGC
>DAORNK010000543.1:382-2445 GCA_035440985.1 Rubrivivax sp. | reverse complement strand
CTGGCGCGCAACGACGACCACGCCGCGCGCAACCGCGCCGCCCTGGCGCGCCGGGGCGTGTTCGCGCTCAACCTGGTCTCCAGCCCCGGCTCCGGCAAGACGAGCTTGCTGGTGCGCACCATCCAGATGCTGGCTGGCCGCGTGCCCGTGGCCGTGGTCGAGGGCGACCAGCAGACCAGCCACGACGCCGACCGCATCCGCGCCACCGGCGCACCCGCGCTGCAGATCAACACCGGCAAGGGCTGCCACCTGGATGCCGCGATGGTCGAGACCGCCATTGAACGGCTGGCCCCGGCGCCAGACTCGGTGCTGATGATCGAAAACGTCGGCAACCTCGTCTGCCCATCGGCGTTCGACCTCGGCGAAGCGCACAAGGTCGTGGTGCTGTCGGTGACCGAAGGCGAGGACAAGCCTCTCAAGTACCCCGACATGTTCCATGCCGCCTCGCTGATGCTGCTGAACAAGGTGGACCTGCTGCCCCACCTGCAGTTCGACGTCGCCGCCTGCCTGGCCAACGCCCGGCGCATCAACCCGCGGATCCGCATCATCACGGTGTCGGCCACCACCGGCGAAGGCATGGATGAGTGGCTGGCCTGGATCGACGAGGGTGTGCAGGCCGCACGCACCCAGCGGCTGGACGAAGTCAGCCGGCTGCAACAGCGCGTGGCCGAACTCGAAGCGCAGTTGCGCGAGCGTCCACGCTAGCCGCAGCCATGCCAGCCACCCACTTGGCCGCCGTTCTGCGCCAGGCCATCCGGGTGCGCGGCTCGGTGCAGGGTGTCGGCTTTCGACCCTTTGTCCACCGGCTGGCGCAGGAGGAACAGCTGACGGGCTGGGTCTGCAACGACGCCGAGGGCGTGCTGCTGGAGGTGCAGGGTGCCGCCGATCGCGTGGCGCGTTTCGGCGCGCGGCTGCAAACCGACGCACCGCCGCTGGCCCGCGTGCTGCAGGTCCAAGCCACGCCCTGCCCCGTGCTGGCCGACGAAAGCGGCTTCACCATCCAGGCCAGCCGTGGCGGCGCGGTGCGCACCGCCATCCCGCCCGACACCGCCACCTGCCCCGACTGCCTGGCCGAACTCTTCGACCCGGCCGACCGCCGCCACCGCTACGGCTTCATCAACTGCACGCAATGCGGGCCCCGCTTCACCATCACACGCCGGCTGCCCTACGACCGGGCGATGACCAGCATGGCACGCTTCATCCAGTGCCCGCTGTGCCAGCGTGAATACACCGACCCTGCGCACCGCCGCTTCCATGCCGAACCCAACGCCTGCCCCGCCTGCGGGCCCCGCCTGGCCTGGGTGGATGGCGCCGGTGCACCGCTGCCGGTCCCGCAGGATGACGCCATTGCCGGGGCCCTGGCGGCGTTGCGGGGCGGCCAGATCGTTGCCATCAAGGGACTGGGCGGTTTCCATCTGGCCTGCGATGCGCGCAACCCCGCCGCGGTGGCACGCCTGCGCGAACGCAAGCACCGCGATCAGAAGCCCTTTGCCGTGATGCTGGCCCATGCTGCATCGGCCGCAAACTGGGTTCGGCTCGACGCTGAGGACCGGGCGCTGCTGGAATCACCCGAGCGGCCCATCGTCCTGCTGCCCGCGCTTCAGCCACTGGCCCAGGCCCTGCCCGGCGTGGCACCCGGCCTGCACACACTGGGCGTGATGCTGCCGTGCACGCCCATCCAGTACCTGCTCTTCCACGAAGCGGCCGGCCGGCCGGCCGGCCTGTCCTGGCTGGCGATGCCGCAGGACCTGGTGCTGGTGATGACCAGCGCCAACCCGGGCGGCGAACCGCTGGTGATGTCCAATCAGGAGGCCTTGCAGCGCCTGCACGGCCTGGCCGATGCGTGGCTGCTGCACGACCGCGACATCGTGGCGCGCTGCGACGACAGCGTGCTGCGTCCCGCCGCTGGCGGCAGCGCGCAGTTCGTGCGCCGTGCCCGCGGCTACACGCCGCGCGCCATCTCGTTGGCGCACGGTGGCCCCAGCGTGCTGGCCACCGGTGCCTGGCTGAAGAACACGGTGTGCGTCACGCGGGGCGACGAGGCCTTCCTGTCACCCCACATC
>DAORNK010000543.1:0-246 GCA_035440985.1 Rubrivivax sp. | reverse complement strand
CGCAGTGGGCCCAGCAACGCGGCCGACCCACCGTGGCGGTGCAACACCACCACGCCCATCTGGCCGCGGTGGCGGCCGAACACGGCTTCACGACGCCCTTGCTCGGCTTGGCGCTGGATGGCGTTGGCCTTGGCACGGACGGTGCCGCCTGGGGCGGCGAGCTGTTGCTGGCGCATGGCACCCTGTGCCGGCGCATCGGCCACCTCGCCCCCATTGCGCTGCCGGGCGGTGAGGTCGCGGCCCGCG
>DAORNK010000542.1:0-2446 GCA_035440985.1 Rubrivivax sp. | reverse complement strand
GTGCGCGGGCTGCCGCCGGCGGCCGCCCTGGCGCTGCCGGCCGGAGCATGGCCGCTGGGCAGCGCCGAAGCCGGCTTTGCCTTCGACAACGAATGCGGGCGCCACGCGGTGGAAACAGCCGCCTGCACGATCGATGCACAGGTCGTGCGCTGGGCCGAATACCTGCCCTTCGTCGAAGCCGGCGGGTACGAGCAATCCACCGGCTGGACACCCGAGGGCCTGACCTGGCGACAAACTCACGGCCAACGCTGCCCGCGCTACCTGAGGCACGAGGCCGGGGCCTGGCAGCAATGGCGCCATGGTGGCTGGACAGCCCTGGACACCACCTTGCCCGCCTGCCACCTGACACAGCACGAAGCGCTGGCCTGGTGCGCCTGGGCCGGCCGCCGGCTGCCCAGCGAAGCCGAGTGGGAACGTGCCGCCTGCACCGCCGGCGATGACTTCACCTGGGGCCAGGTCTGGGAATGGACGGCCAGCCCCTTCCTGCCCTATCCGGGCTTCGTGCCACATCCCTACGTGGACTACTCGGCACCCTGGTTCGGCAGCCGGGCCGTGTTGCGCGGCGCCTCGTTCGGCACGCAGCCACGCCTGCGGCACCCGCGCTACCGCAACTACTTTCCGGCCGACCGCAACGACATCTTCGCGGGCTTCAGGACCTGTACGGCCTGATGGCGTGGACGGCCGTCAACCTTGCGCCACCATCACCGCAAACCAGGCCTGCGGGTCGGTCCAGGTCCGCACCTGGGCATAGCCGGCATCGCGCAACAGCGCCTCGAAGGCCGCTGGCCGCCATTTGTAGGAATTCTCGGTGTGGATGCGCTCGCCCGGTGCAAAGCTGCGGCTGGCACCGGGCCAACGCACGGCCAGGCCCACACGCGCCTGCAGGTGCATCTCGATGCGGCCAGCCTCCTCGTCGTAAAGGGCCACGTGTTGCCACTGGCGCAGATCGAAGTCAGCCCCCAGCAGCCGGTTGAGATGGCGCAGCAGATTCAGATTGAAGGCGCCGGTGACACCCAGGGCATCGTCGTAGGCCGCTTCCAGAACCGCCTTGGGCTTGACCAGGTCGACGCCGATCAGCAACGCACCGCCCTCGCTCAGGCCACGCGCCTGACGCAGCAGCCGCAGGGCCTGGTCGGCGTTGAAGTTGCCGATGCTGGAGCCGGGGTAGAAGACCACCGCGCGGCCGGGCACCAGGCCTGGCGGCACGGCCAGGTCGGCCGAAAAGTCCAGGCCTATGCCCGACATCTCGATGTGCGGGTGCTGGCGCTGCAGCATGGCCATCGACGAGCGCAGGAAGTCGACCGAGATGTCCAGCGCCACATAGCGCGCCAGGCCCAGCGGCCGGAACCAGCGCGCGGCCTTCGCGCCGTTGCCGGCGCCCAGGTCCACCAGGGTCGGTGCCGTCCCGACCACCGGTTGCAGTGCCGCCACGATCTCGGCCTGGCAGGCCGCCATGATGGCGGCCTCGGTACGGGTGGGGTAGTACTCGTCCAGTTCGGTGATGGCATCGAACAGGCGCGACCCCAGCGCGTCGTAGAAGAATTTGGGCGACACGTGCGCGGCCGGCGCCAGCAGGCCGGCGGCGGCCTCGGCAGCCAGCGGCGCGGCGTTCACTTCGTGCAATTGGATGAAGCGGGGTTCGCGCATGCCTGCGTTTCAAACTGAGGTTGGACCCAGGGGCGGGAATGTAGCAGTGCCGACAGACGTAATCGCCAATATGGGTTCCAATGCGCGGCCCGCGCCCGCTGTAAGTTCCCGTCGCGCCACACGACCCCGTCCCGCATGAAACCAAGCCATCCGCCTATGGGCATCCGAGTGGACCTGCGCCTCGCTGCCGCCCTGGCCTTTGGGCTGGTACTGGCAGCAGCCTGGGCGATGATGGGCCCGGCACTGCCCGAGCCCCAATGGCTGCATGCCCACCAGCAGACGCTGCTGACCGCGGTGGAGCGCCGGCCCTGGACTTCGGGCCTGGGGTTCTTCCTGGTGTTCACGCTGCTGTCGGCGCTGGCATTGCCCGGCTGTGGGCTGCTGGCCCTGGGCGCCGGGTTGTGCTTCGGCTGGCTGACCGGCACGCTGCTGGTGCTGGTGGCCTCCACCGTGGGGGCCACGTTGAGCTTTCTGGCGGCACGCCACCTGTGGCGCGACGCCGTGCAGCGGCGCTGGGGCCATCGCCTGGTGGCGGTGGAAGCCGGCCTCGCGCGTGATGGCGCCTTCTACCTGTTCGCCCTGCGTCTGGCCCCGGTGATCCCCTACGCCCTCATCAACCCGCTGATGGGGCTGTCTTCGATGCCCACGCGGCGCTTCTTCGGCGTCAGCCTGCTGGGCATGCTCGCCGGCAGCGCGGCCTATGTGTATGCCGGCACCACACTGGCCCAGGCGGCAAGCTGGGGCGAACTGCTCTCGCCCGGCCTGGTAGCGGCGCTCGTGGGCCTGGCGGTGCTGCCCT
>DAORNK010000541.1:1256-2453 GCA_035440985.1 Rubrivivax sp. | reverse complement strand
AGTGGGTGGCCAGGCTGCGCCGCGCGGGCCAGGACTGGGTGGGACCCGAGGATGGCGTGGAAGTGATGGCCAACCCGGCCGTGGTCAAGCAACTGCTGGACCTGGCGCTGGGCCATGCCATGGGCCTGGGCCGGCAGATGAGCTTTCGCATTCGGCTGTTCGGCCAGCCGGCACAGGCCAAGCTGCTGCTGGCGGCCATCACACCCGGCAGCGGGCCCGAGGCATCTCTGCCCGGCGATGCGGGTGAATGGCACTGGGTTCTGCTGTCGGCGCTGGCGCTGCACGCCGGCGTGGTGGCCGAACGCCAGGTGCAGGCGCAGGGCATCGAGCTGAGCCTGACCTGGCCTGCGGCGAGCGGACTGCGGCGGCTCGTGCGCCCTTAGACGGAGTCGGCTGCGGCCAGACGGCGCACCAACGCGTCGCCGACGAAGCTCATGAAGACCCGCACGCGTGCGGTCTGGCGCAGGTCCGGGTGGGTGAGCATCCAGACGGGCACGCTCAGGTCCGGGATCACCTCGGACACCGGCATCAGCTCCGGGTGGCGGGCCGCCATGAAGCTGGGCAGGATGCCGATGCCAACGCCGGTGCGCAGCATGGCCGCCGCAGCGTTGAAGATGTCCACGCGCACGCGCACGTTGGATGGCGCCAGGTGCTTGCGCATCCAGTGGTCGTAGACGCGGTGGTGGCCATCCCGTTCGAAGGCCACCCAGGGTGCCTCGCGCAGCAGTTGCGGCAGCGGCGTCAGGGCTTGCGGCAGCCCGGGCGCACCGCGCAGTGCATAGGCGCGGCAGTGCGTCATCCCCAACTGACGGCCGACCAGGTGCTCCGAGACGTGGGTCGACAGGCGCAGCGCCACATCGGCCTGCAACTGGGTCGGCCCTGGCGCTTCTTCGGCCTGCCGGCGAGCCAGGTCGATCAGGAAGGCGTTCTCCACCACCTCGACTTCGATGCCGGGGTAGGCTCGCGCAAAGTCGGCCAGTGGTTGCGGCAGCAGGTGCTCCATCACGACGAAAGCCGTCGCCAGGCGCAGCGGACCGGTCAGTTCGCGGTCGCGCCCCAGCACCTGGCGTTCGATCTCCTCGGCCTGGTCGGCCATCCGCCGAACCTGCTGCAACAGCAACGTGCCCGCCTCGGTAGGTTTGTACCTACTTCGCGAGCGTTCGAACAAGCGCGCGCCCAGGCTCAGCTCCAGCGCAT
>DAORNK010000541.1:0-1246 GCA_035440985.1 Rubrivivax sp. | reverse complement strand
GGTGGTGGCGTTCACGCCCAGCCGCCGGGCTGCCGCAGCCACCGAGCCCAGCTGCCCGACGGCCAGCGCGTAACGCAGATCACTCCAATTCAGCATCGACATCGGCTTGCCTGGGGTCGTTGTTCGTACTCTGCAGATCTGCAGACTTTAGTTGCAACTTGCACCGTTGTCTGCGTTGGCGCATGGGCCTACATTGGTGGCTCGAACCCGTCCACTCACACCATGCACAGCCCTGCCACCACCCCGCCGCCCGCCCTGCGCCTGCTGGAAAAGCGTGCCGGCGGTCGGGTTCAGCCGCCGGCCGCACCCACCCCCCAGCTGGCCTGGTGGGCGCGCTGGATGCGCCGGTTGGCCGCGGTTCGGCGTTGACGGGGGCACCTGCGGCGCCGGCCGCTGCACACGGGCGGGAATAATGTGATCCCCGTGCCCGTATCCCCTTCGTGGACGCTCCTGCCGCCTTTCGTCGCCAACTGCTCGAATCGATTCCGCGCCTGCGCCGGTACGCCCGTTCACTGAGCTTCGACAGCGCTTGTGCCGATGACCTGACGCAGCACACGTTGGAAAGGGCGTTGCAGCGCTGGCGCCAGTTCGACCCGCGCCGCGAGATGGTGGTCTGGTTGCTGTCCATCGCGCACAACGCACATCTGGACGGACTGCGGCGCGAGTCGCGCGTGACCGTGACGGACCCCGTCGAGTTGCAGCAGGCGCAGGACGCCGGCGGTGGCGACCCCGGGACCGATGTCGGCCTGCGCCTGGACTTGCAGGCTGCGCTGGCGCAACTGCCGGCGGATCAGCGTGAAGCCCTGCTGCTGGTATGTGTGGAGCAGCTCAGTTATGCCGAAGTGGCCGAGGTGATGAACATTCCGATGGGCACCGTGATGTCGCGGGTGTGCCGCGCGCGTGCCGTGCTTCGGCGACTCCTGGACGGCAGTGCGCGACCGGCCATGCCGGCGTTGCGCAGGGTGGTGTGAAATGGACAAGGATCGGATCTCCGACGAACGCCTGAGTGCCTGGCTGGATGGCGAGCTGGATGCCACTGCGGCGGCTGACGTGCAGGCCTGGCTGCAGCGCCACCCCGACGAAGCGGCCCGCGTGCGCCGCTGGGCGGCCGACCGGGATGCGCTGCGAGCCCACTTTGCCCCGGTTCTCAACGAACCCGTTCCGGCCCGCCTGAGCGCCGTGGCCTGGCAGCCCGTGACCTGGCCGCGCTGGGCCCAGGCTGCCGCGGTGGCGGGTCTGCTGGCCA
>DAORNK010000540.1:0-2467 GCA_035440985.1 Rubrivivax sp. | reverse complement strand
CGCGCCAGAACCGGGGCTATGTGCCCTGGAACTGTCAAAGTCGGGTCTGAGCCGGTTCCGCGGCGTTCGCTGGATGACGCATCCGGGCCGTAACACTTTTGCCGCTTCGAGACCTGGCCATGAGCACCCACTCGACCCCCGTCGTCACGGCCCTGAGCGTGATTCCGGTCGCCGGCCGCGACAGCATGCTGCTGAACCTCAGCGGCGCGCACGGCCCGTACTTCACACGCAACCTGCTGATCCTGAGCGACAGCGCGGGCCGCACCGGCGTGGGCGAGGTGCCCGGCGGCGAGAAGATCCGCCAGACCTTGCAGGATGCCGCCACGCTGGTGGTGGGCCAGCCCATCGGCGCCCACCAGCAGGTGCTGCAGCGGGTGCAGCGGACCTTTGCCGACCGCGACAGCGGTGGGCGCGGGCTGCAGACCTTCGATCTGCGCACCACCATCCACGCGGTGACGGCCATCGAGTCGGCCTTGCTGGACCTGCTGGGTCAGCACCTGGAGGTGCCGGTGGCCGCCTTGCTGGGCGAAGGCCAGCAGCGTGACGCGGTGGAGGTGCTGGGTTACCTGTTCTACGTCGGCGACCGCCGCCGCACCGATCTGCCCTATGCCGACGGGTCCGATGCCGACAACGCCTGGTTCGGCGTCCGCCACGAGAAGGCGCTGACGCCCGAAGCCATCGTGCGCCAGGCCGAAGCGGCCAGCGCGCGCTACGGCTTCAACGACTTCAAGCTCAAGGGTGGCGTGCTGCGCGGCGACGAGGAAGTCGACGCCGTGACCGCGCTGCACCAGCGCTTTCCGCAGGCCCGCGTCACGCTGGACCCGAACGGCGCCTGGCGGCTGCAGGACGCCATCCGCCTGGGCCAGCGCATGCGCGGCGTGGTGGCCTATGCCGAAGACCCCTGCGGCGCCGAAGACGGTTTCAGCGGCCGCGAGGTGATGGCCGAGTTCCGCCGCGCCACCGGCCTGCCCACCGCCACCAACATGATCGCCACCGACTGGCGCCAGCTCAGCCATGCGCTGGCCCTGCAGAGCGTGGACATCCCGCTGGCCGACCCGCACTTCTGGACCATGGCCGGCAGCGTGCGCGTGGCGCAGACCTGCCGCGACTGGGGCCTGACCTGGGGCAGCCACTCCAACAACCACTTCGATGTCTCGCTGGCGATGTTCACGCACGTCGGTGCAGCGGCGCCCGGCAAGGTGACGGCCATCGACACGCACTGGATCTGGCAGGACGGCCAGCGCCTGACGCGCGAGCCGCTGCAGATCGTGGGTGGCCACCTGCAGGTGCCGAAGAAGCCGGGCCTGGGCATCGAACTGGACATGGCCGAGGTCGAAAAGGCCCATGCGCTGTACCGGCAGCAGGCCCTGGGTGCACGCGACGACGCGGCGGCGATGCAGTTCCTGATTCCCGGCTGGACCTTCGATCCGAAGCGGCCGGCGTTGTACCGTTGATGCCGGACTGGCCAGACCGATCGAACGATGAAGCCCCACCTGCTCAACAACGGCCGCCTGCCGCCCAGCCTGGTGGCCAGGCTGGCCGACGACTACGCGCTGACCACGTTGGGCGAGCAGGCCGACCCCGTGGCCCACCTGGCCGAGCACGGGGCAGCCTACGAAGGCCTGGTCACCTCCGCCGCCGTCGGCGCAGACGCGGCGCTGCTGGCCAGCTTGCCGCGGCTGAAGGTGATCTCCAGTTTCGGCGTCGGGCTGGACAGGATAGACCTGATCGCGGCCCGCGACCGTGGCATTGCGGTCGGCTACACGCCCGACGTGCTCAACGACTGCGTGGCGGACACGGCCTGGGGCCTTCTGATCGACGTGGCGCGCGGCTTCAGCGCGGCCGATCGACATGTGCGTCGCGGCCTGTGGCCGCAAGGCCCGTACCCCTTGGGCCGCCAGGTCAGCGGTGCGCGCCTGGGCATCGTGGGCATGGGGCGCATCGGCCGCAGCATCGCGCAGCGCAGCCTTGGCTTCAGCATGCAGGTCCGCTACCACACGCGCACGCCGGTGGCCGGCTTGCCCTGGGCGCACGAGCCCTCGCTGATCGAACTGGCGCGCTGGGCCGACTTTCTCGTGCTCATCACCGCCGGTGGCGCCGGCACCCGCCACCTGGTCGACGCTGCCGTGCTGGACGCGCTGGGCCCCGGGGGATACCTGATCAATGTGGCGCGCGGTTCGGTGGTGGACGAAGCCGCGCTGGTGGCGGCGCTGTGCGAGCGGCGCATCGCCGGCGCCGGGCTGGACGTGTTCGAGCATGAGCCCCATGTGCCGGCCGCCCTGATGGCGCTGGACAACGTGGTGCTGCTGCCCCATGTGGCCAGTGCCACGGTGCAGACACGCCAGGCGATGGCCGACCGTGTCTACGACAACCTGCAGATGTTCTTCACCGAGGGGCATCTCGTCTCTGCGGTGCCCTGAGAGCTTGTGAAGATATGAATCGTGCCCGCGTAGGCCCCTGCATAGGG
>DAORNK010000539.1:0-2470 GCA_035440985.1 Rubrivivax sp. | reverse complement strand
GTTCGGCATCGTCATTTCGGTCGTCATCGGCTGGAACGACCTTGCCGCACCGGGGTGGATCTGTGGGCTTCTGTACTTCACGCTGGCGGTGCTGGTGCTGTCCGCACTGGCACTGGGCCTGCCGGTCGACGGCGCGTCGGCCGGCAGGCCCGGGCCGCTGCTGCAGCTGGGCACGCACCTGATCGCGCTGGGGGCCGGTCTGGCCTGCGGCGTGATGATCTCGCGCTGGATGACCGTCAGCCGGCACAGCTCGCAGACGCGCGAGCAGCGCTTCAAGAGCCTGCTCGGCCTGGCCGCCGACGGCTACTGGGAGATCGACGACCGCTACCGGTTGACGGCCGCAGCGGTGGGCGATGCCGAACCGCAGCCGCTGAACGAGGCCAACGGCCTGGGCGCCATCCCCTGGGAGATGCCGCAGTTCGGCTGCGACGGCGAGAAGCTGGACGCCCTGCTGGCGGACCTGGACGCGCGCCTGCCCTTCCGCGATCTGTTCGTCACCTGGACCCTGGCCACCGGCAGCCAGAGCCACGTGCTGGTCAGCGGCGAGCCGCGCTTCGATCATCGAGGCGTCTTTCTGGGCTACTGGGGCGTGGTGCGCGACGTGAGCGAGATGCACAGTGCGCGCGCCGCGCTGGAAGCCACCGAGACGCGCTACGAGGAGCTCTTTGCCCACATTCCCACGCCACTGGTGCTGCACCGCGGCGGGCGGGTGATCGAAGCCAACCCTGCGGCCGTCTCGATGTTCGGCCATTCCGACCTGAAATCCATGGTCGGCAGCGATCTGCTCAGGACCTACCAGAGCGGCGATTCGCGCGAACGCGAGCGGCGCCGGCTCGAGGCGCTGCAGAACAAGGCCCCGGGCACGGCCTTGCCGGTGGCCGACTTCCGCCTGCTGGTGCACGGGCGCGTGGTTTCGGTGCGCGCCACCACAGTGCTGGTGGACACCGAGGCCGGCGCGGCGATGCTGGCCATCTTCGTCGACGATACCGAAAGGCTGGCCGCCGAGCAGGCGGTGCGGCGTTCGGAATCGATGCTGGCCCACCTGGTGGCCACCAGCCCGGACCTGATCACCCTGACCGAGATGGGGACCGGGCGCTTCGCGATGGTCAACGACACCTTCGCACGCAGCATGGGCTGGCGGGTGAATGAAGCCGTGGGCCGCACGGCGCAGGAACTGGGCCTGTGGGGCGACACCGAAGCCGCCCGGCAGTTCCTCAGGCTGATGCAGGAAAAGGGCTCGGTGACCCACCTGCCGATGCCCTTCGTCGACAAGCAGGGTCAGACGGTGCCCATGCTGGTTTCGGCAGCGCGCTTCGTGATGGACCGGCGCGAATACATGGTGATCAACGCACGCGACGTGGCCGAGACCGAGCGTGCGCGGCTGGAGCGCGAGGCCATCCTGCACAGCGCCTCGATCGGCATTGCCGTGACCCGGGACACGCGGTTCGTGCTGACCAACCCGCACTTCGACCGCATCCACGGCTGGCCGCCAGGCGGCCTGATCGGCCAGAGCGGGCGCAGCGTGTGGCCCGACCCGGCGCTGGAACAGGACTTCGGCCCGCGGCTGAACCGGGGCGAGTCGGTCGAATTCGAAGCCCCGGCGCAGCGCAAGGACGGCAGCACCTTCCTGGCCCGCGTGCGCGGCCGCGCCATCGATCCGGCACGGCCGGCCGAGGGCGGCACGGCCTGGATCGTCGAGGACGTGACCGAGCGTCGTCAGTTCGAGCAGGCGCTGGCCCGCGCCCGCGACGCCGCCGAATCGGCCAACCGCGCCAAGAGCGCCTTCCTGGCCAACACCAGCCATGAGTTGCGCACGCCGCTCAACGGCATGATCGGCCTGGCGCGCATGGCGCGCGCCCCCGACATCGGCGAAGACCGCCGCCGCCAGTACCTGGACCAGATCGCCGAGAGCGCCCAGGCCCTGGCCGGCGTCATCTCGGACATTCTCGACCTGTCCAAGATCGAAGCGGGCAAGCTGCAGCTGGAGACCACCACATTCGACCTCGGCGAGCTGCTGCGCCGCCTGCAGCAGTCCTACATCACGCTGGCCGCGGCGCATGGCCTGCGCCTGGAGTTCGAAGTCGACCCCAGCGTGCAAGGCATGGTCAGCGGCGACCCGCTGCGCGTGCGGCAGATCATCAGCAACTACCTGAACAACGCGCTGAAGTTCACCGCCCATGGCCAGGTCAGCCTGTGGGCCAGGCGCGAACCCGACGGCGACCAGGTGCGCGTGGAGGTGAGCGACACCGGTCCCGGCATCGACACCGCCACCCGCGAGCGGCTGTTCGAGCCCTTCACACAGGCCGATCAATCCACCACCCGGCGTTTCGGCGGCACCGGCCTGGGTTTGTCGATCTGCCGCCAGCTTGCCGGCCTCATGGGCGGCAGCGTGGGCGTGCGCAGCGAAGTCGGCGTCGGCAGCACCTTCTGGGCGCGGCTGCCCCTGCCGCGCGCCGCCCAGCCGCAGGCC
>DAORNK010000538.1:2250-2479 GCA_035440985.1 Rubrivivax sp. | reverse complement strand
GCCCGTGCCACCTCGTACCCCACCCCCGCGAGAGCCCGGAAAAGTTCGCGGCCCGCGCAGCGACGGCCAGCTACGAGAACCATTTACGAGAGGCGTGTGAGCGGTTCGTCGGCTATCTCGGCCGGCGTCGACCGATGAGGCAAGGCACTGAGTCACCGCTCGCACAGTTGCTGCTGGGCGACGCCGACTTGCGCGGAACTCCCCTGGACGGCGTGTTCTCTCAGCTGGC
>DAORNK010000538.1:0-2195 GCA_035440985.1 Rubrivivax sp. | reverse complement strand
CACCGAGGGAGCTGGCAAGAAGGTGACGCTGGATTCGCTCGTCCTATCGCTGAGCCTGTCCGACTGGACCAAAACAGTGGACCAACTGCACGGCGCATAGGAATTTCAAACGGTCTGTGGAAAGCCTGGAAAGCCCGACTCAGCCCTGGGTGGGCAGCCGATGCCTGCCTGGATGGCTTGGAACTGGCGCCTGGGCCGTTGCCTTGTCTGGATTCGGCCCGCCCTGACGGCTCGCCTCGCGCTCGTTGGGCCTTGATCTCGGGGTTGACCCTGTGTTTTCCGCCATCCAGTCCGCACGCGGGCGCAGCGCCACCGGCCACTGGCGCCAGGCTGCGCAGCCCTTTGTGATGTGTACGGTGTCCGGGACGGTCGACGCGGCTCAGGCGGCTTCAGTCTTGCCGCGCCTCGCGCGCTCGGCCTCTGGGCGGCGGCTGCGGATCCAGTCCCAGGTGGGTCAGGATCTTCTCGATCACCGGTCGCTCCAGGATGGCCGCGATGATCTTGAGCTCCCCGGCGCCGCAGTTGGGGCAGTGCTGCATGTCGATGTCGAACACGCGCTTGAGTAGCCGCGCCCAAGCAATTCGGTGCGGTCGGTCCGGCCGGTCCGGGTTAGTCTCGGTCTGGACCACGCATTCGCTGGCGGCAACGGCTGCGGTGGCCCGTTCCTCCACCTCGGGCCCTTGCGGCACCACCAGGGACCGCAGCTTGGCGTTGGGCGCCAGCACGCCGTGGAACCTGATGAGATGCAGACGCGGCCGGGGAACCAGCGCCGCAAGCCGCTGCATGAACTCCAGCGGGCTCAAGACCAGATGCGTCGTGCCGTCGCGCCACGGTGTCTTCAGCTTCAGCTCGACCTGCCCGGCGGCATTGACCTGCACCCGTTCGTCGGAAAGCGCCGGCCGGGTGATGTAGCGGCACAGCTGCTCCAGCCGCTTGCGGTCATGGGCTTCGACCCGCACCGCGGCGTGCAGGCTGAATCCGTCGATGTCGGCGCACAGCGGCTGGCGGGCCGAGTCCTCGCGCGGCATCGCGCCTCTCAGGGTCAGCACCTTCTGCCCGGCGCGCGGCCCGAAGGCGATTCGGTAGGTGATGGCCGCGGCCTGCAGCGGCCGCAGCGTGCGCGCCTCCTCGCCGTCGGCATCCGGCTCGGCCAGGTAGGTCTGGCCCATGTCTTCGACCAGCACGCCCCGGCGTGTGAGCATCTTCATCAGCCGGGCGATGACGGTCTGCAGCAGCGCGTGCAATTCGTCGTCGGTGGGCGCATCCGCCTCAATGAAGGCCGGCGAACCATCGGCGTCGCAGCAGTACACCCCGTCCAGTACCAGACAGTGCAGGTGGATGTTGAGGTTGGCGGCCGAGCCAAAGCGCTGGATCAGCGTGACGGCGCCGCCGTGACCTTCGTCAGCCTTGAGCCCCGCCTGCCGCAGCAGATGTCGCGTGACCACGCGCTGCACCACCTGCAGCACCGGCGTGACCAGTTCCGGCTGCGCGGCCAGCAGCACGCGCAGCGGGATCGGCAGCGACAGCACCCATTGCCGCACCGGCACGTGCGGGATGACGTGGTCGACCAGGTGCGCAGCGGTCTGCGACATGCGCCGGGCGCCGCAAGAGGGGCAGAATCCCCGGCGCTTGCAGCTGAAGGCCAGCAGCTTGTCGTGGCCGCACTCGCCGCAGCGTAGCCGCAGGAATCCATGCGCCAGGATGCCGCACTCGAGGAAGGCGTCGAACTCGTCCTTGATGAACCGCGGCAACTCGGCGTCCGTGCTGGCCTCGGTGTGGGCGATGAAGCTGGCCGCATGCTGCTGGACCAGGCGGTACAGCGTGGTCTGCTCCGGTCGGTGGCGTTCGTAGTGGAGCCGGCTGGCCAAGCCGGGTAAGGAACCGGGCTGGCGGGCGGCGTGCACGGCATGCAGAGGACTCGATGGGGACCTCTACCGTCCCAGCATCGCCCTGCACTCGCCATCGCCCTTCGGTCGGGCTTGTGGGTGCAAGAAGATGGCCCTCCACCGGGTGCAGCCGGTTGGGGTGGGCCAGCCCCGGCGGGAGTCCGTCGTTCACCTTAGTGCCGATATCCCCGTGCTTTTGAGGTCGTTCCTGGCCGACGCCATCGTCACATCGCTTCAGGATCCACGCTCCCCCTGGAGCGACGCATGTGGGAGATCTACGCCTACCAGAACGCCGACAGCCTGTTCGGC
>DAORNK010000537.1:0-2480 GCA_035440985.1 Rubrivivax sp. | reverse complement strand
GCCTTCGGCAGCCTCTCGCGGGCACGCAGGTGGCCGCTCGGTGCGGCCTCAGTGAACGATGCGGGAGAAGGAGAACTCGCCGTCCACCACATCCACCGGGATCACGTCCTTGGGGCCGAAGCGGCCCTGCAGGATGAGCTTGCTCACCGGGTTCTCGATGCGCTGCTGGATCGCCCGCTTCAACGGCCTTGCGCCGAAGGCGGGGTCGAAGCCCACCTTCGCCAGTTCGGCCAGTGCGGCGGGCGACACTTCCAGCTTCATCTCCAGCTTTTCCAGCCGAGTCTCCAGCAGCTTGAGCTGGATGCGTGCGATGCTCTCGATGTTCTTGCTGTCCAGCGCATGGAAGACGACCGTTTCGTCGATGCGGTTCAGGAACTCGGGCCGGAAGTGCTGCTTCACCTCGCCCCAGACCGCTTCCCGGATGTTCTCGCTGGATTGGCCGGCCATCTGCATGATCATGTGCGAGCCCAGGTTGCTGGTCATCACGATGACCGTGTTCTTGAAGTCCACGGTGCGTCCCTGGCCGTCGGTCAGGCGGCCATCGTCCAGCACCTGCAGCAGCACGTTGAAGACGTCCGGGTGGGCCTTTTCCACCTCGTCGAGCAGCAGCACGCTGTAGGGCTTGCGGCGCACCGCCTCGGTCAGTGCACCGCCTTCGTCGTAACCCACATAGCCCGGCGGCGAGCCGATCAGGCGGCTGACGCTGTGCTTTTCCATGTACTCGCTCATGTCGACGCGGATCATGTGGTCGTCGCTGTCGAACAGGAAGCCGGCCAGGGCCTTGCACAGCTCGGTCTTGCCCACGCCGGTGGGGCCCAGGAACAGGAAGCTGCCCAGCGGGCGGTTGGGATCGGACAATCCGGCCCGTGAGCGGCGGATCGCGTCGGCCACCGCCACGATGGCTTCGTCCTGGCCGACCACCCGTTCGTGCAGCCGGGTCTCCATCTGCAGCAGCTTGTCGCGTTCGCCCTGCATCAGCTTGCTGACCGGGATGCCGGTGGCACGCGACACGACTTCGGCGATCTCCTCGGCCCCCACCAGGGTGCGCAGCAGTTGCGGCTTGCCGCCGCCCTTCTTGCCGGACTCCTTGGCCTGCGCCTCCTTCAGGCGCTTTTCAAGCTCGGGCAGCTTGCCGTACTGCAGTTCGGCCACCGCGTTGAAGTCGCCCTTGCGCTTGAGCTCGTCGATGCGCTGGCGCGCGCGGTCGATCTCCTCCTTGACCTGCGCCGAGCCCTGGGCAGTGGCCTTCTCGGCCTTCCAGATCTCGTCCAGGTCGGCGGCTTCGCGTTCGAGCTTGCCGATCTCCTCTTCGATCAGGCCCATGCGCTTGATCGACGCTTCGTCCTTCTCCTTGCGCACCGCCTCGCGCTCGATCTTGAGCTGGATCAGTCGGCGGTCGAGCTTGTCCATCGCCTCGGGCTTGGAATCGATCTCGATCTTGATCTTGGCCGCCGCCTCGTCGATCAGGTCGATGGCCTTGTCGGGCAAGAAGCGATCGGTGATGTAGCGGTGCGAGAGTTCCGCCGCGGCCACGATGGCCGGGTCGGTGATCTCCACGCCGTGGTGGACTTCGTACTTCTCCTGCAAGCCGCGCAGGATGGCCACCGTGGCCTCGACGCTGGGCTCGTCGACCAGCACCTTCTGGAAGCGGCGCTCCAGCGCGGCGTCCTTCTCGACGTACTTGCGGTATTCGTTGAGCGTGGTGGCGCCGATGCAGTGCAGTTCGCCGCGCGCCAGCGCCGGCTTGAGCATGTTGCCGGCGTCGATGGCGCCCTCGGCCTTGCCGGCGCCCACCATGGTGTGCAGCTCGTCGATGAACAGGATGATGCGGCCCTCGTCGGCCGCCACTTCCTTGAGCACGGCCTTCAGGCGTTCCTCGAACTCGCCGCGGTACTTGGCGCCGGCCAGCAGGCCGGCCATGTCCAGCACCAGCACGCGCTTGTCCTTCAGGCTGTCTGGCACTTCGCCGTGGATGATGCGCTGCGCCAGGCCTTCGACGATGGCGGTCTTGCCCACACCCGGTTCACCAATCAGCACGGGGTTGTTCTTGCTGCGCCGCTGCAGCACCTGGATCGCGCGGCGGATCTCGTCGTCACGGCCGATCACCGGGTCCAGCTTGCCTTGCCGGGCGCGTTCGGTGAGGTCCAGCGTGTACTTCTTCAACGCCTCGCGCTGGCCTTCGGCTTCGGCCGAATCCACCTTGGCACCGCCCCGCACCGCCTCCACGGCCGCTTCCAGCGCCTTGCGTGTCAGGCCGTGCCCGCGCACGACACCACCCAGGTCGGTCTTGGCATCGGCCAGGGCCAGCAGGAACATCTCGCTGGCGATGAACTGGTCGCCGCGCTTGAGGGCTTCCTTGTCGGCCGCCTGCAGCAGCTGCATCAGGTCGCGGCCTGGTTGCACGGGCTGCCCGCCGCCCTGCACGGTGGGCAGGTTGCGGATCGCGGCCCGGTTTTCGGCCGTCATGACGATAATACGCT
>DAORNK010000536.1:380-2489 GCA_035440985.1 Rubrivivax sp. | reverse complement strand
ACCAGGACCCGGCCCACCGCAGCCTGGGCATCGCCGGCAACGGCATCGCCGGCACGCTGGAAGAGAAGGCCCCGCGCAGCGCCGACGAAACCCGCCTGATGCTGCGCGCCGCCCAGGTGGCGCGCCGCTTCTGGGCCTTGGCCGGCACCTGGCTGGAGACCGAACGCGCCGAGTACCGCCTGGCCCGCAGCTGGCACCAGGCGGGTGACCTGACGCAGGCGCGACAGCACGCGCAGAACTGCCTGGAGATCGTGCGCGCCAACGGCAGCGTGCCGCTGGAAGCCTTCTTCGGCTGGGAAGCCCTGGGCCTGGTGGAGCGCGCAGCGGGTAACGCAGCCGGCCATGCCCAGGCGCTGCGTCAGGCGCAACAGGCCTTCGAGAACCTGGCCGTCGAAGACCAGGGCTGGTGCCGCACCAGCCTGGATGCGCTGGCCAGCCAGCGTTGAAAGACTGAGAGGCGGTCCGGCGTGCAGACTGCGCAGGCCGGTGTTGCGCGCCCGCCTTGAGTTGGTTGCTGAAGGTGGCCTGCTGGCTAGCATGCCCGTCATGAAACACTCGCCGACCCGCTCCCTGCTTCGTCGCCAATTCCTGCGCCTGCTGCCCGGTCTGGGCCTCACGCTGCCTTCGCTCCTGGTGCGGGCGCAGGACGTTGGCGTCGGTGCCGACAGCATCCAGATCGGCCAGAACATTTCGCTGCAGGGCGGCCGCAACGCCTATGGTGCGGAAGTGCAGGCGGGCGTGAAGGCCTGCTTCGACGAAGCCAACCGGGGCGGTGGCGTGGCGGGCCGGCGTCTGGTGCTGCGCACGCTGGACGACGACAACGACCCGGCCAAGGCCGAAGCCAACGCCAGGCGTCTGGTGCAGGAAGGCGCGTTCATCCTGTTCGGCTCGGTCGAGGGCGGTCCCTCGACAGCCGTGATGAAGGTTGCCGTCGAGAGCAATGTCCCCTTCTTCGGCCCCATCGCCGGTGCACCCGGCCTGCGCCGCCCGCATCAGCCGCTGGTCTTTCCGGTGCGGGCCGAACACCGGGAGGAGTTTCGCGCCCTGATCTCCCATGGCAAGAGCCTGGGCCTGCAGCGCGTGGCGCTGTTCCATGCCGACACCGCCGTAGGGCGCGAGCATCTGGCCAACGTGGAACGGCTGGCCGGCGAGGCCAGGATGGACTTCGGCGGAGGGGTGCCGTTCAAGAGCGACATCACCGACGCGCAGATCGACGCGGCGGTGGCGGCGCTGACGCAACGCAAGGTCGACCTGGTCATCAACCACGGCTCGGCCACCGTCTACGAGCGGCTGATCCGCCGCGCGCGTGCTGCCGGCTCGCGCATCCTGTTCTGGGGCGTCAACTCGGGTTCGACTTCGCTGGCGGCGGCGCTGGGCCCGTTGGGCCAGGGCATGGTCTTCAGCCAGGTCGTGCCCAATCCCCGCGTGGGCAAGTCGCTGCTGGTACGACGCTTCCAGACCGCGCTGCGCCAGTCCGCACCGACGGCAGCACACACCTATGGCGCGCTGGAAGGCTACATGACCGCGGCGGCCCTGGTGGCCGCGCTGCGCGCCACCGGGCCCAAGCTCAGCCGCGCCAGCCTGCTGGGCACGCTGGCTCGCTTCGAAGCCGATCTGGGTGGTGTGATCCTGCGCTACCGCAGCGGCGAACACACCGGCAGCAGCTTCGTCGACCTGGCCCTGGTCGGGCGTGACGGGCGCTTCGTGCAGTAAACCCCTGCTGCAGTGTCGATGGCTGCGCCCATACCGGCGCTGTGCCGGTCAGTCACGCCCATCCTTCCAGCGGTAGTACAGCGTGCCGGCGGCCACGCCCAGGCCGGCGAAAGCGTGGCCACGGATGGCACGCGGCGCCTCGAAGGGCAAGGGGACGCGTGCGCGCTGGCCGTCCAGCGCGGCATCGGCCAGCACCGGGCCCAGCGCCGTGCCCAGGGCCAGGCCGCGACCGTTGCAGCCCACCCAGCCGAGCACGCCGTCGTCCAGCCGCCAGAAGCGCGGCAGCTTGTCCGGCGTGGCCGCAAAGACACCGTGCCAGAGGTGATCAAAGCGGACCTCGCCCAGCGCCTGAAGCTGCGGGTAGAGCTTCAGCAGCCGTTGCCCGATGCGCCGGCG
>DAORNK010000536.1:0-219 GCA_035440985.1 Rubrivivax sp. | reverse complement strand
CAGCGGCTGGGTCGCCATCTGATAGGAGCGCACCGGCACCAGCGTCTGCGCCAGCCCGGGCCAGGGGCTGGGTGTGGCAAAGCCGCTGTAGCTGTGCGTGGCCAGCAGCACCTTGCGCGCGCGCACGCTGCCACCGGCGGTGGCCACACGCCAGCCATCGCCGGCCCGCTGCAGCCCGCCCACCGGCGTGTGGGTGTGCACGGCGGCGCCGGCGGCCTG
>DAORNK010000535.1:0-2494 GCA_035440985.1 Rubrivivax sp. | reverse complement strand
TCGCCCCTGGGTTTCAGATTCTAACGAGGCGACAACTATTCTGACCCCGGGGGGAGGGACGCTGGCAGAGCGGCGGCTATACCGAGATCGAACTCATCACGCCGAAGCGGCGCATCGTCTCCGCCGCGCCCTTCCGTGACCGGGTGGTGCACCACGCGCTGTGCGCGGTGGTGGGGCCGCTGTTCGAGCACGGCTTCATCGACGACAGCTTCGCCAACCGCCGGGGCAAGGGCACGCACCGCGCGGTGGCGCGCTACGAGCAGTTCCGCAACCGCCATGCCCAGGTGCTGCGCGCGGACATCTACCGCTATTTCCCGGCCATCGATCACGCAATCCTCAAGGCCGACCTGCGCCGGCGCATCGCCTGCCCGCGCACGCTGTGGCTGCTGGATACGATCATCGACGGATCGAACCCCCAAGAGCCGGTGGACCTGCACTTTCCCGGCGATGACCTGCTCACTCCGCTGATTCGCAGGCGCGGCCTGCCCATCGGCAACCTCACCAGCCAGTTGTTCGGCAACGTGTATCTGGACCGGCTGGATCACTTCGTCAAGGAAGTGCTGCGCGCGCCCTATGTGCGCTATGTGGACGATTTCGCCCTGTTCCACGACGACCCTGCGGTGTTGGCGGCGTGGCGTGCGCGCATCGACGTCTTTCTGGCCGGCCGTCGCCTGACGCTGCACCCGCGCAAGACCTTCGTGGCGCGGGCCGGCGAGCCAGCCGAATTTCTCGGCTACGTGCTGCTGCCCGGCAACCGCCGCCGTCTGCCGGAAGCCAATGTGCGCAATTTCCGCAACCGCCTGCGCGGCCTGCGCGATCGCTGGCGGGCCGGCACGGTGGAAGCCGATACGGTGGAGCGGCATGTGCGGTCGTGGATTGCACATGCGGAGCATGCGAACACCTGGCGCTTGCGCCATGCCCTCTTTCGCGGTGGGTGGTTCGACCCGCTGCGGGAGCCTGACGGCCCGCTTGATGGGCGCGTGCTGCGCGGTGGCTCCTGGAATAACAACGCCAGGAACACCCGCGCCGCCAACCGCAACAACAACGCCCCCGGCAACCGGAACAACCACATCGGCTTCCGTCTCGCCAGCACGCCTTCACGCGCCGGAGCCGCCTTTTCCACGGAAAGGGCGGGTGTGCCCGAAGGTGTCCACGGGCCGTCATGATGAACCGCAGTGCCCACCCCGGTCCTGGCCTTCGGGCGACCGGGGTTTCCCTTGCCTGGGCCGAGGCGACGGAACGAGGTCGGACGGCCGTGGATGCGTTGCCTGCCGTCCTTTATCTACCACCAGAACTTATCTGTAGTGCGCCGAGAACGGCGCCACATAGCTGGCGGCGAGCCGGCGGCGGGCCTTGGTGTACGCCGTCCAGATCTGCTCGGCGTGCGCGACCTGGTGCGCCGACAGGGCGGCCGCGAGCGTGGGCAGCAGGCTGGCCAGCAGCTCGGTGTCTGCGCGGCCGAAGCGTGGTCCGCAGGCGAGCTGGAGCTTGTCGTTCAGGCGCAGCACGGCTTCGGTGAGGTAGCGATTGCGGCCGCATTCGAGCAGCTTCGCATGGTCGGTCGGTTCGGCGGGCTTCACGCCGCTGCGGGCCGCCTCGCGCACGGCGTGCAGCCCGAGCATTTCGATCACGTCCAGCAGTGCGCTCACGTCGGCGGCGGACAGCTCGGCGACGCAGCAGCCGCGCCGCGGTTCGATCGCCACCAGTCCTTCCCGACCCAGCACTTTAAGGGCTTCGCGCACCGGAGTGCGGCTGACGCCGTAGCTGCGCGCCAGTTCGGCTTCGTCCAGTGCGCTGCCGGGGGCGAATTCGTGCGCGAAGATGCGTGCGCGCAAGGACTCGGCGACACCTTCGTAGAGCGCACGGGGGCGCAGCCAGTCTTCTTCTTTCGTGTTCATTCTTGTGTGCTCCTCCACAGGGCAGGCCTCTCAGGCATCCAGTTCGAACTCGACCAACAAGTCTTTCGCTTCCACCGCGTCACCCGGGGCCACCCAGACCTTGGCGACGGTGGCGTCGCGCTCGGCGCTGAGCACGCTTTCCATCTTCATCGCCTCGATCGACAGCAACGGGGTGCCTTTGGCGACCTTTTGTCCCGCCGTGACCGCGACCATGGCGACGGCGCCCGGCATCGGGGCCGGCAGGTGGGCGGGGTTGCCGTCCTCCGCCTTGGGGTGCTTGCGCTGGGCGCTGGCCTGGCCGGCCCTGGCGACCTTGATCGGGCGCGGCTGGCCGTTCAGTTCGAAGAACAGCTTGACCATGCCTTCGTCGTCGGCCTCGGTGCGGCCGGTCAGGCGCACCGCGAGGGTCTTGCCGGCGTCGATGGCGACCGCGATTTCTTCGCGTTCGGCCAGGCCGTTGAAGAACACCGGGGTCGGCAGCGCCGAAACGTCGCTGTACTGGCGCTGGTGGCGGGTGAAATCGGCGAACACCTTGGGGTACATCAGCCACGAGGCCAGGTCGTAATCAGCCTGGACAAAGCCCAGCAACCGGTCTA
>DAORNK010000534.1:0-2504 GCA_035440985.1 Rubrivivax sp. | reverse complement strand
GCACCGGCCGAGCACCTGTGGCTGTTCAGCAGCAGCGAAGCGGTGGCCAACCTGCGCTCGCTGCGGCCGCAGGCCGACTGGTCGGCCAGTCAGGCCCTGGCTTCGCACCCGCGCATCGCCGAGGCGGCGCGCAGCGCCGGCTTTGCCAGCGTGGCGGTGGTGCCGCCCACACCGCAGGCCGTGCTGCAGTGGCTGCTTCAGGCCCGCGCCTACAATCCGGACCGCAGTGACCGAGACGCCTGAACCCCCGCTTGCCGCACCGGTGGCGCCGCCCGCTGGTGCACTCGCCCAGCCGGTTCCCGTCCTGCTGCCGGGCCGCTGGATCGTTGTGGGTGCCTGTGTGCTGACCGCGCTGGCCGCTGCCGCACTGGTGCTGGCCTGGAACACCCAGCAGCGGGTCAAGAGCCTGGAAGCGGAACTCGTCAAACGCCAGCAGGACAGTGGCGCGCAAGCCACCGAAGCCCGCACGCTGGCACGCCAGGCCGAACTCAGCTCACGCGAAGCCGCAGCCAAGCTGGCGCTGATGGAGGCCCGCGTGGCCGAAACCACCCTGCAACGCAGCCAGCTGGAAGAGTTGATCCAGTCGCTGGCCCGTTCACGCGACGAGAACATCCTGGCCGACCTGGATGCCGCGATCCGGGTCGCCCAGCAGCAATCGGCGATCACGGGCAGTGCCGAGCCGCTGGTTCTGACGCTGCGCCAGGCCGACGAGCGCCTGGCACGCTTCAACCAGCCCCGCCTGGAAAGGGTTCGCCGCGCCGTGGCCCAGGATCTGGAGCGTGCGCGCAGCGCGGGCGTGACCGACATCACCTCACTGACCATCCGCCTGGACGACGTGATCCGCCAGGTGGACGAACTGCCGTTGCTGTCCGCCCCCGAGCGGCGTCCGGTAGCCCGTGGCGCGGCACCTGCCGAGGCTCCGCCGCAGGTGGCCACGGCATCGGCTTCGGCTGCCTCCGCACCGGCCTGGGCCGGCGAGTGGGGCCAGCGCTGGGCCGACTTCGCCGGCCACGTCTGGCAGGAGGTGCGCAGCCTGGTGCGTGTGACGCGCATCGACAAACCCGAGGCCATGCTGGTGGCGCCCGAGCAGGCGTTCTTCCTGCGCGAAAACCTCAAGCTGCGCCTGCTGAATGCCCGGCTGGCGCTGCTGTCGCGGCAGTTCGACTCGGCGCAATCCGACCTGCGAGACGCGCAGACCGCCCTGGATCGCTACTTCGATCGCAGCACCCGGCGCGTGGTGCTGGCCGGCGAAGCCATCAAGCAGGTCACCAGCCAGGCGCGCCTGGTCAACGTACCCCGACCCGACGCCACCCTGGCGGCGATCGCCACCGCGGCTGCCGGGCGCTGACGCGAGCGGCAGGCCATGCGCAACATCATCTGGCTGGTCCTGCTGTTCGTGGTGGCGGTGGTGGCCGCCACCACGCTGGGCAGCAACGACGGGCTGGTCAGCGTCTACTGGGCCGGCTGGCGCACCGACCTGTCGCTGAACCTCTTCGTGCTGCTGCTGCTGGGCGTCTGCCTGCTGCTGGTGTCGGCGGTGCAGGCCGTGCACTCGCTGCTCACGCTGCCCCGGCGTGCCAGCCAGTGGCGGGCGCTGCAGCGCGAACGGGCGGCGCAGGCCGCCTTGCGTGAGGCCTTGTCGGAGTTCTTCGGTGCGCGCTACGGGCGAGCCAACAAGGCCGCCCAGCGGGCGCTGGCGATCCAGCGCGACTCGGCGGACCTGCGTGCCGATGGTGAGTTCAGCACCCTGGCGCGCTTGCTGGCAGCCGGCAGCCTGCATCGCCTGCAGGACCGCAAGCGCCGTGACGAGACGCTGCAGCTGGCTTTGCAGGGCAACCACGCTGAACACGGCGTGGACGACGCCGCGCGTCTGCTGGGCGCCGAGTGGGCACTGGAAGACCGTGATGCGCCGCGCGCGCTGGAAATGCTGGCGGCGCTGCCGCCCGGTGTGGCGCGCCGCACCCAGGCCTTGCGCCTGAAGCTGCAGGCCACGCGGATGGCGCGTCAGCCGTTGGAAGCGCTGTCCACCGCGCGGCTGCTGGCCAAGCATCAGGCGTTTTCGCCGCTCGTCGCGCAAAGCCTGCTGCGCTCCCTGGTGGGCGAGACGCTGGAGAACACCCACGATGTGCAACAGCTGCGACGCCTGTGGGGCCAGTTCGATCCGGCCGACCGGCGCGATCCCCAGGTGGCGGCGCGCACGGCACTGCGCGCGGTGCAGCTGGATGCCGCGGATGACGCACGCCAATGGCTGCGGCCGTTCTGGGATCGCCTGTCCGAACTGTCCCGAGATGACCGCGAACAGATCGCGCTGGCGCTGGCCGAAGCCCGTGCCGGCATGGGTGCGGATTGGCTGCCCCGGGCCGAAAACGCCGCCCAGGCCTTCGGCCACGAGAACGCCGTGGTGGCCGCGGTGGGCATGATCTACGCCGAACGTCAGCTCTGGGGCAAGGCGCGGCGCCTGCTGGAACAAGCTGCTGCGGCCCCCGGCCTGCCCCACCGCGCCC
>DAORNK010000533.1:0-2506 GCA_035440985.1 Rubrivivax sp. | reverse complement strand
AGTGCCACGGCGCCCATGCCTCAGGCCCCGGCCTGCTTGACCGACAGGCCCACGCGCTTGACGCCCGCGCGCTGCAGCGTGTCCATCACGCGCACCACGACTTCGTAGCGCACGCCCTTGTCGGCGCTGATGACCACCGGCACCTCGGCGTTGCCGGCCTGCTTGTCGCGCACGCGCGCCGCGAGCTGGGCCAGGGCTACGCCCTCGGGGTCCTTCTGGTCCACGCGCAGGCGCAGCTTCTCGTCGCTGCCTACGATGATCTCCACCACGCTGGTCGGCCGGTTGGCGCTCTTGCCCACGCTGGGCAGGTCCACCACGCCGGTGGTGATCAGCGGCGCGGTGACCATGAAGATGATCAGCAGCACCAGCATCACGTCGATGAACGGGACCATGTTGATCTCGTTCATCGAGCGCCGGCCGCGCGTGCTGCGTGCTGCGACGTGAGGCATTTCAGTACCGCCCGGCCGTTCCGAAGGTACTGAGCACCCCGGGCGGCAGCGAACGAAGTGAGCTTGGGGGTTTCACTTCAGCGTGGGCCCGAGCCGGCCATGCTGGTCTGGGCGCTGGCCTGGCCGGCGTTGCGCTGCAGGATGTTGCTGAACTCCTCGATGAAGGTCTCCAGCTGGATGGCGATGCGGTCGATGTCGCGCGCAAACCGGTTGTAGGCCACGACGGCGGGGATGGCCGCAAACAGCCCGATGGCCGTCGCGACCAGGGCTTCGGCGATGCCGGGGGCCACGGTGGCCAGCGTCACCTGCTGCATGTTGGACAGGCCCACGAACGCATGCATGATCCCCCACACGGTGCCGAACAGGCCCACGTAGGGGCTGACCGAGCCCACGCTGGCCAGGAAGCTGAGGTTGCTCTCGACCACGTCGAGCTCGCGCTGGAAGCTGGCCCGCATCGCACGGCGCGCGCCGTCGAGTTGTGCACCGGGGTCCAGCCGCTTTTCGCGCAGCTTGAGGAATTCGCGCATGCCGCTGGCGAAGATGCGTTCCATCGGCGCGGTGTCGGCCTTCTGGCCGACGGCGGTGTTCAGTTCGGTCAGGCTGCGGCCGGACCAGAACTCGCGCTCGAAATCGTCGTTGCGGCCGCGCACCCGGCGCAGCCCGAAAAGCTTGCCGAAGATCACCGTCCAGCTGATCAGGGACGTCAGCAGAAGGCCCGCCATCACGAGCTGCACCACCAGGCTGGCGTGCAGGATGAGGGCGGTGATGGACAAGTCCTGGGTCATGCGGCGCTCCGGCGGCGGGCGATGGGTGTGGGGCGGACGAGCGTCATGTGAGCGAGGCGATGACTTCGGTCGGAATGCGGCGCGGCCTGAAGGTTCCCTCGTCCACGCAGCCGATGCGGATCTCGCCATCACTCAGCAGCGTCTGATCGCGCCAGGCCTGCTGCTGCAGGGTCATCGAGGCCGTGCCGAGCGCGGCCAAGGCGACGGTGAGGCGCAGTTCATCGTCCAGCCGCGCCGGTGCACGATATCGCACACGCGTGTCGGTGACCACGAACAAGGCACCGGTGCGCTCGCGCAGTGCCTGCTGGGCGACACCAAGATGGCGCAGCCATTCGGTGCGTGCGCGCTCGAAGAACTTCAGGTAGTTAGCGTAGAAGACCACGCCGCCGGCATCGGTGTCCTCCCAGTACACGCGCAGCCGGTGGCTGAATGGGGTGGCAAGGGAGGCGGCGGGCTGCATGGGCGCGGGGATTATGCCGGCCAGCGCCCGGCGCTCAAGGCAGCGTCTTGCGGTACACCGGGCCCCACAGCGGGTGGCCGGATTCGGAACGGCTCAGCACAAAGGCCGGATCGGCCGCGCGCGCGGCCCGGAAGGCCTCTTCGCACTCGGCCAGGCGTTCGCTGGTGCAGGTGATGAAGGCCAGCAGCTTGTGGGCGCTGGCCCGGTCGCGACCGCTTTGCAGGCCGGCCGCCAGGGCCTTGCGCAGCGCGGTCTCGGCCGCGGCGTACTGGCCATCGTCATAGGCGCGTATGCCTTCGAAGAGGGCGCGCTCGCCGGGGCGTTCCATCAGTTCGGCCAGGCCGCCAGGGGCCGGCTTGGGTGGTTCAGGTGGCGGCGTGGCGCAGGCCGCCAGCCATAGTGCACTCGCCAGGGCCAGTCGCAACGGCCACGGACGGAGGGTGCACGGAAGCCGGGTGAAGTGTTTCATTGACCGAACCGGTGGCGAACGGTGACGGGCTTGTCGGCGCTGACTTGAACGGTCACCGTGTGCGGTGGAAAGTCCTCGTTGCGCACGGTGATCGTGTGTGCACCTTCGGGCAGGTTCAGACGCGTCAACGGGGGCGTCGTGCCGGCGGCCTGACCGTCCACCTCGACCTGGCCCCAGGGACTGATGGCCAGCTGCAGCGTGCCCTGGACCGGTGCCTGCACGGGGGCAACCACGGTGGCGCGCACCTCCCGGTGGCCTGGGTTGGCTGCGACCGGGCGCGGGCGTGCGGCAGGGGCTGCGGCAGGGGTTGCGGCAGCACGTCTGGGCGCCGGCTCCGGGCCCG
>DAORNK010000532.1:0-2525 GCA_035440985.1 Rubrivivax sp. | reverse complement strand
GCATCGGCCCAGGCCGGCTGACGCTGGCCCACGGCCACCACCAGCAGCTTCACACGCGCTCAGCGGCTGGTCTTGCGCGCGGGGCGCGGCGCGGCCTTCCTGGCCGGTGCTGCTGCGCCGGCCTTGCGTGCCGGCGCCCTGGCGGCCACACGCTTGGAGGCCGCGGTCTTGTTCGCCGCCTTCCTGGCGGCCTGCTTGACCGGTGCGGCTGCGCCGGGCGTCTTGCGCGCGGGTGCCTTGCGAACGGGTGCCTTGGCCGCCGGCTCAGGCTCGGGCTCACTGGCCTTGACCAGCCTGGTGGTGGCGCTGCCGATCTTCATGTGCACCGCCTTGCCGCCCCAGATTTCCTCCAGGTGGTAGTACTCGCGAATGGCCGGCTGCATGATGTGCGCCACGGCGGCGCCGCAGTCCACGATGATCCATTCGCCGTTGTCCTCGCCTTCGGTGCTGAGGATGGGAAAGCCCTTGGCCTTGACGCTGTCGCGCACGCTGGCGGCCAGGGCCTTGGTCTGCCGGTTGCTGGTGCCTGAAGCGACGATCACGCGTTCGAACATGGACGAGAGGTGCTCGGTGTTGAAGACGGCGATGTGTTGCGCCTTGACGTCTTCCAGGCCATCGACGATGGCGCGTTGCAGCTTGCGGATGTCCATTCAGCTCCTGGGGGTGGCCCGGTAAAGGCCGTGGGATTCAATATAGCGCGCCACCTCGGGCGGCACCAAGTGCGAAATCGAAGTACCGGCGGCCGCGCGCTGGCGGATTTCAGTGGAAGAGATGTCCAGCATCGGCAGCGGCACCATGCGGTGTGCAAAGCGCTGCACCTCGGCATGCGGCTCGCGTGGCGGGCCGGGCCGGTTGGCCACGGCCAGGACCACCAGGCCCAGCAGGGCCCGCCAATCGCGCCAGGTATGCAGGCCGGTGTACTGGTCCTGGCCGATGATCAGCACCCACTCGGTGGTGGGCTCGTTGGCGGCAAGCGCGCGCACCGTGTCCAGCGTGTAGCTGGGGCCACTGCGCTGCAGTTCGATGCGGTCCAGCACAAAGCGCGGCTCGTGGGCAATGGCCAGGGCCACCATGGCTTCGCGGTCGGCGGCAGGTGTCATCGCGCGCGCTTTCTGCCATGGCTGGCCGGCCGGGATCCAGCGCACCTCGTCCAGCGCCAGCGCATCCAGCGCGGCCTGGGCCAGCGCCACGTGCGCCGTATGCACGGGGTCGAAGCTGCCGCCGAAGAGACCGACGCGGCGCGCCTTAGGGCCCTGCATCAGGCCAGCCAGTCGCGCGGCGGCAGGAAGTCGGTGTACAGGCGCGCTTCGGGCGTGCCCGGCTCGGGCTGCCAGTCGTAGCGCCACTTCACGATGGGCGGCATGCTCATCAGGATGCTTTCGGTGCGGCCGCCACCGTGCAGGCCGAAGTGCGTGCCGCGGTCCCACACCAGGTTGAACTCGACATAGCGCCCGCGCCGGTAGGCCTGGAAGTCGCGTTCGCGCTCGCCGTAGGGTGTGTCGCGGCGGCGGTTGACCAGGGGACGGTAGGCCGGCACGAAGGCATTGCCCACGGCCTGCATCAGCGCGAAGCCGCGCTCGAAGCCGCCTTCGGTGAAGTCGTCGTAGAAGATGCCGCCCACGCCGCGCGCTTCATTGCGGTGCTTGAGGAAGAAGTACTCGTCGCACCAGGCCTTGAAGCGCGGGTACAGCTCGGCACCCAGCGGCGCCACCGCGTCGTGGCAGGTACGGTGGAAGTGGCGGGCGTCTTCCTCGAAGGGGTAGTAGGGCGTCAGGTCCATGCCGCCACCGAACCAGACCACGGGCTCCCTGCCGGCCGGAAAGGCCGCCAGCAGCCGCACGTTCATGTGCGCCGTGGGCGCATAGGGGTTGCGCGGGTGCATGACCAGCGACACGCCCAGCGCTTCGAACGGCGCACCGGCCAGATCGCCCCGGTGCTGGGTGGCCGAAGGCGGCAGCGCCGCGCCCTTCACGTGGCTGAAGTTGCAGCCGCCGCGCTCCAGCACCTGGCCTTCTTCGATGAGCTGCGACAGACCGTCACCCTCGAGCTTGCCGCCGGCCGGCCGTTGCCAGCCATCGCGCCGGAACGGTGCCCCGTCCTCCGCCTCGAAGGCGCTGACGATGCTCTGCTGCAACCCCAGCAGATAGTGTCGGACGGCAGTGATGTCGATCATGGCAATGAGTGATGAGAGTACCTGACCAAGCCACCCGCCGCGGAACCGGCTCCGCCGGGCCGCTGGCGGGACCTCCCCCTCGGGGGGTAGCGAACGCTAGTGAGCTGGGGGGCCCTTTATTGCCCTGTGACCGATGTCGTTGCGCCACTGTGCACCGTCGAAGCGGATCTGGCGCACCACCTCCAGTGCCCTTTGCTGCACGATGCGCACCGAGTCACCCATCGCGCAGACGGCCAGCACGCGCCCGCCGCTGGTCAGCAGGCGCCCCCCGTCGGCCACGGTGCCGGCGTGAAAGACCAGCACCTCGTCCGGCGTTTCCGCCGGCGGCGGCAGGCCGGTGATCACGTCGCCC
>DAORNK010000531.1:0-2525 GCA_035440985.1 Rubrivivax sp. | reverse complement strand
GCAGCGCGCGCGTCGTGTC
Organism: Rubrivivax sp.; assembly: GCA_035440985.1. Taxonomy (GTDB): domain Bacteria; phylum Pseudomonadota; class Gammaproteobacteria; order Burkholderiales; family Burkholderiaceae_C; genus Rubrivivax. The sequence continues at coordinate 2,506 of DAORNK010000531.1, read as the reverse complement.
TGCCGCCAGCGCGCGCATCGGCGTCAGCCACAGCACCTGCAGGCCGGGGCCAGGGCGTGCGCGGGCCAGCGCGCCCATCCACACCGCATAGGTCTTGCCGCTGCCGGTGGTGGCATGCAGCAGGCCGCTTTCGCCGGCGGCCATCGCGGCCCAGACCTCGCGCTGGAAGGGGTTGGGCTGCCAGCCGCGGGCGGTGAACCAGCGAACTAAGCTTTCAGTACGCACTCAGTACCGTCCATCAGCACAGCATGCCCGTCCGGATCGAGCCATTCGCTCCATGTTCGTCAGTGCTCCAGGATGACCTTCGGCGGAGCATATCCAACCAGGGCCGCATCAGCCGCGTCGGCACCGATGCCAAACGCACGATTCGCATGATTCGCACCAATCGAACGATTGGACTAAGATCGCTTCCTGCTTGACGAAACCGGGCGATCATGACCATCCAGACCTTCACCGCCAACGAGGCCAAGACCAACTTCGGCGAGTTCATCGACCGTGCGCAGAAAAGCCCCGTGCGCGTCACCCGGCGCAATCGCGTGGTGGGTGTGATGGTCTCGGCCGCGGATTACGAAGCCATGCGCGCCTTCTATGCCAATCGTCTGCAGCACACGCTGTCAATGACCGCCGACCAAGCCCAAAGGGCAGGCTTGACCGCGGCGGCGTTGGCCAAGTTGCTGGCCGATGAGAGTTGAACGGGTGGTGGTGGTCGACACCAACGTGTTGATCAGTGCCGCACTCGTCAAGAACTCCACACCAGCCTTGCTGCTCAATCGGCTTCTGGCTGGGCACCGCATCGTGTTCTCGCCTGCCACCTTTGCCGAACTCGAAACACGTCTTTGGCGGCCCAAGTTCGATCGCTATCTCACGATGGAGCAGCGCGAACTTCTGCTGCATGACCTGAGCGCCGTTGCCGACTGGGTGGAACCGTTGGACAAGCCACCCTTCAGCCGGGACGCCGACGACGACAAATTCGTGCACACAGCGCTGGCGGCCCAAGCTGCCTGGTTGATCAGTGGCGACAAGGATCTGCTGGACTTGCGAAGGGTGCAGGGTGTGAAGATGATGACGCCGGCCCAGGCGCTGCGCCGACTGGAGAACCGCACCACGCCTTGACTCTTCACGCCGAGGTGATCCACCCTTCCACCGCATCCACCGCAATTGGCTGACCAAACCGCGGCTGCCCAGCCGCCCAGGCGGCCTGCATCAGGCACAGCACCGCATCCAGCCGATCGCCCGCTGCATCGGCCACCAGTTCACCGGCCTGCGCCGGTGTGAGCTTCAGGCGCAGGCCCAGGCGCGTGCGGCCTTGTTCCAGCGCTTCGACGATGGTCTTGCGGGCCAGCAGGCGTGCGGCGGATGCGTCGTTCTTGTACGACCGACGGCCGATCAGCTCGTGGGCCAGCAGGCCCGGGTAGCCTTCCAGCGCGATGCGCCCTTCGTCGCCCGCATGCAGGCCCGGCAGGTGCGCGCCGCTGGCGATCAGCCGCGGCAGGCCTTCGTAGTACATGAAGCCCACCGGCACGTAGCGCGTCTGCAGCGGGCTGGTGCTGCTGATGCCGGGCAGCGTGGCATCGGTGGCACGGTGCAGCAGGCGCTGGCCGGCAGGCCGCGTGTTGCCCCACGCATCCACCAGCGCGCGAAAAGCCAGGCGTGTGGGGCAGCGGCGCTGTAATTCCTGGATCACGTCGGCTGCGCGTTCGCCCAGTTGCAGCGCTTCCACGAAGGCGCGCGGCAGGCCGAAGGGAAAGTCGAAAGCGGCCAGCCAGGGGCCGGGCTCGGCCAGCAGCGCTTCGAAGGCGGAGTGCGTGGTCAGTGCGTCCAGCCCTTGCAGCCGCAGCACCGCACCGGCCAGGTGGCCGCGCGCCACGACGATGGGCTTGCCGCGCGTCGGCGCGCTGCTGAAATCGATGCCCCACAACGCGGTCGTCATCCGGCATCACCCCAGCGCCAGCGCCATCACGCCACCGGCGATGCAGGCCGCGCCCAGCACGCGCAGGCCCTGCTCGGCTTCGCCCAGCAACCGGCCACCCATCAGCGCGGCCAGCAACATCGACGTCTCGCGCGCTGGTGCCACGTGGCTCAGTGGCGCCAGCTGCAGCGCGTACAGCACCAGCACGTAGCCCAAGGGCCCCAGGGTGGACACGACCAGCGCATGCGGCCATTGTTTGCGCCAGACGGCCAGCAGGCCGGCGCGGTGGCGCAGCAGCGTGGGCAGTTGCAGCGGCACGCGCAGCAGGTTGCAGACGTAGTCCAGCACCACCGGGCCGATGGCCAGGACCTTGATGGCGTAGCCGTCGACCACCGAGTAGGCGGCGATCAGGCCCCCGGTGATCAGGCCCCAGCGCAGGCCGGCACGCGTGCGTGCGCGCTGGGCGGGGTCGTGCGCGCGCTGCCAGAGCCCGGGGCCGCCGGCGATCAGGAAGACACCCCCGCACACCGCCAGCACGCCGATCGCTCCCAGCGCCGAAAGGCGCTCACCGAGCAGCAACACCGAGGCGCTGGCCGT
>DAORNK010000530.1:0-2527 GCA_035440985.1 Rubrivivax sp. | reverse complement strand
CCCAGCCGGCGCTGCCGGCGGCCGGCGCCGAGCGGCACGAGCAGACGCTGGTCCCGGTGCTGGGCCTGCGGCGGCGCATCGCGATCCAGATGCAGGAGTCCAAGCGCCGCATCCCCCACTTCAGCTACGTGGAGGAGATCGACGTCACCGAACTGGAGGCCACCCGCGCCGCGCTCAATGCACGCTGGGGCGCCGAGCGGGGCCGGCTGACCCCGCTGCCGCTGCTGATGCGGGCCATGGTGCTGGCCTTGCGCCAGCACCCGCGGCTGAACGCCTGGTTCGACGACGAGGCCGGTCAGATCACCCAGCATGCCGGCGTGCACCTGGGCGTGGCCAGCGACACCAAGCTTGGCCTGCTGGTGCCCGTGGTGCGGCATGCCGAAGCCCGCAGCGTATGGAGCCTTTCGGCCGAAGTGGCCCGGCTGGCCGAAGCGGCACGCGCCGGCCGCGCCACGCGGGCGGAACTGAGCGGGTCCACCATCACCATCAGCAGCCTGGGCGCACTGGGTGGCATCGTGTCCACGCCGGTCATCAACCGCCCGGAGGTGGCCATCGTCGGCGTCAACCGCATCGTCGAACGGCCCATGCTGCGCGGCAGCGCGGTGGTGGCGCGGCGTCTGATGAACCTGTCCTCGTCCTTCGACCACCGGGTGGTGGACGGCATCGACGCCGCCCGCTTCATCCAGACGGTGCGCGAGTTGCTGGAGACGCCCGCGCTGCTGTTTGCCGATGCGGGGTGAAGCCACAGGCGCAGGGACAGTGTGAATGCCCGCATGAGATTCTCCGATCTGCGCTGGTTGTCGCTCAAGACGCGTATCACGCTGTTCACGCTGCTGGTCTTCCTGCTCGGCATCTGGCTGCTGGCCCTGTATGGCAGCCGGGTGCTGCGTCAGGAGATGCAGGATCAGCTGAGTGCGCACCAGTTTTCCACGGTCACCCTGCTCGCCGCCCAGGTCAACGCCGAGCTTGCCGAGCGCATGTCGGCGCTGAAATCGGCCGCCCACGCGATCACCCCGGCGCGGCTGGCCAACGCGGCATCGTTGCAGGAGTTTCTGGAGGCCGGCCAGGTGCAGGCGCAGCTCTTCAATGCCGGCGTCTACGTCACGCGCATGGAAGGCACGGCCATCGCCTCGGTTCCCCTGTTGGCCGGCCGCGTGGGCATCAACTTCCTGGATCAGCACCATCTGGCGGTGACGCTGCAGCAAGGCCAGAGCATCATCTCCAAGCCGCGCATCGGCAAGGCGCTGCACAAGCCGGTGTTTGCGCTGACGGCGCCGATCCGTGACGAGCGCGGCCAGGTGACGGGCGCGGTGGTCGGTGTCGTCGACCTCAGCCAGCCGAACTTCCTGGACAAGGTGACGGAAAGCCGGTTCGGCAAGACCGGCGGTTATGTCCTGATGTCGGCAGCCCATCGCGTGACCATCACGGCCACCGACAAGTCACGCATCATGGAGCCGCTGCCCGCGCCCGGCGTGAACCCCTTGATGGAACGTTATCTGCAAGGCTACGAAGGCTCGGGTAGCGTCGTCGATTCGCGCGGCGTCACCGTCATCTCGTCATCGCGGCAGATTCCCCAGGCGGGCTGGGTACTGGTGGCCAGGATTCCGGCCGATGAGGCCTTCGCCCCCATCGCCCTCGTGCAACGCCGGCTGCTGCTGGCCGCCCTGGTCTTCACCCTCGTGGCCGGGGCGCTGATCTGGTGGGCGACTTGGGCCCTGCTGCGCCGGCAACTGTCACCCTTGCTCAAAGCCACCCAGGCGCTGGATTCGATGACCGGCAGCGATGCAGCGTTGAAGCCCCTGCCGATGGCTTCGCACGATGAAATCGGCAACCTCATCGGCGGCTTCAACCGCCTGCTGGCGCTGCTCGCGCAACGCGACGAGCAGGTGCGGCAGATGGCCTTCCAGGACCCGCTGACGGGCCTGCCCAACCGCCGCCTGCTGCAGGAACGCCTGAGCCAGGTGATGGCCGCCAGCGACCGCAGCGGGCGCTTCGGCGCCGTGATGTACATCGATCTGGACAACTTCAAGCCGCTCAACGACCAGCACGGCCACGCGGTGGGGGACCTGCTGCTGATCGAAGCGGCAGCCCGCCTGAAGGCCTGGGTGCGCAAGATCGACACGGTGGCTCGCGTCGGTGGCGACGAATTCGTTCTGGTCATCCGCGAACTGGAAGTCGATCGCGAACGATCCGTGCACGAGGCACTGGCCATCGCCCAGAAGATTTCGATGGCGCTGGGCAAGCCCTACCAGCTGGTCAGCCCGCAGGAGGGCGAGGCAGCCGCGCCTGTCCAGCATCTGTGTTCGGCCAGCATCGGCATCGAGTTGATCGGCGAAGCCCAGACCAGCCTGGAGACCATCTGCGAACGGGCCGACGCAGCCATGTACGAGGCCAAGAAGGCCGGCCCGGGCTCGATCCGGCTGCATCGGCCTGCGGGCTGATGCTTCGCCGCCTCAGAGCTTGTGAAGATACGAATCGTGCCCGCGTAGGCCCCTGCATAGGGCCAAATCAAGGCGCAAGGCGCAGC
>DAORNK010000529.1:429-2528 GCA_035440985.1 Rubrivivax sp. | reverse complement strand
CCGCATCGTGCGCCGGACAGCGGGCCTGGCGGCGTTGCGCGGCGACCAGGGCCCGGCCCAGCGTGCCGGCGAAGGCGCCGTGCTGGCCATCGTCGAGCACAAGGACGCCACGCCGGCGCAGCGCGAGATCCGCGAGATCTACACCGGCATCATGGCCGCGCCCACCGCCTTGCTCAAGCGTTGGGTGATGGCGCTGAACAACGACAACGTGCAACGGGAGTACTACCTCACCGACGTGGTGGCGATGGCCGTGGCCGAAGGTGTGCCCGTGGTGGCCACCGCCGCGCCGAGCGAAACCGAAGTGCTGGGCGTCAACAGCCCGGTGCAGCTGGCCGACCTGGAAAGGCGCCACCAGCGTGCGGTGGCCGAGCAGTTGATGCAAGCCGGCGTGCGCCTGGCCGACCCGGGACGCCTGGACGTGCGTGGCTCGCTGCACTGCGGCAGCGACGTGGAGATCGACGTGAATTGCCTGTTCGAAGGGCAGGTCTGGATCGCCGATGGCGCGCGCATCGGCGCCAACTGCGTGATTCGCGATGCCCGTATCGGGCCCGGCGCGGTGATCCACCCCTTCACGCACATCGAAGGCGCCAGCGTGGGCGCCGGTGCGCTGATCGGCCCGTTCGCGCGGCTGCGGCCGGGGGCCGAGCTCGGGGACGAGGTGCACATCGGCAACTTCGTCGAGGTCAAGAACTCCACGCTGGCCCGGGGCGCGAAAGCCAACCACCTGGCCTACCTGGGTGACGCCACCGTCGGCGAACGGGTCAACTACGGCGCCGGCAGCATCACCGCCAACTACGACGGCGCCAACAAGCACCGCACGGTGATCGGCAACGATGTGCATGTGGGCAGCAATTGCGTGCTGGTGGCCCCGATCGTGCTGGGGGACGGCGCCACCATCGGCGGCGGCTCCACGATTGCCAAGGATGCGCCGGCCGGCCAGTTGACCGTGGCCCGGCCCAAGCAGGTGACGCTGCCGGGTTGGGTGCGACCGAAGAAGGCACCCAGGGCCGACCGGGCCTGACCGGCTTGCCGCGCGCCAGACCGCATGAAACGCCGCCAATTCCTGCAGGCTGGTACCGCCGCCACACCGGTGGTGCTCGCGGCAGCGGCCGACGCGGGCGCTGCCACGTTCGACACCGGCTTTGCGTGGGCGGAAGCCTGCGCAGCCGAACTTTCTCGCGCAATGGCCGAGGGCCGCACCACGGCCACGGCCCTGGTGCAGGACTACAGCGCGCGCATCGCCGCCATCGACCACGCCGGGCCGCGCCTGGCCAGCGTGCTCGAGCTCAACCCCGACGCAGCCACCATCGCCGCCCAACTGGATGCCGAAAGAGCCGCCGGGCGGCTGCGCGGGCCCCTGCATGGCATACCGGTGGTCGTGAAGGACAACATCGCCACCGCCGACCGCATGCAGACCAGTGCCGGATCCCCTGCGCTGCTGGGCATCGCGCCCCCGCGTGACGCGGCCGTGGTCCAGCGCCTGCGCGCCGCCGGCGCGGTGATCCTGGCCAAGACCAATCTTTCGGAGTGGGCCAACTTCCGCGGCAAGAACTCGGTCAGCGGCTGGAGCACGCGTGGCGGGCAGACGCGCAATCCCTACGCGCTGGATCGTTCGCCCAGCGGGTCGTCGTCCGGCACCGGCGCGGCGGTGGCCGCCAACCTGGCCGCATTGGGCGTGGGCACCGAAACCGACGGGTCCATCACCTCACCGGCATCGGTCAACGCGCTGGTGGGCGTCAAGCCCACGGTGGGGCTGGTCAGCCGGGACGGCATCGTGCCGATCGCGTTTTCGCAGGACACCGCGGGGCCCATGTGCCGCAGCGTGGAAGACGCCGCGCTGCTGTTGTCGGTGCTGTCCGGCGTGGACCCGCGCGACCCGGTCACGCGCAGCCAGACCGGGCGCGCAGCGGCGACGTGGCCACTGCGCCCGATGGCCTTGCGCGGGGCGCGCCTGGGCGTTGCCGGCAACCTCGTCGAAGGCCATGGCCGGGCCACGGTGGCACTCTTCGAGGCGGCGCTGGACGCCCTGCAGGCTGCCGGCGCCACGCTGGTGCGCATGCCGCTGCCCCATCTGGATCAGATGGGCACGGGCGAACTGG
>DAORNK010000529.1:0-242 GCA_035440985.1 Rubrivivax sp. | reverse complement strand
ACCGGCGCGCGCTGGCGCACGGCAGGCGCCATGCGCGGCGCCTGGGCATCGACGCGATGCTGCAGCAGCAGCGACTGGACGCCATCGTCGCACCCACCACGGGCCCGGCCTGGCTCATCGACCCCATCAACGGGGACGCTGGCGGCGGCCCTTCGGCCACCATGCCAGCCGCCGTGGCCGGCTACCCGCACGTGAGCGTGCCGATGGGCCAGGTCGCCGGCCTGCCGCTCGGCGGCGGCAAG
>DAORNK010000528.1:0-2540 GCA_035440985.1 Rubrivivax sp. | reverse complement strand
GTCGGCGGCGTCGACCAGCACCTGCTCACCGGTCTCGGCGTCTTCCAGCGTCACCAGGCCCAGGCCGGGGCCTGCGGGCAGGGCCATTTCCAGCGGGTCCCACAGGCGTACGGCCACCACGTCGTGGCGCCGCGCCAGGCGGCCCAACGCCGCGCCCCAGCCGGGCTGGCTGATGAAGTCCGAGACGACGAAGACCAGCGAGCGCCGCTGCATGTTGGCTTCGGCCGCCAGCAGCAGCTCGGCCAGTGCGGTGCCGCGATGGCCCGAAGCCGCTGCGGCGCGGGGGCGTCGCATGCGCTGCATCAGTTCCAGCACGTGCAGGCGCGAGGCGCGCGGCGGCAGCAGGCCGTCCACCTGCGTGCCGTACAGCATGGCACCGACGCGGTTGCCGTGGCGCGTGGCCACGAAGCCGGTGGACACGGCCAGCTTGGTGACATCGGCCGAGCCGAAATCCACGCTGCCCGACAGGTCCAGCAGGAACCACGCCGTGAGGTCGCGGTCCTCGACGAACTGCCGCACATAGGGCTGCTGCAGCCGTGCGGTGACGTTCCAGTCGATGTGGCGCACGTCGTCGTGGGCCTGGTACTCGCGCAGGTCGGCCAGGTCCACGCCGCCGCCGCGCATCAGCGTGCGGTAGTCGCCCTGCAGCAGGCCGTCCAGGCGGCGGATGACGCGCCACTCCAGCCGGCGCAGCAGCGCTTCGGTGGTGGGTGGCGTGGCGTCAGGCATGGGCCGCAGCGTGCGCCAGGGGCTTGTCGGGCGGCGCGATGTGTTTCAGCAGGCGTTGCACGATGGCGTCGGGCGTGATGTCGTCGGCCAGCGCTTCGTAGCTGAGCACCAGGCGGTGGCGCAGCACATCGGGCACCAGGTCCACCATGTCCTCGGGCAGCACGTAGCGGCGGCCGCGCAGCAGGGCCAGCGCCTTGGCCCCTTCGATCATGCCGATGGTCGCGCGCGGGCTGGCGCCGTAGGTGATGAAGGGTACGAGGTCGGTCAGGCCATGGGCGGCCGGGCGGCGGCTGGCGCTGACCAGCTTGACGGCGTACTGCATCAGCGCCGGGTCGCAGAAGACGGCGCGGCATTCGCGCTGCAGGGCCGCGAGCTGGTGCGTGTCGGCCACCGCGTTGACGTGCACCGGCTCGCCGGTCACGCGCTGGGCGATGACGAACTCCTCTTCTTCGCTGGGGTAGTCCACCAGCACCTTCATCATGAAGCGGTCGACCTGGGCTTCGGGCAGCGGATAGGTCCCTTCGGTCTCGATCGGGTTCTGCGTGGCCATCACCACGAAGGGGTCGGGCACCTTGTGCGTCTCGCCGGCGATCGTCACCTGGTGTTCCTGCATCACCTCCAGCAGCGCACTCTGCACCTTGGCCGGTGCGCGGTTGATCTCGTCGGCCAGCAGAAGGTGGGCGAAGACCGGGCCCAGGCTGGTGCCGAAGTCACCGGTCTTCTGGTTGTAGATGCGCGTGCCGATGAGGTCCGAAGGCACCAGGTCGGGCGTGAACTGGATGCGCTTGAAGCTGCCGCGCACGGTGCGCGCCAGCGTCTTGACAGTCAGCGTCTTGGCCAGCCCCGGCACGCCTTCGACGAGCAGGTGGCCCTGGGCCAGCATGCACACCAGCACGCGCTCGAGGAACTTGTCCTGCCCCACGACGACGCGCTTGACCTCGTAGAGGATGCGTTCCATCAGCGTGGCGGTGGATTGGGCGTCGTCTTGCATCGTGTGCTTTCTCAGAACGGCGGCATGCCGGCGGCCTGGGCGGCGTTCTCGATCGGCACGGCAAAGCCGATGCCGATGAAGGTGCGCTGCTCGGAGGGGTTGAGGATGGCTGTCACGATGCCGACCACCTGGCCATCCATCGTGACCAGCGGCCCGCCGCTGTTGCCGGGGTTGGCCGCGGCATCGAACTGGATCAGGTTGGTCAGCGTCTTCTCGCCCTCGGGCGAACGGAATTCGCGCTTCAGGCCCGACACCACGCCGTAGCTGACCGAAGGCCCGATGCCGAAGGGGTTGCCCACCGCGATGACGTGATCGCCGGGCCGCAGGTCGGCGGTGCTGCGCATGGTGGCCGCTTCCAGGTCGTCGGGCAGGCTCAGCGCCTTGAGCACGGCCAGGTCGTTCTCGGGCTGCGCACCGATCATCACGGCTTCGCTCTCGTGCCCGTTGGCGAAGCGCACGCGCAGCTTCTTGGCACCCGACACCACGTGCAGATTGGTCAGGATGGTGCCGTTGTCGATGATGACCACGCCGGTGCCCAGGGCGCGCTGCATCGCGCGCTCTTCGGGGTTGTCCTCGCCGGTGTCGTGGTCGTCCATCAAGCCCACCACCCGCACGACGGAAGGCAGGATGGCTTCGAAGGCCTTGGTCGCCGCGGAGGGCAGCGGCTCCTTCTCGAGCGAACTGCGTACCGCGGCGTCGATGTCTTCCTGCGTGATCACCCGCTGACCCGGCCCCAGGCGCACCACCAGCAACATCGCGGCAACGGCCACCAGGGCCCCGGCCAGGGCCCACAGCGGCATGGCGTGCCAGACCGCGGCTG
>DAORNK010000527.1:0-2548 GCA_035440985.1 Rubrivivax sp. | reverse complement strand
CCGTTGCCGGCGATGCCCAGGCTGCGGTGGTCCGGGTCCTGGTCGGGCAGGCTGGCGGCCTCGGCCGCGGCCACCGCCTCTTCCAGCAGCGCGTGGCTGCGTGCGACATCGTGCAGGGCCAGGTTGGCGGCAGCCAGCGCAGTGACGCGGATGCGTGCGCTGCCGTCCAGCCCGGCCCGCATGTCGGCCACGCCTGCCGACAGCTTCAGTGCCGCCTGGAAGCGCAGCACGGCTTGCGCGGCTTCACCCTGCACCGCCGGCAGCGCGGCCAGCCGGTCCAGGAAAGCCAGACCCGCAGCCCATTGGCCCAGGTGTTCACCGAACACGTGATGCGCCAGGTGCGCCATCGGGATCACCCGGCTGGTGTCGGTGACGTAAGCCAATGCCTGCTCCGCCAGGCGTGTGGCGACGGCGGGCGCGTCGGTGGCATGGTCGGTCCAGGCCTGGTCGAGAAACTGGTCGTAGTCCATCAGGGTGGCGTTCGGGGTGGCGATGGGCGCGACCTTAGCGGGGACGCGGCGGTTGCGCCAGTGACAGCGCCTGGGCCGCTTGCCGTTCCACGGGAAAGCCGGCTGCCAGCCGGTGGTTCAGGCTCCCGGCGATGCCCTGTCCGGCCACGCGGTTGCGCAGTCAGGTGGCATTCAGGTGCAGCGTGGGGCTCATCGCGGGGCGGCGGGTAAAATCGTGGATTGTTTTTCGGGAGTCGAGTACCTCATGGCAGGTCATTCCAAGTGGGCCAACATCCAGCACCGCAAGGGCCGGCAGGATGAAAAGCGCGGCAAGGCCTGGACGCGGGTCATCCGCGAGATCATGGTCGCGGCCCGCCTGGGCGGTGGCGACCCCACGGCCAACCCCCGCCTGCGACTGGCCATCGAGAAGGCCAAGGCCGTCAACCTGCCGGTGGACACCGTCAAGCGCAACATCGACAAGGCCACCGGCAACCTCGAAGGCGTCAACTACGAAGAGATCCGCTACGAAGGCTACGGCATCGGCGGCGCGGCCATCATCGTGGACTGCATGACGGACAACCGCGTGCGCACCGTGGCCGAGGTGCGCCACGCCTTCAGCAAGTACGGCGGCAACCTGGGCACCGAAGGCAGCGTGGCCTTCCAGTTCAAGCACTGCGGGCTGCTGCTGTTTGCGCCCGGCACCAGCGAAGACAAGCTGATGGAAGCGGCGCTGGAAGCCGGCGCCGAGGACGTGATCACCGGCGACGACGGCAGCATCGAGGTGCTGACCGCACCGCCGGATTTCGAGGCCGTCAAGGCGGCACTGGAAGCCGCCGGTCTGAAGCCCGAACTCGCCGAGGTGACCATGCGCGCCGAAAACACCATCGAACTGGCCGGCGACGACGCCGAGCGCATGCAGAAGCTGCTGGACGTGATCGAAGACCTGGACGATGTCCAGGACCTGTATCACAACGCCAGCCTGTGATGGCGAACCCGACGTGCGCATGAAGGTACTGGTCATCGGCGGCGGCGGGCGCGAACACGCGCTGGCCTGGAAGCTCGCACAAAGCGAGAAGGTGCAGGCCGTCTTCGTGGCCCCCGGCAATGGGGGCACCGCGGCCGACCCCCGGCTGAAGAACCTGCCCTTGAGCGACCCGGCGCAACTGGCCGACTTCGCCAGCGCCGAGAAGATCGCACTCACCGTGGTCGGCCCTGAAGCGCCGCTGGCGTCCGGCGTGGTGGACCTGTTCCGCGCGCGCGGCCTGCGCATCTTTGGCCCGACGCAGGCGGCGGCGCGGCTGGAGAGCTCCAAGGCCTACGCCAAGAGCTTCATGCAGCGCCACGGCATCCCCACCGCGCTGTACGCCACCTTCACCGACGCGGCCGCGGCCCATGCGCATGTGGATCGGCAAGGCGCGCCCATCGTCATCAAGGCCGATGGCCTGGCCGCCGGCAAGGGCGTGGTGGTGGCGATGACGCTGGAAGAGGCGCACGCGGCCATCGACGACATGCTGACTACCAACACGCTGGGCGTGGTGCACAACGCCGAAGGCGCACGCGTGGTGATCGAAGAGTTCATGGCCGGCGAAGAAGCCAGCTTCATCGTCATGTGCGATGGCAAGAACGTGCTCACGCTGGCCACCAGCCAGGACCACAAGCGTGTGGGCGATGCTGACACCGGGCCCAACACCGGCGGCATGGGGGCCTATTCGCCGGCGCCGGTGGTCACGCCCAACGTGCACGCCAAGGTGATGCAGGAGATCATCCACCCCACCGTGGCCGGGATGGCCAAGGACGGCGTGCCCTTCACGGGTTTCCTGTACGCCGGGTTGATGATCGACGCCAAGGGCCAGCCGAGAACCGTGGAGTTCAACTGCCGGCTGGGCGACCCCGAAGCCCAGGTCATCCTGATGCGGCTCAAGAGCGATCTGTTCGAACTGCTGATGCACGCCACCGAAGGCACGCTGGACCGCGCCGAGCCGCAGTGGGACCGCCGCATCGCGCTGGGCGTGGTGATGGCCGCGCACGGCTACCCGGCCGCGCCGCGCAGGGGCGACGTGATCACCGGCCTGCCACCGCCGGCGGAAACGCCGGACGAG
>DAORNK010000526.1:0-2562 GCA_035440985.1 Rubrivivax sp. | reverse complement strand
GGCGCAGCGCGCGCGCGAAGTAGGCGCCGCCGCCGGCCAGGGCCACGCCCAGGGTCGCCACCAGGGCCCAGAGGGCTCGCTGGCGCTGGTTGCGGGCATCGAGTTCCAGCCGGGCAACCTCCGCCGCATGCCGCAGTTCCTTGTTCTCGGCATCGCGCCGGACGGCGTCGTAACGGGCCTGCAGACGCTGCGCGTCGCGCTCACGCTGCTGGCGCTGGTCGGTGGCGGTCAGTTCGACGAACTGCTCCAGTGCCTGGTAGGCCTCGGCATGCCGGCCCAGGGCCCGCAGGCCGCGTGCCGCGCTGCGCGAGATCAGCACGGCGGTGTGCGGCGACGGATCGTGCGCGGTCATCGCGCGCAGGCTGTCGATTTCGGGCGCCAGTTCAGCCAGACGGCCCAATTGGGCCAGCGCTTCCACCACCTGCGTCTGCGCGGTCACGAGCCGGAAGCGCAGGCCTTCCTTCGCTCGGGCCTGGGCCAGTGCCAGGCGCGCCTGGCGCAGGGCACCTTCAGCGTCCTTTTCGCGCAGCAGCACCTCGGCCAGGCCTTCGTGGCCACGCATTACACCGGAGACGTCGGCGATCTCGCTGGACAGCGCCAGGACCTGTTCAAAACTGCGGCGCGCCGCGGCCGTATCGCCGGCCTTGAACTGCGCCCAGGCCAGATCGTCCAGCAGCCAGGCCCGCCGGAAGCGCGCCGGCACATCGCCCAGTGCGCGCAGCGCGCGCTGGTAATAGGCCTGAGGTTGCTCGCTCTGGGGGCCGACCCGGCCCGCCAGCGGCCCCATCGTGCCCAGCGCATAGGCTTGCAGCGCTGCGTCGGCCAGCCGCGTGGCGCACTGATCGACACGTTCGAGGGCCGCCCAGGCCTCGTCCACGGCGTCGCGCTCGACCTGCACCACGGCTTCGTGCATCTGCAGTGCACAAAGCAACCGCTCGTCGCCCACGGCCCGGGCTTCTTCGCGCGCCAGGGCCTGGGTGTTGTGGAACTGAACCATCTCCACCGGCCCCGGCTGCGCAAAGCGTTCGTAGAACTTCAACCAGAGGTGGTGCGGCCGTGCCGACGGCCCCTGCGGCAGCAGCGATCGCGCCACCGCCAGTTCGCGCCGGGAGTCGGCCTCGCGGTCGGTCTGCACCAGCAGATCCACCAGCGACAGCTGCAACCAGAAGGCCGTCTCGGTGCTGGCTGCACCGCGCTGGGTGGCCAAGCGCTTGCGCACCTGGCGCTCAGCCGCCAACGGGTCATCCATGGCCTGGCGGCCGACTTCGGCCATCAGTGCCAGGCCAGCGGGGGCTTGCGCCAGTGCGGTTCCGAACCCGAAGGCCGCGGCCGACGCCAGCAGCAGCCGCAGCATCCAGCGGCCGACAAGGGGAAACGGGTGGTGCCGGGGATTCATGAAGCGGAGAGCTGCGCCAGAGCCGGATTCTCGCGGCAACGGCCACCCGCCTCCATGCGGCGCCCCTGCGTTCAGCGCCGCAGTCCTCGCTCGAGAGCGTCGATGAACATGCGCGCCACATCGAAACCGGTCTGCTGCGTGATCTCCGCGAAGCAGGTGGGACTGGTGACGTTGATCTCGGTCAGGCTGTCACCGATGACGTCCAGTCCGACGAGCAACAGGCCACGCGCCGCCAGCACAGGCCCGAGGGCCGTGGCGATCTCCCGATCACGTTCGGTCAGGGGCTGGGCCACCCCCTTGCCGCCGGCGGCGAGGTTGCCGCGGACTTCCGTGCCTTGCGGGATGCGCGCCAGGGCAAACGGCACGGGTTCCCCATCGATCACGAGAATGCGCTTGTCGCCCAGCGTGATCTGAGGCAGGAACTTCTGCACCATCAGCGTCTGCGCACCGTCGCGGTTCAGTGTCTCGACGATGCTGCCCAGATTCAGGCCGTCGCGTGCGACACGGAAGATGCCCATCCCGCCCATGCCGTCCAGGGGCTTGAGGATGATGTCGCCGTGCTCGGCATGAAACTGCCGCACGTCGGACTCGTCGCGCGTGACCAGGGTGGGCGCGATGAACTGCGCAAACTCCAGGATCGCCAGCTTCTCGGGGTGATCACGCAGCGCCGCAGGCCGGTTGAAGACGCGGGCGCGCTCGCGCTCGGCCTGCCCGAGCAGGTGGGTGGCGTAGAAGTACTCGCTGTCGAAGGGCGGGTCCTTGCGCATCACCACCGCATCCACGTCGCGCAGCGCCAGATCCGGGTGGGCGACGCCGCGGAACCAGTCCGGCGTCTGCCCGGTCAGCGTGATTTCGCGCGCCTGGGTCTGCACCGGCTCACCGCGTTGCCAGCGCAGATGCCGCGGCTCACAGGCCAGAAGGACGTGGCCACGATGGGCCGCCTCGCGCATCATCGTGAATGTGGAGTCCTTGTGGATCTTGAACGACTCCAGAGGGTCGGCGACAAAAAGCAGCTTCAAAGCGCGTTCTCCTGAGTCAGCCCCCCACTGTCGCACAAGGCAGCGGGCCGGGCGGTGGCGCTGCTCTGACCCCAATTGAGAGGCCCTTCGGCTTCAGAGTGTGAGAGGCAATCCCATGCACCCGCGCCGGGGTGGCCAAAGGCCCTG
>DAORNK010000525.1:0-2563 GCA_035440985.1 Rubrivivax sp. | reverse complement strand
TGCGCAAGTGGACATCGCCGAAGCCGCGTCGCCGTGGAGCAGCAGCGTGGGGCCGGGTAGTGCCGCGGCGTCAGCCTGCGCCAGGGCCAGATTGGGTGCACGGGCCACACGTGCGCCGGCCTGTTGCAGCCACTGGCGCAGGTTGGCCTCGGGCAGGTCGGCGCCGGGCACGAGGATGCAGTCCAGCCCGGCCAGCAGCGGGTGTTCGGCTGGCGGTTGGTCGGCCGCGGCGGGCAGGGGCAGGGTGAAGCTGAAGGTGGCGCCGGCGCCCGGTGCGCTTTCCACCCCGATGTGGCCGGACATCATCTCCACCAGTCGGCGGCAGATCGCCAGGCCCAGCCCGGTGCCGCCGAAACGCCGCGTGGTCGAGACCTCGGCCTGGGTGAAGGGCGTGAACAGCCGTGCCTGCGTCGCCGCGTCCATGCCGATGCCGTTGTCGGCCACGCTGAAGTGCAGCGCAGGGCCTTCGGGATCCACGCGCACCGCCACCGCACCCTTGCGACCGGGCTGGCCGGCGCTGAACTTGATGGCGTTGCCCACCAGGTTGTTGAGCAACTGGCGCACGCGCATGGGGTCGCCCACCACGCGCTCGCTCACCTGCGGCGCGATGCAGACGGTCAGGCGCACGTCGCGCGCCACGGCCAGCGGCGACAGTGCGGCGCACACCCCCTCGACCAGCGGCGTCAGGTCGAACTCGGTCTGCTCCAGCTCCAGCCGACCGGCCTCGATCTTGGAAAAGTCCAGGATGTCGTCGATCAGCCCCAGCAGCGATTGCGCGGATTCGACGATGGTGCGCACGGTCTGCGCCTGTTCGTCGTCCAGCTGGCTGTGCAGCAGCAGCTCGGCCATGCCCACCACGCCGTTCATGGGCGTGCGGATCTCGTGGCTCATGGTGGCCAGAAAGGCCGACTTGGCGTTGTTGGCTGCTTCGGCCACGGCGCGGGCCTCGGCCATCGCGCGCTCGGCGTCCTTGGTGCGCGAGATGTCGACCACGGTCGCGATCATGCCGATCACCTGGCCGGCCGCGTCCACCACCGGCGCCTTGCTCACCAGCGCGTCGATCACCGGTCCGTGGCCGAAGCGCTGGTGGACTTCATAGCTGCACAGTTCGCGTGTGCCCTGCACGATCAGGTCGTGTTCGCCGTGCAGTGCCGCAACCGCGGGGTCTGCCAGCTCGTCGGCGGTCTTGCCCAGCACCTCGAGCCCGCCGCTGCCGAAGAGCTCGGTGCCGGCCTTGTTCATGCGCAGGTAGCGGCCCTCGTTGTCCTTGAGCACCACCGGGATGGGAATGGACTGGAACAGCGTGTCCACCAGCAGCAGACTCTCGCGCAGGTCATCGGTGATGCGGCGGCGCGCCGTGATGTCGCGACCCACGCCTTCGTAGCCCAGGAAGCGCCCGTCCTCGTCGAAGCGCGGGCGGCCATCGATTTCCCACCAGGCGGGGTCGCCAGCGGCGTTGCGCGCGCGGTAGACGATGCCGGCAAAGGGCTCGTGCCGGTCCAGCCGCGCATGGAAGGCGGCCCAACCTTCGTCGGGCGGCTCGATGGCGCTGATCTCGTCGCGGCGATGGCCGACGAAGGCCGGGCGGTCGATGAGGTGGGCGCGGTCGTCGCCCAGCGACAGCTCGATGAAGCGGTGCGCCACATCCGTCTGCCAGAACCAGTCGGCGGACAGCTCGGCGCGCGCCTGCCAGCGGCGCGAGGCTTCGCGCTTTTCGGTGATGTCGATGTGCACGCCCGAGACCCACTCGGGCCGGCCCTGGGCATCGCGCTGCGACACGCTGCCACGCCCCTGCAGCCAGACCCAGTGGCCGTCGCGGTGGCGCATGCGGTGTTCGAGCTCGTACACCGGCGCCTGACCCTGCAGATAGCGCTTCATGGCGGTGGTGGCCGCGAGCAGGTCGTCAGGGTGGAAGAGGCCCGGCCCGGCTCTGCGCGCCAGCGGTTCGATCTCCTGCAGCGTGTAGCCCAGCATCGCGGCCCAACGTTCGCTCATGCGCAGCTCGCCGGTGCGCACGTTGATCTCGCCCTCGCCGGCGTGCGTGCTGGCGATGATGCGCGCCAGACGTGCGCGTTCCAGGGCCAGGGCCTCGGCAGCGGCGCGGGTGGCGGTGATGTCGGTGCCGATCTCCATGAAGCCGGTGATCGTGCCGGCGGCGTCGCGCATGGGCTGCACGTCGACGTGCAACCAGTACTCGTGGCCATCCTTGGCGCGGTTGAGCACCTCGGCGTGGGCTTCGATGCCTTCGCGCAGCCCCTGTTGCAGTCGCGCCAGCACCTCTGGCGCGTTCTTGCCGCTGTCCACCAGATCCTTCGGCGTGCGGCCCAGGGCTTCTTCGCGGGTGTAGCCCGACAGGCGCGTGAAGGCGGCGTTGGTCCAGGTGATGCGGCCTTGCGCATCGGTGAGGGACGCGGCGTTGGACGTGTGCTCGACGATCTGCGCCAGCCGGTCCAGATCGGCGGTGAGTTCGCGCGCGCGCTGCTGGAAGCGTGCCCGCCCGGCGGCCAGCAGCCAGGCAGCCCAGGCGGCCAGCAGCGTGAGCGCGGTGCCGCCCAGCGCGGCG
>DAORNK010000524.1:0-2580 GCA_035440985.1 Rubrivivax sp. | reverse complement strand
GATCGACCAGCACCCCGCCCATGAACCCCAGCACCAGCGCCAGCACCACCCAGGCCGGGTGCCAGACGCGCCGGTCCAGCCAGCGCTGCGCCTGCGGTGCACGGGGCAGCAGGCGCTGCAGGGCGGCACCCGCACGTGCGACGACAAAGGCCTGCGGTGTGGCCTTTTCCCCCACCGCCGCCAAGGCCTGGCGCGTGGCCCAGGCCCGGTCTTCGGGTGACCACAGGCGCTGCAAGGCCTCGTCGCGATGGGCGGCACCCGGCACCAGCGCAGGTTCATGGGCCTGCACCAGCACCACACGGCGCGCTTCGTCTTCGGTCATGGGCCCACTGTAGCGCTGCGCCGACCGGCTGCGCCCAGACCCCTGGGCTGGGCCGTCAGAGCTTGTGAAGTATTCCGGCGCGCCCGAGCGGGTGTCAGAAACGGTGCCGATCAAGGCGCAAAGCGCAGACGTAGCCCGGGCTACGGCGAGCATTTGCAACGCAGAGCGGCGCCGTTTCGGACGCACGAGCGGGTGTGGCGGAATGCTTCACAAGCTCAGGCCAGCGCCCGCCCGATGAGGATCTTCTGCACCTCGCTCGTGCCTTCGTAGATCTGGCACACGCGCACGTCGCGGTAGATGCGTTCGACCGGAAAGTCGCTGACGTAGCCGTAACCACCGAAGACCTGGATCGCGTCGCTGCACACGCGCTCGGCCATCTCGCTGGCGAAGAGCTTGGCCATCGCGGCCTCCTTGAGGCAGGGCTGCCCCGTGTCCTTCAGGCTGGCGGCGTGCCAGATCATCTGCCGCGCCACCTCCACCTGCGTGGCCATCTCGGCCAGCTTGAACTGCACCGCCTGGTGGTGGAAGATGGGCTGGCCGAAGCTCGTGCGTTCCTTGCTGTAGGCCAGCGCGGCGTTGAAAGCCGCCCGCGCCATGCCCACGCTCTGGCTGGCGATGCCGATGCGCCCGCCCTCCAGCCCGGACAGCGCGATCTTCAGGCCCATGCCTTCTTCGCCCAGCAGGTATTCCGCCGGGATGCGGCAGTTGTCGAACAGGATCTGCGCCGTGTCGCTGGCGTGCTGGCCCATCTTGTCTTCCAGCCGCGCCACCGTGTAGCCCGGCGTGGCCGTGGGCACCAGGAAGGCGCTGATGCCCTTCTTGCCCGCGGCCTTGTCGGTGACGGCCATCACGATGGCCACATCGCCGTGCTTGCCGCTGGTGATGAACTGCTTGACGCCGTTGAGCACGTAGTGGTCGCGTTCGCGCACCGCGGTGGTCTTCAGGCCGCCGGCCTCGCTGCCCACATGCGGCTCGGTCAGGCAGAAGGCGCCCAGCATCGCGCCGCGCGCCAGCGGCTTGAGGAAGCGTTCCTTCTGCTCGGCGTTGCCGAAGGCCATCAGGATGCTGCACACCGGGCAGTTGTTGACGCTGACCACGGTGCTGGTGGCGCCATCGCCGGCGGCGATCTCCTCCAGGATCACGGCCAGCGCCAGGTAGTCCAGCCCGGCGCCGTCCCACTCCGCGGGCACCGCCACGCCGTAACAGCCCAGTGCCGCCAGGCCGCGCAGCTGCGCCGCGGGAAAGGCGTGGGACTTGTCCCAGGCGGCGGCGTGCGGTGCGATCTCGGCCTGCACGAAACTGCGCACGGCGTCCTGCACGGCGCGATGGTCTTCGGTGAGCAGCATGGGGTGTCTCCTGTGCAGGCCGGCCGTGCATTACCAGGCCAGCGGCTGACCGTCGTGGTTGAAGAAGCCGCCGTTGTCCGCTGGCTTCAGTGCGGCCAGCGTGCGGCGCATGTCGGCCACCGCATCCGGTACCGCCAGATCGGCCGCGGCGCCGCCCATCTCGGTGCGCACCCAGCCGGGGTGCAAGGCCACGCAGATGGCCCTGCCGGCCCATACCAGCGAAACGTCCTTGAGCACCGAATTGAGCGCCGCCTTGGACGCGCGGTAGAGCCATCCCGCGGATGAGCCCCGCTGGCTGATCGAGCCCATGCGCGAAGAGATCACCGCCACCCGGGCGCCCGGTGCCAGCGCATCCGCCAGCTGCGGCAGCACGCGCATCGGGCCCAGAACATTGGTGTGCATCACGGCATCGAAGTCCGCCTCGGTGGGTGTCTGCAGGCCTTCGGTACGCGGCCCATAGACCCCCGCATTGACGATCACCGTGTCGAAGGCTTCGCCATCGATGGGCCAGGCCAGGCCGGACGCACTGGCGGCATCGGCCACGTCCAGCCGCAGCGGCCTGGCCCCCAGCGTGCGCAGGCGCTCCAGCCCGGGCTCGTCGCGTGCGGTCGCCGTGACGGCATCACCCTGGGCGCGGTACTGCGCGACGAATTCAAGACCCAGACCCCGCGAGGCACCGACGATGAGGATGTGCATGACGCCATTGTGGCGCGCCGCCCGGAACCCGGGCCTGGCCCGGCCGGGCCCGGGCACCGACGGCATCAGCCAGCGCGTCAGGCTCCCGCTGGCCGTTCGCGCAGCAGCCGCAGCGCCAGGCCGATGAACAGCAGGCCGCCCACGGCGTTGAGGACACGCCGCGTCGGGCCGGTGCTGCCCAGGCGCGCCAGTAACGCTGCCAGCGCCACCAGGGTC
>DAORNK010000523.1:1051-2607 GCA_035440985.1 Rubrivivax sp. | reverse complement strand
AGCAGCACGTTGGCGAAGATGATCATGATCAGCGCCTTGGTCTGCAGCAGCCAGCCGATCAGGCTGGCTTCGCCGGGCTGCCACTTGAGCACGCGCCCGGCGATGTGGATGCCGATCAGCTTGCCGGCCACGCTGGCCACCAGCAGCCAGGCCGCGGCGATGAACACCGCCGCGCCGCCCACCTCCCAGTTGGTGCGCAGCCCCGTGCTCAGGAAGAACACCGGCATCACCACCAGCAGCACGTGGTGGCGCAGATGGTCCATCTGCTTCTGGTCGAACCAGTGGCTGTCCAGGCTGGCGCCGGCCAGGAAGGCGCCGACCATGAAGTGCAGGCCACTCCAGTCCGCCCCCAGCGCGCACAGCGCCAGCCAGATCAGGCCCACGTACCAGCGGTCACGCTCGGGGATGCGTTGCATCAGCCAGCGCAGCGCGAGGCAGGCCAGTGCAAAGACCAGCAGGAAGGCCGCCTGCCGGCCGACACGCTGCCAGTCCATCAGGATCAAGGCCAGCACACCCCAGATGGCGATGTCGTCCAGGCTCGCGTAGCGCAGGATGCGCTGGCCTATGGGCTGGCGCAGGATGTGCAGCTTTTCCATGAACAGGATCAGGATGGGCAGCGCGGTGACGGCGCAGCTCATGCCCACGCCCAGCACGAACTGCCAGGTCATCGCCTTGGGGCCCACCCAGCCGCTGGTGGCCAGCATGGCCACCGCCGCCGCGCTGCCGAAGACCAGCGGCACGCCCAGTGCCAGCCCCGCGGTGATGCCGCTCTCGCGACGGTACTTCCAGGCCTGGGTCAGATCCAGTTCGATGCCGGCGATCCAGACGAACAGCATCACCGCCCACCAGGCCACGCCGTTGAGTGCGGTGATCACGGCCGGCGTGAAGATGGTCTGGTAGTAGCCCGGCAGTGCCGCCCCCAGCACGCCGGGCCCGAGCAGGATGCCGGCAATGATCTGCACCACCACCAGCGGTGCCCAGTACTCGGTGCGCCCCAGGCGCCACACGAGGTAGGGCACCGTGAAGACGATGAGCATGGCGACGAGGAAGAGCTCGGTGGTGTTCATCAGGGGGCCTGACGCAGCCAGGCGGGGCCCGGGAGCGTGGGCGGCAGGGGCCCGGGAATTTACCGCAAGCCGGCGTAACCTTGAGGTTGCCGCCACCGGCGCCCGATCCGCACCTTCCGGCCCCGGGCGCCCTGCGCAACCCGTTGCACGCCCCTGGCCATGACCCGACCTCAAGCGCCGCCGCCCGCTGCAAGTCGGCCCGGGGCGGCGCTGCCCGAACCCCATACGCAGCCTGCGGCCGACGTGGCGCGTCACCTGGGCGTGAGCCCTGCGGATGGCCTGGCCGCCGACGAAGTGGCCGTGCGGCTGGCCCACAGTGGCCACAACCGCTTGCCCGAGGCCGCGCCGCGCCCCGCGTGGCAGCGTCTGCTGGACCAGTTTCGCGACTTCATGATCCTGGTGCTGCTGGGCGCGGCGGTGCTGTCCGGCCTGATCGGCGACCTGGCCGACACGGTGGTCATCCTGATCATCGTGGTCCTCAACGCGGCC
>DAORNK010000523.1:0-978 GCA_035440985.1 Rubrivivax sp. | reverse complement strand
CACAGGCCACGGTGCGGCGCGACGGCGGCCAGGTGCAGCGGGTGCCCACCGAACACATCGTGCCCGGCGACGTGGTGCTGCTGGAAGCCGGCAACCTGGTGCCGGCCGATCTGCGGCTGCACGAGGTGGCGCGGCTGCGCGTGGACGAGTCGGCGCTGACCGGCGAATCGGTCACGGTGGAGAAGTCACCTGCCCACCTGCCGGCTGGCGAGCGGCCCCTGGGCGACCGCCACAACATGGCCTACAAGGGCACGCTGGTCACGCACGGACGTGCGGCAGGCCTGGTGGTCGCCACGGGCGCCAGCACCCAGCTGGGCCAGGTGGCCACGCTGTTGGGCGAGGCGACCACGCGCGCCACGCCGCTGCAGCAACGGCTGGCCGCCTTCGGCAAGCGGCTGTCGGTGGTGGTGCTGGCCATCTGCGCCGTGGTGTTCGCCATCGGCGTGCTGCGCGGCGAGCCCGTGTTGTTGATGGCGCTGACGGCCATCAGCTTGGCCGTGGCCGCCATCCCCGAAGCCCTGCCCGCCGTGGTGACCGTGCTGCTGGCCTTGGGGGCGCGCCGTCTGGTGGGCGTCAACGCACTGGTACGCCGCCTGCCCAGCGTGGAGACCCTGGGCTCGGTCAACGTGATCTGTTCAGACAAGACCGGCACGCTGACGCTCAACCGCATGCAGGTGCGGGAACACCTGAGCTGGGGCGATGACGAACGCGCACTGTGGACCGGGCTGGCCCTGTGCAACGACGCCGGCCCGGGGCCTGCTGGCTGGGTGGGCGACCCCACCGAGACGGCCCTGCTGCAGGCCGCGCAGGATGCCGGGGTGGACGTGGCCGCGCTGCGCCAGACCTGCGCACGGCTGCACGAATGGCCCTTCGATGCCGAACGCAAGCGCATGAGCACCCTGCATGCCGAAGGGGCTGGCTGGCGGGCCTGGGTCAAGGGCGCTCCGGAATCGGTGCTGCCGCGCTGCACCGGCGCCA
>DAORNK010000522.1:0-2640 GCA_035440985.1 Rubrivivax sp. | reverse complement strand
GACGCCACGTGCGGCCTGGCCTGTGCCAGCGGGCCGGCGACACCGGCTTCCGGGCCGGCGCGTTCGGCAAACCAGTTCAGATAGGCCTCGCGCCGGCTGCCCAGCATGTCGGGGAACGCCGCCTGCAGATCGGCCCGGTCTTCGTACAGCTGAAGGGCCAGGCGCGAGACGGGGGGCTGCAGATCGTCCACCGGCTGCGTCAGGAAGTCGATCACGAACTGCGCGCCAGCCGCCGAGCGCAATGGCGGCATCGGACGGCTCCAATCCAGATGGCGCCGCACGGCGCGGCGTGCACAGTCCGGCAGCAGCGTGCCATCGGCCAGCCTGGCAAAGGCGTAGGGCATCGCGGCATAGCGCTCCTTGCCGGCTGCGGCCAGACGCTCGGTGTACAGCGCAAAGAGCTGCTGCGTGGCCGGCGTGCAAGCGGCCAGCGTGAAGCGATCCTGGTGCTTGCTGATCGAAGCGCTGCGCGGGTCGTAGCCCGAGAAGTGGAAGAAGAACAGCGGCTGGCCGTTGACCGTGAAGCCGCCCGCACCGGACTCGACCTGCCGATGCGCCAGATTCCAGTAGGCCACGTTCCAGCCGGGGTGGCGCTCGACCACCGTGCGCGCGCAGAAGCCGGGTACGAGATCCATCCACTTCTGGTCGGTGAACAGGCCACGCGGGATGTCCACCACGCAGTCGCGCTCCAGCTTGCCCTGCCACCAACGCAGCAGCCGCGCTGTCTCTTCGCAGCGGCGCATGGCCACGAAGCCCAGGTTGTAGGTGCCGCTTTGCAGGATGGACAGATCCGACGGGTGCCTGTCGTCGGCCAGCGGCGCGGTGAGATGCGGCGTGAGCACGACATCGGCATCGCGCAGGTGCTGCAACAGGCGTGCGCCGCTGCTGAAGAGCTGGATGTCGGGGTCGAAGTAGATCACCCGCTCAACCGACGCTTCGGCGAACAGACGACTGAAGACGAACGGCTTGATGGCCGTGTTCAGCTCCAGGATGCTGTACTGCACCACCATCGCATCCAGCGCGGCGATGCCGATGTCCGCCAGCGCCAGCAACTCGATGCCGGGGTCGGGCGGCTCGATCCCTTCGCGTTCATCACAGACGGCCACCACGCGGCGCGCACCGGGCAGGTGTTCGGCCACGCTGGCCATCAGGTTGAGGGCGAAGTGGAAGTAGTTGCGCGAAACGATGGTGAAGACCACCGTGCCCCGGTCGGGGCTGCCGGCGATTTCGTCAGGAACGAGATCCATGGGGCTTGAGTCTTCTTCGGAGGGTGCGGGCCAGTGCCTGCAGCGGTTTTTCGGCGTGCAATGCGGCCAGTTCGGCTTCGCGCTGAGCCAATTCGGCATCGCGCTGAGCCAGTTCGGCATCGCGCTGAGCCAGTTCGGCAACACGCTGAGCCAGTTCGGCATCGCGTTGGTTCAGGGTCAGCCGGTCGGCTTCCCATGCGGCACGCAGTTCGGTCAACTGCAGGGCGGCATCGGCGATCTCGCGTTCCCGCTGTGTCAACGTGTGCCGCAGGCTGTGCGCGTATTCCACACCCTCGCGGGCTTCGCGCTCGCGGTGCGCCAGCAGTTCACGCTGCGCTTCGATGGCGGCCAGTGCATTGGCCAGCTCCTGTTCGCGCGCGGCCCTCAGCAGTTGCTGGGCCTCAAGTTCGACGCGACCACTGGCGATCTCCGCCTCGCGGGCGGTTAGCAGGGGCACGAAGCCCGCGAGTTCGGCTTCCCGTGCCTGCAGCACCGCCGCCTGCTCGGCATGGCCGCGCTGCAGGTCCTCGAGTTCGGCCTGCATCTGGCCCACGCGGCGGAACATCGCCTGCAGGCGATTCAAGGCCTGCGCATACCGTTGCGGACTCTGACGCTGTCGCCACTTCTCGAAGAGGCGTTCCCGTGCCGAGCGCGCTGCCGGCGAGTCTTCGAACACGGCGCTGTGGCCCGCTGCATGCGGGGCGACGTAGCGAGCGGTGACACCAGGCACGCGCACGAAGGGGCCGGCCTGCGCCAGCTGCAGCCAGAAGTCCCAGTCCTCGAACAGCTCGAACGCCGGGTCGAACCGGGCATGCCGTTGCGCCAGGTCGCGGCGGAACAGCACGGCATGGATGGGCAGGTAGTTCTCGAAGAGCAGGCGCACCGGATCGAAGTCCGCCGCGAAACGATGCTGCACCTGCCAGACCCCGTCCACCATCTGGCCGAGGTCGACGTCGGCATAGACGGCCACCGCCTGCGCCTGCTCCTGCCCAGCCGCGACCAGGCGGCTCACGTGCGCGGGCAGCAGCTCGTCGTCATCGTCCAGGAACAAGGCCCAGGCACCGGTGGCCGCTTGCAGGCCGGCCTGCGCGGCTTGCGCGCGCGGCAGGGCCCGGCCGTCTTCAGCACCCACCACGCGCACGGCCAGGTCGGACCACGACGTCGGCGGTGTGGTGTGCGTTGGCCCCCGCGCATTGACCAGCAGCACTTCGATGGGGCGATGGGTCTGCTCTGCCACCGACTGCAGGGCCCGCGCCAGCGATGGGCGGTCCATACTGCGCATGATCACGCTGACCAGCGGCGCATGCTCACGGGGTGGGTCGGCAAGAGGGGCTGGCATCCGGGATCCTGGCAATTCGTCGATTGTCGCGGATGGCGCGTGGCCGCCGCCCTG